>JBGTNL010000064.1:0-41994 GCA_041743085.1 Flavobacteriaceae bacterium
GCGATGCTTCCATCTTCATCACTGGCAGATAATCCAACAGTTATATCGCTCCCCGCATCAAAGTCCTGTCCATTGCTTGGGTTCGTGATGTTTACGGAGGGCGCTTCGTTATCAGCTGGTGGCGGTGGCGGTGGCGGTGGTGGCGGTGGCGGTGGTGGCGGTGGCGGTGGCGGTGCACTGCCGCTCACTGTAATGTTTACGGTAGCCGAAGCCGTAAGGCCTCCGTTATCCGTAACCGTTGCCCTTATGGTGTAACTACCCTCGGCAATATTTGTGATTTGATGTGGGCTATAGGATGAACCATCAGAATCAACCAGCGTATTATTAACAAAAATTTCGTGTTTTGCGATACTTCCATCGTCATCGCTGGCAGATAATCCAACAGTGATATCGCTCCCCGCATCAAAGTCCTGTCCATTGCTTGGGTTCGTGATGTTTACGGAGGGCGCCTCGTTATCAGCTGGTGGCGGTGGCGGCGGTGGTGGCGGTGGTGGTGGCGGTGGCGGTGGTGATCCTCCGCCACAATTGGTTTGAGCCCTGGACAAACTCTCAGCACTACTCGCCGAATAACTGCCTTCTTTATAGAGGATCATTCGGTCAATGAAATGACCCTGTGATCTTCCTGAAACCTGGATCGTATAGACTCCCGGGCTATTGAATACCGCATAAATTGCGTGCGGATCGTTGTCACTGGTCTGGGTAGACCAGTTCCATCCCAAGGTATTGGTATAGATTTTAAAATAGCCATTACCGCTTGCGCCTTCCGGAAAAGGGCCGTTGTTTCCACTTCCACGTGGGCGAATTCGGCTGCTCCCTCTTTGTCCGTAGAAATCAGAGGCATTCGGGAATCGCAACCATGAATCGTTATGTTCAGTATTGGCATTTGAACTGGCGATAATTCCAATTCTGTTGCGCCACTTGAAGCGATAGGTTCCCGGAGAATTAATCCTCACGGTGTATGATGCAACGTTGCTACTGGGGCCATTAAAGGAGTTGCCTCCCCTGTACGCCATGTAGCCATTGCCTGTAAATCCCGATACGCCGGATTCCTGGTTCCAGGCCGACGGTCGGTTGCCGTTCTCGGCTTCAATAACGGCAATACCATTTACTTCCTGAAACTGGGCCCCTGTACATTGGGCCTGGACCTGGTAAGTAAATAAAGCCGTTAAAAAAATAAGTAGAGTAGTTTTTGACTTCATAGGTTACATATTTATGGGGTTAATAATAATTTCAATCGGGTATAACATTAGAAAAATGAAATGAGCTATGAATAGCAATAAAGAAATGCCAAAAAGAAGCTATAGTAGTAAAAAGATGGTTCATACTAATGATCGGGTACTGACAGTTATTAATGGCCACAAAGACTATATGCTATATACGATGAAATGCTCAATTTAGTCCATGATCTGCGAAAATAAAATAAATATTGGCTAAAAAACAACCTCAATTGATAAAAATATTGATGTTAAACGTAAAAATGTATCCTTTCGTCGATAATGGAATAATTTTTGAAAGAAAATAAAACAAAAAGTTAAAGAAAAATAATAAATCCGATTTTATGGCACTTGCAACTAGACCAAAAAGGGGTGATACGGCTAATTCAATTAACAGAAGTGAAAAATCTTAGGAATAAACTTTATAATAAGTAGAAAATAGGATCAAAAGGAAAACCGAAAGAATGTTTCAGAATAAAAAAAACCTGTTGTTAAAGGGTAAGATTGGGGATCGAATAAGGCGTACGGGTTATAAAATTCCAACAGCTGCCAATAAGAGGCAAACCACAACTCCTATTAAAATTGCAACCAGTATTATACACATAATCTTAAGAAAGCCGTTAAGCATCCGTGTGCCAAAATCTAATTCTTCTTCCATAATTCATATAATTTACTACAATTTACGTATAAATGCGTAAAAATTAATGAGATAGAAGCTATATTTCGACTAAATGCGCTGAAGTCAATATAATTAGAGGATATGCTGCTTTATTCCTCGGTGTATTACCTTTTGCTTATCTTAGGGAACACTATACCGCTACTCAGTTTCTTCCCTAATTCCTCAAGCGGCACTCCCTTGGTTTCCGGCATCATAAACCGTACAAACAATAGTTGTAAAGCCATCATAAAAGCAAAAAATGCAAAAACCGGCCCGGGCCCTATCCAGGAAAAGAGGAAAGGGATAGAGGAAGGTATGAGCCATGCCAAAACCCAATGCACGGAACTTCCGAAGGCCTGGCCGGAACCTCTTAAATGATTGGGGAATATCTCGGATATAAATACCCATATCACGGCGCCCTGGCCAATGGCATGGGAGGCGATAAACAAAAATAAGAATATCGGCACTGCCATACCTTGCCAGTCTAACAAGAAAGCAGCAGCTACCAACGACAGCGAAATTATATACCCGGCCGAACCGTAATACATAAGTTGCTTGCGCCCCAATTTATCTATAAGAAAAATCCCAAAAAGGGTAAAGATCAGATTGGTAAAACCAATGCCAATGCTACTCAACAGCGCCGTGCTTTCCCCGAGCCCTGCGGCCTCGAATATTCTGGGGGCATAATAGAGAAATGCATTGATCCCTGAAAACTGATTAAAAAAGGCAATCAGAAAAGCCAAGGTTAGAGGGAACCGGTATTTTTTTATGAAGATGTTTTCTTTATCTTCTACTTTGTCCCCACTTGCTATCATTTGTGCATGAAGGTCCTCTATCGAAAGTTCCGGATTAACGGTAGCCAGGATTTGGCCCGCCTCTACCGTCCTGTTTTTTGTAAGAAGCCACCGGGGACTTTCGGGAACGGTTAAAACAGATAGGGTATAAATGATTGCCGGGAACGCTTCCACGCCAACCATCCAGCGCCAATCATTTTCTCCAATACCACTTAGAAGGTAGTTGGAGAAGAAGGCGATGAGTATTCCTAAAACGATATTAAACTGGTAGAACCCTACAAGTCTTCCTCTATCTTTGGCAGGAGCAATTTCCGAGATATAGGCAGGTGCGGCTACTGTAGAGGCTCCAATACCCAACCCGCCGATAAAACGAAATATGCCGAACGAAACGGGGTCATTGGCCAATGCCGAGCCTACCGCCGAAACGGAATATAAAATTCCGATCCACATAAGGGTTTTCTTTCTTCCTATTTTATTGGTAGGGATGCCGCCTAGCATAGCCCCTATCACTGTGCCAAAAAGAGCCATACCAATGACAACAGTTCCGTGAAAAGCATCCGAGGACTCCCAAAGTAATTGTAGTTTTTTTTCAGCGCCGGATATTACGACAGTATCAAAGCCAAATAAAAAACCAGCCAGGGCAGCGATAAGGGAAATTCTTAAGATCTTGGTATTCATAATGCCAGTTTAGTCGTTAGCGTAAAACTAGCGAAAAAAAGATAAGAAAATCAGCGATCAAGTTATCGGGTAGTTTTAGGGCAAAGGGTGTCTAAAAAATTTTTGGCTTCGTTCTTTCCAATGGTTCTTTCCGATTTCGATTCCTGGGGTACGGTTTTCAGCCTTGTATCCGCTTCTCCATTACCTTCCTTTTGTGCAGGAACCGCTGGAACCGTACTCCGCTAGGGAAGGAATCCTTATCCTGTTCCTTATCATTTTTGCAGGCTACTGAAAGCATGCATGAAAGCAGCGACAAGATTGAAAATGGGGCAAATTTCATTATACATATTTGATTATTCCCTATAATAACGTACGAATATGGTCTATTATTTGGATGCTTGCACCTTTATTACCCCGAATGTAGGAGGTATTTGTACTTCCAGTTCGCCGACAGAATTCTTTATCATCCAATAATTTAGTTGTGATATCCTCCAAATCCCGCATATCCCGTACCACAAAGATACCTTCCCGCTCAACCAGGTCCTCTGCTTCCTTAAATCCCCTATAGGCGGGGCCAATAATAACCGGTATCCCAAATACGGCGGGTTCAAGAGTATTGTGTAAACCTGTAGCAAACCCGCCCCCAACATAGGCAATATCCGCGTAACTGTAAATTTTGGTCAAAAGCCCAATGGTATCCACTATGAGCACCTCGTAACCGGTGAGGTCCAAATTTTGGTGCTCCGAATAAAGGATGTTTTTTTTTGTTATTATTTTTCTCAGGTCTCTAATATGGTCCTTCTTTATGGTATGCGGGGCTATCACAAACTTGAGGGGCCTGTCCGAATCATTGATGTATTGAACTAAAATTTTTTCATCCTCTGGCCAGGTGCTTCCGGCCACAATACATTTGCCCAATTGCTTAAAGTCTTCCATAAAGGGCAAAGAATTATCTCGACCCAGAATTTCCGATACCCTGTCGAAACGGGTATCGCCACTTACGGTGCTATTGTTAAGCCCTATGGACCGCAACATTTCCGCTGATACTTCATTCTGTACAAAAAAATGGGATATTTTTTGTAATGCCATGCGCATAAACCCACCATACCATTTAAAGTAAACCTGATCAATTTTAAAAATCGCCGAAATCACAAAGGAAGGAATATTACTTCTTTCCAACACCTTTAAATAATTTGGCCATATTTCGTATTTTATGAATACTGCGATTTCAGGATGCACAAGGGTCACAAATTTTTGTGCATTAGAAATCGTATCCAAAGGCAAATAACAAACGATATCGGCAACCGGGGTATTTTTTTTTATTTCATAACCGGATGGGGAAAAGAAGGTTAGTACTATTTTATGGGAGGGATATGCCGCCTTGAGTCCCCGCATCACCGGCAGGCCCTGTTCAAATTCTCCTAAGGAAGCCGAATGGATCCATAAAATGGCATCATTCCGGGAGATATTCCCTTCTAAAATGGGAAATGTTTCTTTCCTTCCCTTCACAAAGAGGTTGATTTTCGGAGAGAATACGGCAATCAATTTCAGGAAGATGGAAGTTATATGGAGGGCCAGATCATAAAGGAAAAACACGGGCGGATAATTTATGGCTAAATTACGCTTCTTTGTTCAATTCGTTTGTGGCCGTTCCTTATTTTTGTAATATTGCCCAACCGTTCCCACGGTTAAAGGGATTCAACGACTGCCAACGCTTTTTTATGAGGAAAATTCAAATGGTAGACCTTGTAGGTCAATACCAAGGCATAAAAGAACAAGTGGATGCTTCTATTTCCCAAATTCTGGAAACGGCCACATTTATTAATGGCCCCCAGGTACATACTTTTCAGAAAGAATTGGAGGAATACCTGGGGGTAAAACACGTTATTCCGTGTGCCAACGGAACAGATGCATTGCAGATAGCCATGATGGGCCTTGGATTGAAACCCGGGGATGAGGTGATTACGGCAGATTTCACCTTTGCAGCAACCGTTGAAGTTATTGGCTTGCTTGGGCTTACCCCGGTTCTTGTAGATGTGCTGCCCAATACTTTTAACATTGATCCGAAGGCCTTAGAGCAGGCCATTACTGCCCGTACGAAAGCAATTGTCCCGATCCACCTTTTTGGTCAATGTGCCGATATGGAGGCCATTTTAAAGCTTGCAGAAAAAAACAGTTTGCATGTTATTGAGGATAACGCCCAGGCGATAGGTGCGGATTATACCTTCAATAACGGGCGTAAGCAGAAAGCCGGAACCATAGGTCATGTTGGCTCAACATCCTTTTTCCCTTCTAAGAATCTTGGCTGTTACGGTGACGGCGGGGCTATTTTTACCAATGACGATGATCTGGCTCATTTTATCAGGGGAATTGTGAATCACGGGATGTACGAGCGTTACCACCACGACGTTGTCGGGGTAAATTCCAGATTGGATTCCATACAGGCAGCGGTGCTTCGGGCAAAGTTACCAAAACTCGATGCCTATTGTAACAGGCGAAGAGATGCCGCCCGAAAATATTCCAGCGCATTCAAAGGACGGGAGAATATTCATGTTCCGGCAACTGTAAGTAGTTGTCCGGAAATATGTGCCATCTGCGATTGCCATGTATTTCATCAATATACATTGCGAATAACCAATGGCAAAAGGGATGCTCTGGTGGAACATCTCAATACAAAGGAAATTCCTTGTGGCGTTTATTATCCCATCCCCCTTCATAAGCAAAAGGCATATATGGATGACCGTTACAAGGATTCGGATTTCCCCGTAACAAACCGCCTGGTGAAGGAGGTCATATCGCTGCCAATGCACACCGAATTGGATGATGAACAGATTGAATATATCACCAGGGCCGTGATTGATTTTATTGAGGATTGATTACAGCTTAGATGCTGGATGCTGGATGCTGGATGCTGGATGCTGGATGCTGGATGCTGGATGCTGGATGCTGGTGCTGGATGCTGGTGCTGGATGCTGGATACAAATGCTTATCCGCTCACTAACAGATTAAAGAATGAAAGTACTCGTTACAGGGGGGTTGGGATTTATAGGCTCGCATACCGTAGTGGAATTGCAGCAGGAAAATTTTGAGGTCGTGATAATTGACGACTGCTCCAATTCATCGGAAGGTGCGCTTGAAGGAATTGCGGCCATTACGGGTAAAAGGCCCCATTTTGAAAAACTGGACCTCAGGGAGAAATCCCTCGTCGAAGATTTTTTTAAACAACATCCCGATATTGAAGGTGTTATTCATTTTGCCGCCTCAAAAGCGGTTGGGGAAAGCGTTGAAAAACCGCTTTTATACTATGAGAACAATATCAGCAGTCTTGTATATATCCTGAAAGAACTTTCCAAAAAGAAAAAAGCTGCATTTATTTTCAGTTCTTCCTGTACGGTGTATGGTCAGGCAGATAAGATGCCCATTACTGAGAACGCACCCGTAAAAGCAGCTGAATCGCCATATGGCAATACCAAACAGATGGGCGAAGAGATCATACGGGACACCTGCAATGTTAATCCGGGGCTGCAGGCAATTTCACTTCGATATTTCAATCCAATGGGAGCCCACCCAAGCGCGGAAATTGGAGAACTGCCTATCGGAATACCTCAAAATCTTGTGCCATTTATTACTCAAACGGGGATAGGGCTGAGAAAACAACTATCGGTTTTCGGGGATGACTACCCAACGAATGACGGCACATGTGTTCGCGATTATATTCACGTGGTGGATCTGGCAAAGGCTCATGTGGTAGCTTTGGTTCGGCTTCTGGAAGGTGAGAATGAGGAGAATTACGAAGTTTTTAACGTAGGCACGGGCGAGGGAAGCTCTGTGCTGGAGGTGATAGCGAGTTTTGAAAAAGTTTCGGGTCAAAAACTCAATTATAAAATTACTGGCCGAAGGCCCGGGGATGTTATTAAGGCCTATGCGGATACCAAAAAGGCGAATACGGTTTTGGGTTGGCGGGCGATATCAACCTTGGATGAAGCAATGAGATCTGCCTGGGATTGGGAAAAGAAAATTAGGGGTAAAGTCTGAAGAAAGAGTACACGAATTTCCAATTTTGAAACCTGAAACCTTTTCAACAACACCAGAATCAATAACCCAATAACGAATGATTCCTATGAAAAATCTCCTTTGTGCAACCCTGATGCTGGTTACAACAGTTATTTCCGCTCAGGATACCTACCTGCAATGTGGAACCGTGATAGACACGGAATCCGGGAAATACCAAAAAAATAAGACCATAGTGGTTTCCGGAAACAAAATAAAAAGTATTGAAAACGGATTCTTGGACGGTGCTGCGGAGGATAAGGTTATCGACTTAAAAAACAAAACTGTTCTTCCCGGTTTTATAGATATGCATGTGCACCTTGAAAGCGAATCCAGTCCGACAAGGTATCTGGAACGCTTTACCAATAATCCCGAAGACGTTGCGTTTCAATCTGCGGTTTATGCAGAGCGGACACTTATGGCCGGCTTTACCACAGTACGCGACCTGGGCGGAAGCGGCGTAAATATTGCTTTGCGGAATGCAGTTAACAAAGGCCTGGTTAAGGGCCCGCAAATTTATACGGCCGGAAAAGCCCTGGCCACCACTGGCGGACATGCAGATCCCACAAATGGGGTTCGGGACGATCTTAAGGGGGATCCGGGTCCTAAGGAAGGCGTGGTCAATTCTCCCGAAGACGGTAAAAAAGCGGTACGGCAACGTTACAAGGACGGTGCGGATGTGATAAAAATTACCGCTACCGGCGGTGTAATGAGCGTAGCGAAAAATGGAAGAAATCCTCAATTTACGGTAGAGGAGATCAAGGCCATAACGGAAACCGCCACGGATTATGGCATGCTAACCGCAGCCCATGCACACGGCGATGAAGGAATGCAGCGGGCCATTTTGGGAGGAATTAAAACGATTGAGCACGGCACTTTCATGAGTGGGGAGACCATGGATCTGATGAAGAAACACTATGCGTATTTGGTGCCAACCATTTCTGCAGGTAAGGAAGCGGCGAAAATGGCGGAGATCCCGGGATTCCTTCCTCCTGTTGTTGCCCAAAAAGCCAGGGAAATTGGCCCCATAAGTCAGGTTACCTTTGGAAAGGCTTATAAGAAAGGAGTTCCTATTGCTTTTGGTACGGATGCCGGGGTATCGCCACATGGCGACAATGCCAAGGAATTTGGCTTTATGCTGGAGGCCGGAATGCCGGTACTGGAATCCTTGAAAAGTGCCACGGTAACAGGGGCAGAGCTACTGGGAATGTCAGACAGTCTGGGTCAATTAAAGACAGGTTACTTAGCGGATATTATCGCGGTGGATGAAGATCCTTCAAAGAATGTCTCTACGCTCGAAAATGTGGTTTTTGTAATGAAAGATGGCAAGGTTTATAAGGAGAATGGTATTAACAGAGGGCAGTAAGCAAGAGACAGATAAATTTTGGTAGCGAGCTTATGGCAAAAAAATATTTTGATACGCTGGAACTTCTTGAGTATGCGGCTAAGGATAAACTGTACGCAGCCCTGGTTTTACAACTTAAAAAGGATTTCGGACCGGCCAATATTTCTATTGAAATTTCATTGGTCTCATTCGTTAGTTGAAACCCTGCCTAAAGGCGGCAGGCAGGTATGCACTTTAGTGCAAGACTTTCGGTTTCTAAAAACATTTTAGCTATAATAGTTATTAGGTCATTGATTATTGAGTTATTAAGGCGTTCCGACTAAATAACGAACAACTTGGTAACCCGATAACCGTTGGCAATTTCATTGCTTTTCAAAACCTCCGCCATAGGACGGACAGGCCTGGATTTTCAATTCATAGTGGTTTAGTTGATATTGATCCCTGGGATCTGATAGTAGTCCTAAAAGAAAAGATGTATCGCCTTCTTCTGGACCAATTTCCGGACTATTTGAATCTCGTGTATATCGTTGATGTTCCTGAAAGTGCTTTTAAAGAAGTGGAAACCAATGATGTGGTAGAAGTAGCGGAGCAGGTTGTTTTCCTGATAGTAAAACGCGAATTACAGAAAGTAGGGTTAAAGGACCGTTATTTGTAATTATGGCTACCCGGTTTATGATCAAAAATAGATCCTTACAAACGGCATCCAGGGATCGGCGTAGATACTTTTATCTGAATCATGTAGCACATCATACCTAATCCCAACAGTTACATTGCGGTTGCTATAGCCTACGCCAAGGAATAGGGCCGGGGACCAATAGTTGTCTTCAAGAGTACCGTTGGGATTTAGCGCTATTGTTCTGTTCACCCGCAATTCTTCCAGTTCTGCAGAAAGCTGTATAGCCTGTATGGGATTAAAAAGGGTTAAAAGGCTACCTCCATATGCCGTTAGTTTTGACTCCCGGAACTTGGAATAGTTGAAGCTAAGACCCACCCCCGCAGCAAAGTATTTATTTGCCTGATAGATAGCGCTTGGGGCGATCGCCGCATTAAAGGAGTTATTTCCAAACCCGAGACCCAGGCCACCGCCATATCGTACTTTATTCCAAAAATCACTTTTGGCGGCTGATCTTTGAGAGAATCCTGCGGTACAAATGAACCCGTAAAGAAAGCACAACAAAATCTTTTTTGAAGAAGAAATTTTTATGTGTATCATTACTATTTATTTTTGTAATAATAGGCCCCAAGTTAATCTTATTAACCTTTAAATGTTGTATTTTTGTTGAATTATTCTAGTATAGCCAGCGATATCGTCCATGGATAAATATTCCTTTTTAAATACGGCACATACCTCATTTTTTGCGGAATTATACGATCAGTATCTTACACATCCGGACAGTGTGGAACCAAGTTGGCGTGCCTTTTTTCAGGGCTTCGATTTTGGCGTGGAAAGCGTCGGTGAGGAAACACACCTTGCAGGACAAAACGGCTCTGCGGTTCTGGCCCATGGAGAAGAGGTGGCCATTCCCAAAACCCTTCAGAAAGAATTTCAGGTAGTACGATTGATAGATGGCTACCGCAGCCGGGGTCATTTATTTACAAAAACAAATCCGGTAAGGGAAAGAAGAAAATACAGCCCCACCCTGGACATCGAGAACTTTGGGCTCTCACAAGCCGATCTCGATAAAGTCTTCAGCGCCGGTGAAATCATCGGTATCGGCCGGAACACTTTAAAGGAAATCATAAACCATCTGCAGCGGATTTATTGTGATGCCATAGGGGTAGAGTATATGTATATCAGAAGTCCGGAGCGCGTACAATGGATACAGGACTGGTTGAATATTAACGACAACCACCCCGACTTCAGCGCGGACGGGAAGAAACATATTTTAAAGAAACTGAATCAGGCGGTGTCCTTTGAAAGTTTTTTACATACCAAGTACGTAGGACAGAAAAGATTCTCGCTTGAAGGAAACGAATCTTTAATACCTGCTGTCGACGCTATCATAGAAAGGGCGGCAGAACTTGGGGTAAGGCAATTTGTAATGGGAATGGCCCATAGAGGGAGGTTGAGCGTGCTAACTAATATTTTTGGAAAGGCAGCGGAAGACATTTTTAGCGAGTTTGACGGAAAGGACTATGAGCAGGAAATCTTTGATGGGGATGTTAAATACCACTTGGGATGGACGTCGGAACGCAAAACCGAAAACGGGAATAAAATTAATATGAACATTGCTCCCAACCCTTCTCATCTGGAAGCTGTTGGAGCGGTGGTTGAAGGAATTACGAGGGCCAAGCAGGACGCCCATTATCCGGATGACTTTTCCAAGGTGTTGCCTATTATAGTACATGGGGATGCTGCGATCGCCGGCCAGGGAATAGTATACGAAATAGTTCAGATGGCTAAATTGGATGGTTATAAAACCAATGGAACAATACATATAGTTGTTAATAATCAAATAGGTTTTACAACCAATTATCTGGATGGCAGAACATCAACTTATTGCACCGATGTTGGCAAGGTAACCCTGAGTCCGGTCCTTCATGTCAATTCAGATGATGCGGAAGCTGTGGTTCATGCTGCACTTTTCGCCCTGGAATACCGCATGCGGTTTAAAGGGGATGTTTTTTTAGACCTGCTGGGGTATCGAAAGTACGGGCATAATGAAGGGGACGAGCCCAGGTTTACTCAGCCAAAGTTGTACAAAGCTATCGCAAAACATAAAAATCCCAGGGATATTTATGCGGACAGGCTTATGGCTGAGGGCATCATAGATGACACCTTTGTAGGGCGGTTGGAAGAGGAGTACAAGGCAAGTCTGGAGGAGGAATTGGAGGATTCAAGAAAAAAGGATAAGACTGAGATCACGGCCTTTATGGCGGACGAATGGAAAGGCTTCGAAAATGTCCGGGAATGGGAGATGATGGAGCCTGTGGATACGAGCTATGATCCAAAGAAACTCAAAAAAATAGTGGAGATCATAACGAAGCTCCCGGAAGATAAAAAGTTTCTGAGAAAAGTTGAAAAATTGGTTTCGGATCGTCGGAAGATGTTTTTCGAGAGCGATAATCTTGATTGGGCAATGGGCGAACTTTTGGCATACGGCACCTTGTTGGAGGAAGGGTATAACGTACGTATGTCCGGGCAGGATGTGGAACGTGGCACATTTTCCCATCGCCATGCCGTGATGAAAGTAGAGGAAAGCGAAGAAGAACTTTTTCTTTTAAATCATATTTCTGATAAGCAAGGGCATTTTGAAATATACAATTCGCTTTTATCGGAATATGGAGTGGTAGGTTTTGACTATGGCTATGCCATGGCAAGTCCAAACACACTTACTATCTGGGAAGCTCAATTCGGGGATTTCAGCAATGGAGCCCAGATCATGATCGATCAATATATTTCTGCCGCTGAGGACAAGTGGAAGCTTCAGAACGGACTTGTTATGTTCCTGCCCCATGGTTATGAAGGACAGGGTGCTGAACATTCATCAGCCAGGATGGAGCGCTACCTGCAGCTATGCGCCAGGGATAATATGTATGTAGCGGATTGCACCACCCCGGCCAATCTTTTTCACCTGCTCAGAAGGCAAATGAAGGTGAACTTCAGGAAGCCTTTAATAGTTTTTACCCCTAAAAGTCTTTTGCGCCACCCGAAAGCTGTTTCCAAAGTAGAGGAGCTGGTAAAAGGCAATTTTCAGGAGCTTATAGATGATGCCCGGGCAAAGGTCAAAGAAGTTAAAAGTGTTGTCTTTTGCACCGGCAAATTTTATTACGATCTTTTGGCCGTTAAGGAAGAGAACAAAAGGAGTGACGTGGCCCTTATTCGGGTGGAACAGTTGTTTCCTTTGCCATCGCAAAAGATGAAGAAAATTATTAAAAAGTATAAGCACGCGGAGGATTTGGTCTGGGCCCAGGAAGAACCCAGAAATATGGGTGCATGGAGCCATATGATGATGCATTTTAGCGACGCGGGAAAATTTAGAGTGGCATCCAGGCGATTTTACGCATCCCCCGCTGCCGGAAGTGCCGTTCGTTCAAAAATGAGACATCAGCAGGTCATTGACTATGTCTTTGATAAGTCTAAGAATAATATGACAAGGCTAAAGTCGAAAGAATGAGAACTTTAAAGGGATCATCCAAATTATTAATAGCGAAAAGCGAAATCAAAGCCGAAATGGGAAGTGGTTCAGAATTGTAAATTAAAGGATATAAAACAGAGCACATGATTTTAGAAATGAAAGTTCCCTCTCCGGGGGAGTCCATAACAGAGGTAGAAATTGCCGAGTGGCTTGTGAGTGATGGGGATTACGTGGAAAAGGATCAGGCTATTGCTGAAGTTGATTCGGACAAGGCAACACTGGAATTACCGGCGGAGGATAGCGGAACAATTACCTTAAAAGCGGAAGAGGGCGATTCGGTTGCTGTAGGACAAGTAGTATGCCTAATAGATACGGGTGCCAAGAAACCGGAAGCTGCAGATAAGGGGAAAGAACCCAAAACATCCGAAGGGGATGAAGGATCCGGGAGCGATGCGGAAAAAGAATTGGCGAAAGAACAGGAAAGAGTTTCAGACAAGAAGGACAGTGAGAAAGCCCCTCAGCCAGCACAGGCGAAGGAATCCTATGCTTCCGGTGTTGCGTCACCAGCGGCAAGTAAAATATTAAATGAAAAAGGAATAGATACCGCTGCTGTTAAAGGATCGGGTAAGGACGGCAGGATTACCAAGGAAGATGCTGCAAATGCCGTGCCCTCTATGGGTACCCCCACCGGAGGTAGTCGTGGTGAAACGCGCACAAAACTATCAATGTTGCGAAGAAAGGTTGCCGAGCGACTTGTAGCAG
Organism: Flavobacteriaceae bacterium; assembly: GCA_041743085.1. Lineage (GTDB taxonomy): Bacteria > Bacteroidota > Bacteroidia > Flavobacteriales > Flavobacteriaceae > JAFMPW01. The sequence goes on from JBGTNL010000064.1 coordinate 13,560, forward strand.
CGAAAAATGAAACCGCAATGCTTACTACTTTTAACGAAGTAGATATGTCGGCCATTTTTGAACTGCGGGAACAGTACAAAGAACCGTTTAAGGAGAAGCATGGGGTTAGCCTGGGGTTTATGTCTTTTTTCACAAAGGCAGTGGTCAGAGCACTTGAAATGTTTCCGGCTGTAAATTCGATGATCGACGGAAAGGAAATGTTGAGCTATGATTTTTGTGATATCAGTATAGCGGTATCCGGCCCCAAAGGGTTGATGGTTCCGGTGATAAGAAATGCTGAGAATCTGACTTTCAGAGGAATCGAATCTGAAGTGAAGCGTCTCGCACTACGGGCCAGGGAAGGAGAGATCACCGTAGATGAAATGACCGGGGGAACGTTTACCATTACCAATGGAGGTGTCTTCGGATCTATGTTGTCTACCCCGATAATAAACCCACCTCAGAGTGCCATTCTTGGAATGCACAACATTGTGGAACGACCTATTGCAAAGGACGGGGCAATTGCCGTTGCGCCTATAATGTACGTTGCCTTGTCCTATGACCACAGGATCATAGACGGAAAAGAATCTGTCGGATTTCTGGTAGCCGTTAAGGAAGCCCTTGAGAGTCCGGAAGAATTGCTGATGGATAGCAATGTAAAAAAAGCATTGGAATTGTAATGTTGCGTCATTGCAAACGGAGCAAGGCAATCTTTAAATTTTGAGGAAATTGTTAACGGATTGCCGCATTACTAGCAATACCCTATTTTGATGCCCTTATTGCTTGTTTCCTAACTCTTCACCCTCAAATAAACACACTGTTTATCATAATCGATAACGGCCTTCGCCTTTGTTAATACATCAGCGCCTATAATTCCGTCTACCGGGAGGGCTTTATGAGTAATCAGGGCATCATTGACATGTATAAGATCGAACAGAACAATTTTCAGTTTCTTTTTTTTCCAGCTACCAATTTGAAGGGTGTTTTTTGTGGATATCAGAGTTTCCATATCCGTGGCTCCTGCCCCGGCAGCCTTAATTTCTGAGGCTTTGGAGTTAAGATTAAAAAATTCGATCTTGTCAAAACCAACACAGGTGTTGGAGGCGCCAGTGTCCAGAATAAATCGCCCGGTGATTCCGTTAATCGTAGCCGTAATTTCAATATGACTGGTTGCTGTAAGCACCAACGGAATTTTGATATAGCTTTTCTTTTTCAGGAAATTTTTAAGGCTGCCCATGTACTCTTTTTGACAAAGATAATTCTATTTTTGCTGAATGATTTTAACAGATACGCATGCACATCTCTATAGCCGGGCATTTGATAAAGACAGGGTAGCCGTCATAAAAAATGCGATGGCCAAGGGAATAAAACGCTTTTTTATTCCCGCAATCGACTCTTCCCATACGCAGGCCATGTTAGCTCTTGAGGCATCCTTTCCGGAACATGTATTTTTGATGATGGGGCTTCATCCCACCAGTGTAAAGGAAAACTACAGGGAAGAGCTGGTGCATGTTGAATCCCTATTTCAGCAGCGTTCATTCCACGCGGTTGGTGAGATAGGAATAGACCTGTATTGGGACAAAACCTTTCTGACGGAGCAAAAAGAGGTTTTTAAACATCAAATTCGCCTCGCAAAAAAATACGGATTACCCATTGTGATACATTGCCGGGAATCATTCGATGAAATTTTTGAAGTATTGGAAGAAGAAAAAGGAGCGGGTCTCTTTGGAATATTTCACTGTTTTACCGGTACCTTAGAACAGGCCAGAAAGGCGATCGGCTATAACATGAAGTTGGGCATTGGCGGGGTTGTAACATTTAAAAATGGAAAGATTGATGCTTTTCTCGATCAGATCGATCTTAGGGATATTGTATTGGAAACGGACGCGCCCTATCTGGCACCTGTTCCGTTCAGGGGGAAACGCAATGAGAGTGGTTATTTAATTCATATTCTGGAAAAATTATCTCAGATCTACGGTATACCGCGGGAAGAAATTGCAGGGATCACCACGGCAAATTCCAAAGAGGTTTTTGGAATATAGTAAACAGTAAGGAATTAGCGGTAAGCTGTACAAAAACGCAAGCCAGATGCCGCGGCAGAAAAGGGGAGCCATTACAACCGATATAATAACTAAAAAGACCTTGAAAAAAAAGACAAATATTCTGCTCATTTATACCGGGGGAACCATCGGGATGGTAAAAGATTACAAAACAGGGGTTTTGAAAGCGTTCGATTTTAAGAAGCTGGTTAGCAGTATTCCCGAATTGAATCAGTTGGATTGCAAGATCAACAGTACCTCTTTTAAAAAGGCGATTGATTCTTCAGATATGAATATTGAGCATTGGGTTAGGATTGCCGGTATCGTTGAAAAGAATTATGAAAAATATGATGGTTTTGTAGTGCTTCACGGCAGTGACACCATGAGTTATACCGCCTCTGCCCTTAGTTATATGCTGGAGCATTTGGCAAAACCAGTGATTTTTACCGGTTCCCAACTACCCATTGGGGATCTTCGTACAGATGCAAAGGAAAATTTGATTACTTCCGTTCAGATAGCTGCATTGCAATTTAACAACAAACCTGTTGTCCAGGAAGTTTGTCTGTATTTTGAATACAAATTATACCGCGCTAACAGGACAACGAAGATTAATGCAGAGCATTTCCAGGCTTTCGCATCATTGAACTATCCAGCCCTGGCAGAATCCGGGGTTCATTTAAAGGTACACGAGGAGTACCTACTCAAAAGCAAAAGCGGAAAGTCATTGAAAGTGCATAAGAAAATGGATAACAATGTTGCAATTCTCAAACTTTTTCCAGGAATAAACAGGGCTTTGATGAAGAGCGTACTTGAAAGTCCTGGGTTAAAGGCACTCATACTGGAAACGTATGGCGCGGGGAATGCTTCTACGGAAGAGTGGTTGCTTCAGGATCTTAAGGCGGCCATAAACAAAGGCATTCACGTTGTAAATGTTACGCAATGCTCAGGGGGCAGTGTGATTATGGGGCGATATGAAACCAGTGAGGCCCTTCAAAAAATGCAGGTAATTAATGGGAGAGACATTACTACGGAGGCAGCCATAACAAAACTGATGTACCTTCTGGGAAACGGAGTGTCACAGAATTCTTTTAAATCCATTTTCGAAACATCATTAAGGGGGGAACTAACCTAAAATTAACACCTGAAAATTTCGGGGACTAAGTTTTTTTTTGTTTATTGCTCGCCCTTTAAAAAGGGAATTTAGAGAGGTGGCCGAGTGGTCGAAGGCGCACGCCTGGAAAGTGTGTATACACCACAAGTGTATCGAGGGTTCGAATCCCTTCCTCTCTGCTCAAAAGATGAAACTACCACGCAGTGGTATTCCAAAATCCAGCGAGTGTCAAAAGCTTGCTTTTGTAAACCTGTGTAGATTTTGGAATACAGGTTGACCCAGCCAATTTGTGGTTCTTTATGTTTGTACAGCACACTTTTTGAGGTGCGGGGATCAACGCAGTTAATCCCTTTCTCTCTGCCAGCAAAATACCAAATTACAATAAAATCCCTGTAATTCAATGAGTTATAGGGATTTTAATTTTATTTTCCAAATGCGTTTAAATGTTTGATTTTCAGGGAACTGAAAATCCGAAAACAACCATAACACCGGCTTGCCGTGTTATCCTCTCGCTATTCCGATTACCCGCACACGGGCAAATCTTCATAGCTTTTCTTAAGGTAAAGGTTTAAGCACCTGAAACAGTAAGATTCCAGAACTTTAAGATTCGCCTGGAGCATATTTTACGGATAATAAGGTCAAAAGGACAAATCCTTAAATATCCTTCAAAGAGGTATTTAAGGATTGATTGGACGGTAAATAGGTAAATAATGTATGGCTTGTCGAACTGGAAATAACTCGAGCTTAGGAGAGTTATTCTATTTCGACAATGCTACGTAATGCTTCGCAATTTTCCTGGCAGAAAATTATTGAATCATAGCAATTGCGCCCTATGACGTTTTTACTTGACGCTTATCAGCCCGAACGCTATTTATCACGTTTCACGTGATAAAATCGAAACACCCCGAACCGGGAACCGGTGAAGGGGCTGCGCAGGTAAGTTCACGTAAAACGTGATAAATATGGTACGATTTTGGGTAAATAACCTCCTCCGTAAAGTAGCCCATATCCTAGTCAAAGTCTAAATAATGGCGGGGTTTCTATACCATTATTTTTGCATCATAGGTTTAAGGCTGAGTGGAAGGCAGGGGTTTTTTGGGACTTTTAAACCCGTAAAAAGTGTGTTTTTGAAAGTTGGTAATGCGAACAAATAAAAAATCCCGCTACATGCGGGATTTTAGTGCGATAGGATTTGGCCTGTTATCTGGTCATTTCCTTTACCTTTTTCTTTGCGGAATTTTTTGTCCGGTCATAATTTTCGGCAACTGTCGATTCAAGTTCGTTGACGGTTTTTTTCAGTTTGTCGCCCGCGTCGTTTATCGCTGATTTCAGTTCTTCTTTTTTTTCCGGCGACATGGTTTTATATTTCCAGAAAGCCCACGCTCCCGCACCGATTCCTAATAGGGCAAGCAGCCCTTTTTTATTTTTTATTTTCATTATAGTTTATTTTTTTAAGCAACTATGAAGGTACTACAAAAATCGTTCCCGTCATATAGGTCAGAAACATTTTTCAGATTTATTATCAACTAACAAACAACTATGGTCCTACCAAAAATAGTACACAAATAAAATTGTTGATCGAATTAATACAATAACCTTTCGCAGGGATTAGTAGAAGGTTAGCTGACACTAATTTAATTGGCCCTCTCAGGTTGTCAAATAGCTCTTTCAAAAAAGTCTGGCTACGTTAAGGTGGGATTAAATGTGACAAATTGCCGTAATGGAAATTTTATCCCGTTTTTCCGATGGGGTAAAATTTATCGAGAGACGTTCAAAAAACTGGGTGGGGGGATATTTGCTTTATATTTTTACGAAAAATTGAGGTTACACAACTAGTGCGAGCGCTCTAACCTAACTCAATTGTATACCTGATTTAGGCGACTATCCGAAAAGCAAACTCCTAGCCAAGACAAATTAATAATTGTAATAATCCCCATTAGCATATTTGGCTTTAATTTTTCGGTCAGCAGCTTTACAAGAACGGGGAGCATCAAAAAAATATAGGCATTCCGGCACACCGTCATTAAAAGTGATTCTAACCGAGCCTGAGCTATCTCCACTAAAGCCATAATATCGATATGCGGCCATCACTTCCTGTGCCTTATTATCCAGTAATTCCAAAGATATATTTGAAACGGTACCCCTGTAATATTTGTTCATTGCCCATTTTCTGGAATTCGCAAAAATCAAATCATCGATTAATTTTTCAAAATTCTGCCCATCGGCGACTGTATTGGAATCAGACTTCTTAACACCGGCTCCCTCTAAAAGTATAGGTTCTTTATTAGTGAAACCCCATTTTAATAATCTCGCTTTTTAGCGGGAGCGGTTAAAATGGATGGTTGAACTAACCCCGCTTTTTCAGCGGGGTCTAGGTTTAATACCTCGACCCCTGGGTCGATTCCTTCTATTGGGCCCGGTCCCGATAGCTATCGGGATGCCCTGGGGTTTAATGCCATTTATTTAGCGCAAATTGGATTAAGTTTTTTTGAAACCGGTTTAATCTAAGTAATTCCCCTATGGCTCTGCCTTGAGGATAGTCGGTTTCAAGAAATTTTTTATTTCGGCCCATTTCCGAGAAAATGTTTTTTGGAGCCAAACCACTCAAAAATGTACATTCCTGTTGTGGTTATTGTGATAATTTTTCTATTAAATGCCAAAAGTCCAGTGTGTCCCATAAAGCATAGGTTTCCCATAGTTGTCCATCTTTATTTCGAGGGCGGGTTTAACATCTTTTCATAAAATTTTAACACATTCCGTATAGGGTAAACTGCTTTTCTGGTGTTATATAGACCACAAATCTTTAAAAGATAAATGTTATGAAAAATTATTTGAAACCAGTAGCAATCGTTTTAATTTCGATGTTAATGACTGTTTCCTGTAGTAAAGACGACAACGGGGATGGTAACACGGGAGCCGAATCGTATGATACCACTTTCAAAATTACCGATGCCCCAATCGACAATGCCAACGTAGAAGCAGTCTTTGTGACCGTTTCCGACATAAAGGTGGACGGAACTTCATTGGACGGTTTTAACAAGACCACCTTTGATTTGGCCGCTTTGGTCAACGGACAGACCGAGACTTTGGGCAATCTAAAATTGGAGGCAGGCTCCTATTCCAATATCGAGCTTGAATTAGACTATGCCACCGACGCTGCCGGAAACGCCCCGGGATGTTATGTTGAGATGGCAGATGGCGAAAAAGACCAATTGGAGGCTTCTGCCGGTAAAATTAATATCAATGATACTTTTGAGGTCTTTGCGACCAATACGAATGAAATTATTATTGATTTTGATTTGAGAAAGACGATTAAGGAAGAGCAGGGTTCGCTTTCAAGCGACTTTGAGTTTGTAAGCATATCGGAACTTTCCGCCGGAATCAGGGCTGTAAACAGCGAAACAGCGGGCATGATTTCCGGTACGGTCAGCGATTCAGGCGATTCTTCCGACAAGATCATTGTTTATGCCTATGAGAAGGGAACCTTTGATGCTGAAGTCGAGACCCGTGGTCAGGGCGAGAGCAATATTACTTTTGCCAATGCGGTGACCAGTTCTCAAGTGAGCGGATTGAACAGCTCGTACAGTTTGAATTTCTTGGCGGAAGGCGAATATGAAATGGTGTTCGTTTCCTACAACCAAGAAGAAGATAGTTTCTCTTTTAATTCTTTATTGGAGGCAGAATCTACGACGGGATTGGATCTTGGCGCCATCAGTGTAACATCTGCCATACAGATAAGCGCCAATGTGACAATTACAGGTACAAAATCATAATCTTAGGTTTATTTCGATTAAGAAAGGCCCCATGAATTTGGGGCCTTTTGTTTTTTGTTTTTTCGTTTTCAATATTGACGAAAAATATAATTTAGGTTTTACATTGATTTACGTAATCCAAAAAAAATGTCCCTTAAATGAAACGATTTTGGAATTTATGTAGTGTCCCAAAAAAGGTTCGTTTTATGAAATCATTTTTCTTACCCTCACCTTTTGCTAAATTTAGCAAGTCGTTGAAATCGAAAATAAATCGTAAAAATATGAACCCATATCCTTCCAAATCTTCTGGTAGCATCCGGGGCCAAAACTTGGAAGGGTATAAATAATACTTACGACCAATATTTGTAGATAAACAATAGAGCCAATACGGCGAGCACCGTATGGACTACCGGAACAATACCATATATAGAAAAGACCAGCAACCATACAAGGCTGAAAATAGGAACAAATATCCAAATCAAATTTTCCCTAGACATACAATTGCTTTGACCTGATTTTTGTAATATATAGTATAACTAGATCCCACGGTCATTCATTATCTTTACGAGATTTATTCTCCAGGGATTCAAATTCCGATCGGTACCGCTCCAAAAACCTTTGCTGCATCGTTTCCATTCGTTCCCGGATCCTGTCGATATCCATAAAATCCTGTCCGAATTGGCTGTCGAAGAAATCGTCGTCGAAGAAGCGTTTTGTGAAAAGTGAATCCTCGGCGAACAAGTCTCCAAACCGTTGATTGTCAAATCCTTTAAAATTCCTATAAAACTTAGATCGGAAAGATTGCAACAGGCTGTCGGGATTGTTTTGCGTCAAGTCCCCAAGATCATCGGTAGACGACCATGAATAAATTGAGTCGTACCGGATCAGGTTCCCGTTTTCATCGAACTCCTTATCGACCTTCCATGTACCTTTGGGCTGTTCGACTGTTTGCTCTATACTATCTTTTTCTAGGTTTTCCTCTTTTTTGTTTTCTTGGCCTTTGCAACTAGTAGTCAAAATTGCAGCCAATGAAAGAATTGCCAATTTTTTCATTTTTACCCAATTTTAGTTACACATTTATTTAAAATATTTAAAAAGGATATTTCAAAAATTTTGCCAAACCCCTTTAAACTGGACATTTGACAGGTTAAAAAATGTTAAAACCGAGCTACTTTTTTACCGTTTGCATTTTTTTTGAAATACACATCCCCTTATATTTATTCATGAATAATTTTCAATAAAAAATGACATTTCAAATTGCCTTGGTATTCATTATAATCGCCACGCTTATCATCCTATTTGCATTTGAGATATTCCCTATCGATAAAATTGCCTTTTGTTTAATAGGGGTCTTGGTCCTTTTCGGCCTCGTTACTCCCGAGGAAGGTATCAGCGGGTTTTCCAACAGCGCGGTCATTACCATCCTATGCCTGATGATCATTGCGGCGGCTTTGGAGCAGAACGGGGTCATTTCTTGGATGGCCAACGGTCTAAAACGGTTCAAAGGCTGGCCCATTTATTTCATTGTTCCGGCATTTATGTTTATAACCGGCTCCATATCGGCATTTATCAGTTCCACGGCCGTGGTCATCGTATTCATTAAAATCATTACCGAGCTTTCCGATCATGGCACCCTTGGCAATCTCCATATCAGCTGGGATGCAGTTGCCCGCCAAACCCTTTGTACTGGCAGTTATGTTCGCGGCGAATTTTAGTTTCTTTACACCGGTAGGCTATCAGACCAATTCGTTGATCTACAGCATGGGCATTTATAAATTCAAGCATTTTGCGGTGGTAGGGGGAGCTATCTCGTTGGTGCTTTTGATCTTGGGTACGCTGCTGCTCGGTTCAATGGTCTGACCCCTGATCCATGCCGTCCAAATATCTGGAGGCATGTTCGTAACCGATCATAAATGCCTTTTCGATTCCTTTTTTGTCCAACATCCGTATGTATTCGAGGTCTTTGGGCCTGAACATTAGATCGCATGCGCTCAATTTTTCTATACAATTGGAGTGTAGCATCAGCATATTCGTCCGGTTGGTCAATTGGAGCGGGTTTTTCAACTTGGCTTTTGCGATTTCCTTCAGGGCGGAGGTATAGCACCCGATAATAATGTCGCATTCATCTACCAAGGGTTCTATGGGGAAATTGTTCATTATGCCGCCATCGGCATAAAGTACGCCATCGATGGACACGGGGCAGAATACGGGCGGCAAGGCGGCCGAGGCCAGCAAGGGCCGTAGCAACTCTCCCGAACTGAATGTTCTAGGCATTCCCCGCTGTAGATCGGTCGCCGTTACGAACAGTTTTTTCTCCAACGACCCAAAGGAATCCTCCGCAAAATACTTCTCGAAAAAAAGCAGGTATTTTTCGGTATCGAACAGCCCGGGCTTGTTGACCGAAAAAAAATTGTATTTGAACAGCGGCGTTTCCTTAAAAAAGGCCAACATGTTCAAAGGCTTGTTACCATTGGCGTACAAAGCCCCTACTATGGCTCCGGCACTTACCCCGGAAATGATATCGGGATAAATATCATGCTCGTTAAGGACCTTTAGGATCCCGATATGCGCCATGCCCCGCACCCCGCCTCCCGAAAGTACGAGGCCTATCGTTTTGCCGTTCAAATCTTGAATCTTCATCACAACCTGTTTAAGCTAACAAATGCATTAGCACTTTTAAGGTTTATAAAAACCGCCCACTTCACGTAGTCTCAATAATCTATCCTGATGGGCGGTCTTGGTAAACCGTTCACCGTTTTGGCAATAAACGCATTCCACGTAGCTATTGCTGTTTAGGGTACCGACCAATGGATCCTTTTTAGTAATATATTTAATAACCTCCATTTTCGGGGCGTTGGGATTTCCCTTTATCTTTACCCAATCGCCGGGCTTGAACTTTTTTACGATCATGGTAAACTTTTTAAGGTTCGACAAATTACTTCTTCCCCAAAACCATTTTCAACGGCTTACGGATCGACAGCAAGAAAGGTGGCCAGTATGTGTATGCCACCTTTCAAGCCTTACATCATGAACATAAATGATTCTTGATAGCATCGCATCGTGCTATGCGATCCGATCCTTAAAATTTTTGAGCTTCTCCCTCAACTTTTTGATCAGTCCCTTTTCCTCGGTATTGGACTTGTCCTTCATCTGTTTTTCGATTTCCTTGATGGCATTATCCAATTCCTTGAACTCTTTATCCCTTTCCCCGTAGCCCAGAGCTTCCGCAAATTTGATTTCGTAGGAGGCATTATCGAGAAGGGTTCTAACGTTCTCGGTATCGAAATCATCTTTCTGTAGCAGTTCGTCGACTTCCAACAGCATCCGCTCGGCCCTCAACAAGGGCAGCGGCACTAATTTTTTCTCTATCACTATGGTACTGAGCGCGGAGTTTAATAAGACCGAAGCTTCCATGTATTTTTTCTCTTTGGCAAGTACCAGGGCATCTTTTAACGCCAGGGGATAGGTCGCTATGGGCAGTTTATAGGCCGTAATGGCCAGTTCACTGTTAAGCCCTGTCAACAGTTCCCTTGCCTTTTGGACCTTGCCATCTTCCAAGGCTTCCTGGGCTTCTTCGGTAAGCCTTTTAACAGTAGGTACATTGCTAACCAGATCATTGATTTGAATATTAAAATCCAAAGGCGCGAGCGCTAAATCGGGTTTCAACGCGGTTATGGCCTCGGCCTTGCCGATGGCCTTTTCGATATGCGACTTTGCATCCGTATAACTACTATCCGCGATCGCCTTGACTGCATCTTTGGTAGTGGAGATCACTTCGGCCGCATCGGTAATCAGTTCGTCGTTCGCCAATTGGATGTTACGCTGTATTTCTTCATCGATACTTTTTTGAAACTGTGCCTCTTTCAAATAGCTCTTTCTTGGTTTTTCCAAGCTGTCTATCGGTTCAAGCTTTGCCATCAACTCTTGCTTGGTGGGTTTTTCGTTACATGCAAATACCGCCACCAAAGCAAGAAGGGACAAAACATATTTTATCGTTTTCATCGCTCTATATTTTTGGGGTTAAACAATACGGCCAACTTTTAGCCTACGTTTATCGTTCTGGATTAGCCGGCACTTTTTTTCTTTCCGATCTTAAGGGTCAGCAACCCATTTTTCATTCGGGCATCGACCTTTTCGGGATCCACGTCCTTGGGCAACGCGAACGCCCTATAAAAGGAATTATGCACGAACTCCTTGCGTACCCAATGTCTGTCCCGTTCTTCCTTGGTCTCCTCGATATCCGCACTAATGGTCAGGTAATCGTCGACCACTTCTATGCGTACATCCTTTTTGTCGAGACCGGGCAGGGCCACGGAAAGCTCAAAGGCGACATCGCCGTCACTTATATTCGTAGACGGAATGGTGACCAGTTCTTCATTCTCATTTTTTCGGCGCGGCAATAGCTTGTCCACGAAATTGTCCAAGAAAGGTGGAAACTTGATTGCCTTGCCCAATTCTTTGCCAAACACTTTCATTTTTGTCCAGATTATAGTATAAACAACAAAGTTTAAGAAAAGGGGACCTAAAAACCGGCCCCCGTTTCTCTAACATGATTTAAGAAATCCTGATGCTTCTTGCAGGTTTTTGTTTCGCCTCTTCCTTCTTGGGAAGGCGGATGCTCAAAATACCCTCGTTGTAGTTCGCCTTGATATTACCGTCATCTACGGTTTCGGGCAAGGTAAAACTTCGTTTAAAGGATGAATACCCAAATTCTCTACGGGTGTAGTTTTCATCCTTTTGCTCGTTTTCTTCTTCCATTTCGGTGGAAATTGAAAGTACCTGGTTATCGATGTCGATATGGAAATCGGATTTTTTAAGTCCGGGTACGGCCATTTCGACAAAATAGGCATCGGCCGTCTCCTTGATGTTTACCATCGGAAGACTGATGCCCGCATTAAAGTTTTGGGAAAATACCGATGGCAGGCCCCCGTTGAAAATATCGTCGATCCAAGAGGACCACATAGGGAGATTTGATGTTCTGTTCGAATTTCTACCGGTCAAACCTCCGCTTTTTGGAACATTTACTAAAGTGCTCATGACTAACAGATTTTTAGGGTTAAACAATAGTTCAAATTCAACTTAATTTGGACAAAAAAAATGCCAAAGCCGAAACCGCTAAATTCCCGATCGTACCTTCAGAAAATTTTAAGAAAAACCTGTCAATTTTTCAGAGAAAACCCCTCTTTGAAAATGTCAAAATGACATTCAGAAATGACAAATTTTCAAGGCAAAATTATCCTTATCTATTGATTTCACACGTAATGCGATTTTAAACATACAGAATTTGAATATTTTGAAATATACAGTGTGCTATACCCTATTTCCGCCTTTAGTTTTTGGAATGTTTTTTGGACGCTTATTTTTTACGATTCGACACCTTTTTTTTCGCTTAAGATTTTAATTTAATTTAAAGTCGGTTTTGTTTTTAGGAAAAAAGGTCAATCGGAAAATGTATTGGTAAACCCGCCTGTCCTTGGGGCAGGCCTTTAAAATATACATCATGGAAAACAAATGGACAGAAACTTCACAGACAAACGGCGGACTTCATGGCCTGGCGGCCCTTTCCTTCACTCGGTTGATAAGATCGAAAGAGGAAAACGGTCGGGAGGCCTTCAATAGGGTCATGCAAAAAATACTTCCCGAGATCGAAGGATATGTAGCGCAATGGCTGAGCACCGCTGTTAAAAACGGTAATCTTCCCTCCGGAAAATACAAGGTAGCGGATTTTACCGATGAACTTTTCATTATCGCCTATGAGCATATTGGTGAAGTGAAGGGCGAAAGAGACCTTCGCCCATGGTTGTTCAAAAAGGCGGACGAGCTTTTGCAGGACACGCTCGTTGACGAGGAATTCAACGAATTCTTTTTTGAGGACATCGAAAAATACACCAAGGCAGAATGGGACACAATGCAAGAGGAATTCAGTGTCGACGGCGATGGCGACCTGATGCCCTTGGAGGAATTCGACGACCCCTCGTACCCAAAGTCCGAATATCGCCTGACGGATGTCTTTGTCGAAAAGAACCCGGAAGAGGAATGGTTGGAAAAATTGAACTCTGAACGGGACGATTCCGAAATACACCAACATATCGACTTGGTATTGAACCGACTGCCAGCTCTGATGAAGTCCATATACGACCTTGCGGTCAACCAAAGGTTCGCACCCTTTGAAATCGCAAAGATCAAACGTATAACGGTCAATGAGGTCGAAACACATCTTGAAAACGTTAGACAGAGCTTGCAGATAAGTCTTGAAAAAAGGTATCCTACTAAAAGGTCACAATAAATTCTATGTCGCGGATTAAAAAAGTAGTTTTTATCTATGAAGTACAAAGATTATTATAAAATATTACAGGTCGATAAAGACGCTTCCCAAAAGGACATCAAAAAGGCGTTCAGGAAACTTGCGTCCAAATGACCGCCTCGATGCCTCCAAAAGTGGTATAGAGAATACACAGTACGCCCATAATCAGAATACTGGTTTCCACGGGAATTCCCGTAACTATGGAAATGGCCAGAGAAGGTAGCAACAACACAATACCTTTGCGCCCTAACTGAAACAAAATAAAGGAGAGGCTTGCAATGGCACGTGCCAGATAATTGAAACGGTCTTCCAAATATTCATAAGCAGTTCGAATTTTCAACTTATTAAAAAATGGAATAAAAATGAAAGCGATTACGGGGGTTATCAAAATTGCGGTAATATTCAGAAAGAAAAAAGACCAATCCGTTATAAAAGCCTTGGCCGGAATGGCCATAAAGGTAATTGCACTAAGTAAAGTTCCAAAGACACTAAGCCCGGAAGCCCACCACGGAATACGGCCGCCCCCGACGAAATAATCTTCGGTAGATTTTTGTTTGCGTGCAAAATAGACGCCAATCATAAGAGAGATTAACAGATAAAGCGCCAGAACTGTATAATTGATTACCCCGAATGGTTCGGCGGCTTCTGCTATCTTATATTTTTGGACTTTGGGTGTTCTTATGCCCGGGGAAATCTCTCCTGAGACGATAAAAAATTCGTCGTCTTTTTTAAATGACAGTGCGGTTACTGGAATTTGGTTGGGCAAACTGTCATACACGAACCATTTCTTGGTAATGGAATTATAGCCCAAAATATCTTTCGAAAAGCCGGGATGGTGGTTCAGGATGTTATCCCTTCTTGCGATTAACTGTTTTTTAAGGGAATCGTTTTTTACTGTGCCAAGTTGCAAACCTAAATTTTCTAACTCGTCGAACAAGACTTCATCTGAACCGCCGTAGACCATAATATGCATAGACCCCATGGGATCTGCCGAAGCACCCATCAAAACTCTTGGTTTTCCGTTGATCAAAACCTTACCTTCGTTTTGCCAGGTGCCTTCTTTCAAATCATAGGAAAGGTAGTCAGTTAAAGGTTCCGATTTCTTTCCTGCGGTTTGGTTTCGTCCGCCGATTACGAAGAGTTTTCTCGAATCTTGGGTCTCTTGTACGGTGATGGCGTGCAACGCCCTAGGGGTGCCCGGAAAATCCGTCAGTTTTTCCCATTGTTGCTTTCCATCCAACGCTAAACGATAAAATGAATTGACGCTTCGCTCAGCGTTTTTACCACCAACCACGTATGCATAACTTTCTTCGACTACGACATCGGTATATGCCAATGGCTCGGGTAGGGGAGGATAGTCGGTAATTACAACATTATCATTCGAAGTATCGTAGCTCACCAAAAAAACGTGGTCGCTGGTCTGGTTTTCATTTTCCCCTCCAATGATCAAAATACCTTCGGGAAGGGAAACAGATGCTCCATAGGCGAGTGGCTTTGGCAACGTCTGCTCTGACAATTGCCATTGGCCGCCATTCAGCACATAAATTTTATCGCTATATATCTTTTTACCGCCTTCCCACGGGAGGGCGTTAGGAAAGTTGGCACCCCCGGCCGCAATCATGACATCATTATCAAAACCACCTACCATACCCGCAAAACCCAAGGAAGCTTTTCCCTCTTCTTGAGCGGGTAGGCTTGGCAGTTGGGCAATGCCTAGTTTTGGTATTTCCTGACCAATCGATATACCAGTGAACAAGAATGCAATTGCAGAGATTACAATATTGCTAATTTTCATCATATACAACGGCTTGAACGGGCATTAAAGAACGGGATCAATTTAAACGAGTAGAATTTGAACGTTATTTCGACGGATCATTTCCTTTTTTTTGGTCTTTTATACGTATCTTTTTTATCGGTCAACCATTTTAAGGAAAAACTGGCAAACATGTTCTCGGTGTACTCATCTTTTTCAAAGAATACCCCGATGTCCCCGTTTTCTAATATTGTTAGTGACGAATAGGCGGCACTACCTTCATAAATGGTTTTACCGTCTGTCCAAGTTTTTCCCTCATTATAACTCACGCGAACCGTTAAGTTCGTGCGACCCTTTACCGAATTTGCATTGGAGAACAAAAGCCGGTTTTTTTTGTAACCGTCTTTAGTTGAAGTATAACGGATAATGCTGGCATTGCAGCCCGGATCGCTTAATCGGGGCTCCGCCCGTGTAGTCCAAGTTTTGCCCTCATCCGAAGAGATATGCACGTATCTCACGCCTTTTTTATCATTGGCCCTGGCATTGATCATCCAACTTCCATCGTTCAATTCCACTATTTTTGATTCGTCGGCGGGCGTTATAGGCGTGTCGATAAGGAACCACGTTTTTCCGTGGTCATTGCTGCCAAATACATGCATTCCACTATTTAAATTTACCATGCAGTGCAGTAGTTTACCGCTTCTCGTCTGTATGCCGCGCCCCGAAGTAATGAATTTAAAATCTTTGTGCCATTCCGGTTTGGAAACTTGCGATGTTATGTCTTCCGGTTTGCTCCAGGTTTTTCCATTGTCCTTGCTCTTGGTTAAATGCAGGTAATAAATGTCCTTTTCGGTATCCAGGTCCATATAATTGTAGAACATGAAAATTTCGTTGGTAATTTCGTCAACGATGATAGATGGGTCCGAGGCCGATTTGCCTAACGGAAAATCAACAATGGTCTCAATGGGAGACCACGTCATACCGTTGTCATGGCTTCTGCGCAACACGATGTTAATATCGTTGCTGCCTCGTAAGTCATTGCATGATGGTATCCGTTCGTCAATAGCCGCAAGCAAATCGCCGTTGGGTGCGGTCACAATCGCGGGAATTCGATAACAGGATACTGAATCGTTCATTGAGGCGTTGAATAGATCCTGATATTGGTTTATGCCCTTTGCCATTTGATGCACCTTATCCTGTGCATTTACCGAATAGGCAAAAAGAACAAGTAAGATAAATAGTCTATGTTTTTTCATCATTTTAGATTTTATTAATTTTTACTGGTCAGTCTCTATCTTTTCAAAGATTTTCCAACATTGATATAAGGCTCGTGGGAGGTGAAAGCAGCCTTTCCATTTTCCCCCTTTTAAGGTCAAATGGGGTTCTCCTTGGCGATTAAGGTATCCGAACCATTCTCCATTTTCTGGGTCAGGAAAACGGGACCAGGTATAGTCATGTACCTTTTGGAACCAATGTTTAACAGTTTTTACGGGGTTATGTTCCCAGACTTTCGCCAAAGCAACCAACGTTTCCAAATGGACCCACCACAATTTTTGGTCGTGTTCCAGTTGTTGGGGCGGATGGCCCTGTACATCCATAAAATAAAAGATGCCTCCAAATTCGGTGTCCCAGCTATAATCCAAAGTACGGATGATTGTTTCCGTTGCTCTTTGGATAAGATTTTGGTCTTTTGACGTACCCCTATATCGATCATAAACCACATGGCCTCGATAGCGTGACCAGGATAAAGCAGTCTCCCATCAAAACTGTCAAGCAACGAACCGTCTTGCTGAACATTTTCATAAATCAAACCGGAATCTTTTTGTAAAAAAACTTCCATGACTTCGTTGACGCTAAACGCTATTGTGCGCTCTACTCCTTCCGGTTCGAGAATGTTTTCCAGTTCCAATACCAAATTGGATAATATCATCGGGAGGGCAAAGTTCTTCAGATTTCTTTCGCCCGTGCTCTTTTTATAAATTCCTTTTGGGTTATCCTTTCGGCTTAAAATATTCAGATAGGTGTTTTTTGCCAATGTTTTGAATTCTTCATTTCCCGAAGCTTTGGCATATTGAGCGAAGGCCATGGCCGCAAAACAGTCGGAGAAAATGTTATACGGTTGAACTAAAGGATTTCCTTCCCCTTTGCCAACTTTAAAACCGCCTTATCGCCTATTTTTTTATGGATCAAAATTTTGGCGATGGGGGATATAAAGGCGATCTTTCCCTTGGCAATATTCGCTTCATCGACCCCTACGATTTGAAAGGTTTGAACTTTTTTGGTTGCTCCTATTTTGAGAGCAACCGTTGCCCCAAATCGGACTTCGTTCTGAGGTTGCCCGCTTAGATCGATTATTTTGGCCGTTGCGATTCTTTGGGCCAGCAGTTGTAAGCGGGCATTAATATGGTTCAATGCGATTCGCCTATCTTTTTCGTTCGTAGTATCCAAATGGTCCCTCTCGTTGACGAGTGCTTCCTTTTCGTCCAAAAGAGCATTCATGCCAACTTGGGTCACATAATTGGTCACACCCTCGGGCAGATGGGCCCTTGGAGGCACAAACGGAATTTCTTCCTGATCGTCTTCCTTTACAAAACCTCTGCTCATGCCTCCTTACTTAAATTATCCTCCTTATCCAACCTTAAAAATTTAAGTCCGAGTGCCAGTAAAACAATCGAAATCGGAAGTATGGCCAGTTCCCATTTCAGGTTGTCGATGTTTACGAAAACGGCCTCGAGAAATTTTACGAATAGAATAATCACGATGACCTCGGCCAACACATTTTTTAAATGCCCTATATTAGGAGTTCGGATCCATTTAAGAACGCCATTTCCATCTTCATACTTCTTGTTCGAGATAAAAAGTGTATAAATCCCATGGGCAAAAATAAAAAGCACCAGAGCAATCAAAAAAGTATCCAACGATTTGATAAGATAGGATGTTGCAATATCGGCCGTATGCAAATGTGCCTTGTCGCTAGGAATGTAATCGAACAACACTACCCTGAATGCGTTAAAGGTTTTTAACGCACCGACAATAAAGAGCAAGAACGAACCCATTAGTGAACAGATAATAGCTATCCAACTGACAAAACGGAAGATATAAAATGGTTTTTTCATTTGTTGATATTTATTTGTTTTTTAGAGATCTGATGTAATTATTCACATCTCAAATCATTCTTTTTTTAAGGAGTTCATGAATCTTCGATTTCGCCAATCAACATTTCGGTTGATATCCAAAATTTTTATGACTCATTTCATAAGATCGATAAATAGAGGTAGGATAACCAAAAATTGTTATCTTCCAGACAAGGTAACCAATTTTTAGATGGCCAAGGCTCCCGCCTCTGCTACGGCATGGTCGTTTTCAACGGAACTTCCGCTTACACCGATGGCACCGATGATTTCTCCGGAAACATTTTTGATAGGAACATCGCCCGGGAAGGTAATCAATCCATTATTGGAATGTTCAATGTTGTACAAAGAGCCGCCCGGTTGCGACAATTCGCCGATCACGCCTGTATTCATATCGAAATAACGGACCGTTTTGGCTTTTTTGATCGAGATGTCAAAAGAAGCCAACCATGGGCCGTCCCTACGGCCGAATGCTACACCGTTTGCTCCTGAATCGCCCACGGCGATATTCATTTTCGTGTGCAATGCCTTTGATTGTTCTTTTGCCGCCGAAACTATTTTTTCAGCTTGTACCAATGTAATGTTCATACTATATCTGTTTTAATCGAAAAGAATTCCTCGCAGCTTGCCCGCCCGTACCTAACGGCACCTGCCCGAAAGTGGTCAGGCGGGCGTTCGGGCGGGCTCTGGGGATAGTTGCCCGCCAGAGGCGGGTAAACTTTTAAGAAATTCTTTATTTATGGTGTAAATCTACAAGGAGCAGTGCCTATCAAGTTACCAAAATAGTTCAAAAACTTATGAAAAAAGGTCAAAAACGGACAGGGGATATAATCAGCCTCTAGGCCGTAAACTTATTATCGAGCCTCTTTCGGCGATATTCCGCCTCTATTCGAGCGTAATGGCCTTGGGCGCTTCCCTTGCGGCGGGCATCAGCGTTCCGTTGACCGATAACTATGGATTTGCTTGGCGGGTTTCACTAGGGGTATGGGCCCTATGGGCATTGATCGCATTTTTCGTCTGGTGCCGCAGCAGCCCGTTTAAAAAAATCCGAGGAAAAACGCGGTCTAACCACTTTTTCTGTTAATATTGCGCCTCTGCGAATTCCTGTGATTCGTCTTTGGTAAGCATAGCTTCGGAAAGCCCCATCATGTGCAGTACAATAATTTCGGCCCCATGTGTTTTGGCCAACTTGCCGCTACCTGCATGGCATATTCGGAATGCTCCGAATAACCTACCAGAACTAATATTTTCTTCATCGCGTAACCCCTCGATTACGCTACCAGGCTGTGTTTCGTTTGCGAAGCTGTCTAATCAGGTCGCTAATGGTCTCTTCCATTGGTTTCTCAAAATTTTCAGAATGTGATTCGGCCAACAGCCGTCCACCCCGAACATGGAGTTCTATGCCACAAATCCTTTTCCGGCAGGGTCGTTTTCCTGTTTAAAGAATACTTCCCCCATTTTAATGGAAACATGCTTGTTACCCAGTTTTTCATGTCGTTGATGTACCCTAGCGGTCATTGTTTCGCTATCTGGCATTTGTACATATTTGAATGTTTATGAACATAATGGTATTTTTTAAGTGCCTGAAATCGATAAAAATAGAAACGGGAGGTCGAGGCGACTTCCCGTTTCCAATGAAAAGACGGGTTCAATATAGCTTTGAATCTTTTGGCCGCAACTTGCTGTTTTACAGCGCATCGAACAAACAAATCCCGTATAATAGCTACTCCCCCTTTTCAGAATCGTCCATTCATCCCCACAGTATTCGGGACAATTTTTTATAGAAAGACCGGAACACGCAGGTATTCCGGTCTTTCAGTTGAGTTTCGTAGTTAGGGCGTACAGCGGTCATTATTCTAATCACAACCTTATATCAATTTGTTTATAGAAAACATACGTATTCGCCCGGACACTCTTATTTGGTCGCTAAGGCATTACTGTTTAGAAACCTGGAATTTCATTGGCATTCCAAAGAACGGTGTTCTTAAACATGCTCTTATTTGATGTAGCTAAAATACACCAGCCTATTGACCTTTGAAATGATAATTATAAGTCGGGTCAAAAAGTTTTGTAACCCAACTTCAAAATTTTAATCCAATAGATAGCTAAAGTGGATTACTATACTATGAGAGGTTTTATCTTCCTTTACCGAGCCAAGGTCTTGGACAAACAAGAAGTCAATCACAATGTAATGCGCTTTCACATAGAGCAACCCTACGGATATGCTTTTACTCCTGGGCAGGCAATTGATTTGAGCATTGACCAACCCGGATACGAACTTGAGGTAGCTCCCTTTACCATTATCGGTGATGTGGACAGTTCCATTTTGGAGCTGATTATTAAAATACGTCCCAACAAAAGCAGTTTAACCTATGCCTTGGCAGGGTTGGACAGGGGAACTGTTCTTCAAATTACAGAGCCTTGGGACACCTATGAATTTAAGGGTAGTGGTGTTTTTATAGCCGCAGGATCGGGCATTACCCCTTTTCTTCCGATCTTAAGGCAACTTTCAATCTCCGGTGTTAATCTAAAAAAGGACCACACTTTGATTTATGCCAACAAACAAAAAGAGGATATCCTATTTCAACCAGAATTGAAACAGCTTTTCGGCAAAAATTATATAAACATATTGAGCGCAGCCAAGGAAAGGAAAATGGAATCGGGTAAGGTCGATTTCCTTTTTCTTAAAGAACGAATAAAAAATTTAAATCAATATTTTTATATCTGCGGCCCTAGAATATTTGAACAAGATGTTAGAAAAACCCTCATAAAATTAGGGGCAAAAAAAAGGCATATTCAAACGGGATATAAATTTTAAATGCCAAATGGCATAGTCTTC
This sequence comes from Flavobacteriaceae bacterium, assembly GCA_041743085.1. Taxonomy (GTDB): domain Bacteria; phylum Bacteroidota; class Bacteroidia; order Flavobacteriales; family Flavobacteriaceae; genus JAFMPW01. Next base: position 34,468 of record JBGTNL010000064.1, read on the forward strand.
AGCTATGGAAAGAGGATTTTTTACTTCATCCTAAAACACAATGAACATAAAACGATATAATGAATTCATCGGACGAAGATTTTCCCCTGGAGGAAAATGAACAAAAACGTAGTGAAATTGATAACGCTGTATTTGAATTCACCAAGAACTTCTTAAACTCCATAGAAGAATCAAAAGCCTTCAATAGTGGTACACACGCTTATTCGGAACAAGATAATCTGTTTGAAGTTGGGGATGGGTCTTTAGGACTAGATGAAATATTGGACCTTGTCAAAGAACGTGTTGTCGATACTGGTTTAAATCCTGCTTCGGGCGGACACTTGGGCTATATTCCTGGAGGAGGGTTATATAGCGCCGCGCTTGGTGATTACCTTGCTGCGGTGACCAATAGATATGCCGGTGTTTTCTATGCTTCCCCAGGAGCGGTAAGGATGGAGGATGCATTGATCAGGTGGGCAGGCAACTTGATAGGATATCCTAATGGTTTTGGAGGAAACCTGACATCGGGTGGCAGTATTGCCAATCTTATCGCGCTATCCACTGCCAAGAAGAATAAAAATATTACCTCAAAAAACCTTTTAAAGAGTGTAATCTATTGTTCGCAGCAGACTCATCACAGTAATTACAAGGTCATCAATATCGTTGGGTTGGAAGAATGTGTTATTCGGCAAATACCTTTAGATTGCAATTATAGATTATCGGCACCTGAATTCAAGAATCAAATAGAAAAGGATATAGATAATGGTTTGATCCCTTTTTTGACCATTGCCAATGCTGGTTCTACCGACGTAGGTGCGATAGATCCCTTAGAGGAAATAAGTGTCATTTGTAGAGCATATTCCATTTGGTTCCATGTGGATGCGGCCTACGGGGGCTTTTTCATGTTGACAGGCCACGGCAAATCAAAATTGCAAGGCTTGAAACAAGCCGATTCTATAATCCTGGATCCCCATAAGGGTTTATTTTTGCCCTACGGTTCCGGTATGGTACTCGTAAAGGATATAAACCATTTACTCAATGCCAATAGATACTCGGCCAATTATATGCAAGATGCCGATGATAAAGGCCATCATTCCCCCGCAGATCTGTCCCCTGAACTGAGCAAACATTTCAGGGGATTGCGCATGTGGTTGCCTTTAAAACTGTATGGGGTCGAAGTTTTTTCTGACTGTCTTGAAGAAAAATTGCGACTTACAGGTTATTTTTATGAAAAACTAATACAATTGGGTTTTACAATCGTTTGTAAACCTGTTCTCACGGTTATTGCTTTTAGGTACGAGTCCGATTACGGTGATAACGATGTGTTGAACAAAGCCATTTTGGACCATATTCACAAAGACGGGCGTGTCTTTATTTCCTCAACACTACTTAATGGACAGTTCACACTACGTGCTGCCATATTATCGTTTCGAACACATAAAAAGGAAATCGATATGCTCTTACATCTATTAAAGAGCAAATTAACAGATTTGTCAGTTTAGGACAAATACCGATTTTGTTTATAAAAAGAGAAAGCGCCCAATGTGGCTACCACAAGCAATGAATAATAGATAAAACTAGGAGTTACTACATTATCTCCTTTGGCATAGGAATGAAGACCTGATAGGTAAAAATTCACACCAAAATAGGTCATCAAAATGGAATAGAATGCCAACACCCCCATCAGCGAAAACAACCATTTACTTTTTAATTTCGGTACTAGTCGCATATGTATTATAAAGGAGTAAAGCACGATACTTACCAATGCCCAAGTTTCTTTTGGGTCCCACGCCCAATACCGCCCCCAGCTTTCATTGGCCCATTGGCCCCCCAGAAAATTGCCAATGGTCAGCATGACCAGACCAATGGTCAACGCCATTTCGGCAAGTATTGTCAATTTAACGATATTCAAACCCAGGCGTTGGTGGTTGGTCTTGTTTAAAAAGGCCATTAAGAGCAGGCTAAGAACACTTAACACCATGCCCAAAGTAAAGGGGCCATAACTTGCAACAATAATGGCAACATGGATCATTAACCAATAGGAGTTTAAGACTGGTTGTAAATTGGCAATGGAGGGATCCAACCAATTCCAATGTGCGACCATTAAGATCATCGAGGTTACGAATGCGGTGGCAGCCAGCGTCAAATCAGATTTTTTGCCCAATACCAGACCGAACAACATTGTGGCCCAACTAATATAGACAATCGATTCGTAAGCATCGCTCCATGGGGCATGTCCTGAAATATACCATCTTGCCATAAGGCCTAGGGTGTGCATTGCAAAGCACAGATAAACCCCGATCCTAAAGATCTTTAGAAATACTTTTATGGTACGGTTCTTTTTGAATAAAGACACAAGGGCCGCAACAAGCATCAACAGACCTGCATAGAGGTACCAAGAAAATAATTTTTTAAATACGTCGTACCTGTTATAGAGGATCTCCGCATCGATTCTTGATTCCTTTGGCCTTACCTCTTGTCCATATTTTATTTGGTACTTTTTTATTTTATCCAAAATAAGGTCGGACGCTGCAAAATTCCTTGTGCCTACGGATTTGATAAAGGAATCATGATATAGGGGAATTACTTGTGCGATAAAAAGGGAATCGTTTCTTGATAACGTATAATCGGCCATATTGGAAGTTGAGACCCAAGAATTGTCTATGTCGTTCGGCACCGGAAAGATTTTCAATTCCCGTCCACCAAGCATGTTGTATAGAAGATTTACCCTTCTGTCCACTTCTATAAAATCCTTCTCAAACTGGTTCGGTACTATCGATTTGTAGGCTTTCGCCACCTGGCTACTAATTTTATAATCGCCTCTTTCATCAAAAAACTTTTCCAGAGGAATGAGTTTGTGATCTTCGGAAGCACCTATGACACTTCGAATGCTGTCATTGCCAATTTTAATATAGATCAAAGGCACGTTATACCATATTTCGGGAAATTGCAGCATGGATAACAAAACTTGATCGGCACTGAAATTTTTGTACACATCGTTTTTGCTTACCTTTCGTAACACCTCCGAAGCATAGGTACTTATGGGCTTCATTCGTCCATTGTTATCCTGTACTACCAAACGGCCAAATTTTGAGGCATGTGCTGTAGGTGCCTTGAAATGAAGTAGAATGGAATCGATCTTATTTTGGATCAATGGATTTAAGGGATCCACCTGTCGCTGACCAAAACCGGAGGTTACTACAATTAAAAACATGCCAACAGTCAGAGCACCTGTTTTGGTGTTTATTCGCTTAAGTTCTTTTGTTATTGTGTCAAATCTTGAATGCTTGTTAAAAAGTATAAGAAGCAGACCGATGTAAAGGAGAAAGTATCCGAAATAAGTAATATAAGTGCCCAAAAAATCATGGTTGACCGATAGGATGGTTCCTTTTTCGTCGGGATGGAAAGATGCTTGAAAAAATCGATATCCTTTATGGTCCAGTACATGGTTCATGTAAATATCGGCTTCAAAATCACCTTGATCATCTAGTACCAGTACCTTGCTTTCGAATGCGGAATAACTGTTGGTGGTTCCCGGATATTTTTCCGCGATAAAATCCTGAAGTTTTATCTGAAAAGGCAATTTGTAAACTCTGCTTCCGTATGTAAAAGTATACTTCAGGTTGTCAACCGTAATACTATGCGGACTTCCCAATTTTTTATTTTTTCCAAAGACTACCACCTCACTTTTGTTACCATTGATCGTAATCCCAAGATTCAATGCGTCCTCAAGGTCATTTTCGTTCTTGGACTTATTCGACTCCAGGTTTAAAGTCCCATTTTTTGGCATTTCTGGAATCACAAATTGAACCCCCTTAAATGTGTATAACGCCTTAGTAACAACCGTATCAATGCCCTTTCTGACATTACGGGTTTCCTGCGTGGCCATCTTCAGCAAGGAACCGGTATAGGATGTTCTTAAAACAAGCACATAATCCTTAAATTGAAAATTGAAGTCTCCGACAATGGGATTGTTCAAGGTGTATTTGGTATTATGAAAATTGGTTGTTTCCCCCTCCTTAATATAGTGTTCATGTCGTTCCCCATTTTTGGTCTCCACGATTTTTAAGTACACTTGGCCGTCATTGGTTTCTTGAAATTTCCAACGGGCATTTTCGATAAATTCTTGATAATCTATCTTGATATTTTGATCTTCAAAATTTGTCTGAATCGAAAATTTATTCTGGCGGGGGGTTGCCTGGGACATCAACAAGGGTTTCTCGATAGTCTGCCGTCTCGTCATTCCATTTTTATTTGACTCGATGACGACCCTCAGGTAGGCATCGTCGGATATGATTTCATTGTTTGTGCCTCCTTCCCTAATAGACATCAATCCTGCAAATCCATAATATCTGGTAATAAACGCCCCAAGAATAATGACCACCAAGGCCAAGTGTATGGTCAGTACCGGCCATTTCTGTCTATGGATCAATCCAAACTTCTTTACATTGCTCAAAAAATTGATAACGAACAACAGCAGCAAAGCTTCGAACCACCAAGCGTCATAGATAAAAATCCGTGCCGTATCAGTACTGTACTCGTTTTCTATAAAGGTTCCCACCCCCATTGAAATGGCAAAGACCATAAAAAGGAGGGCCATTAGTTGTGTGGAACCGATAATTGAAAGTACGGTTCTGAAAATTTCAGGAAATGAGCCGAGTACATTATTCTTCATACCATATTTGGAACATCTCAAACCAATCATGGAAAATTTAAACTCCTCGTTGATCTGAATAGGATTATATTATTGAAGAAGGGTAATAGTTTAAAGGACGGCTATAAAACCTATCCAATTAACTTAATACCAACAAAAACCAAGACCCAAACGGCTTGTGCTATAAGGATCTTGAGTTAAAAACACTAACCAACCATAAACCAACTATATAGATTTTAAGTATTCTGCCAAATCATTTTTATCATCAGGTGACAATTGCAAATCAAAGTGATTGTCATAATGATCGATAACCTCACTTAAAGTAGCAAACCTGCCATCGTGATAAAATCCGCCTTGCATTCTGGCAAACAGCCCTCTTAGCGGTGTCGTTCTATACATTCCGGTAGGTGACCTGCTCGCTTCAAAATCATCGATCCCTATTTCTTCAGCGGTGTGAAGATTATACCCGGCATCGGTAAACTGGGGCGCTATATGACAGGTGGCACACTGTGCTACCCCATTGAACAGATCTTTGCCACGTGAGGCAGCGGCAACATCAAAACTGCCTTCAGGGGGTGTCGGTGCATCCAACGATAACTGATATGCCTGTAACGCGGGCAACTTGGGCGTTATTAAATCTGGGTCGTTAATAACGTTCCCAAAATTGTTTTCAGCGGCTATGGGAAACTGACCGCCGTCATTAAGCCGAGCATCGGTAAAATTGCCTTTTCCGTGCATTTCCAGATTGGCAACGAAAGCGTTCCAATATACCATATCGCCCCAACCGGTATAGGTTGCCAAATTAACCCCTTGTAATCCGTATGCGGCTGGCAGCAAATTGGCGGCTATGGAACCATCGGGACGAGTAGCAACTCCATCGACCATTAGACCGGCATTAAACTTACCAGGACCCCAACCGTTGAGTACGGCATTTACAGTGGGAACATCAACATGGAGCAGATCCGCCAAAAACTGGGCATTGTCGGTGAGCGAAACGATAACACCAACGTTTAGGTCCCTGTTGGGATGTCCGTCCAAACGTTTGCCAATACCAACGGTAAAGGAATCATCCACCGTGGAATGACAAAGAGCGCAAGTAATTCCTACCGAAGAAAAATCGCCATTTTCATCAAAGTTACCCTTTAAGCCTACAACGGAATTTAACCGAAGCAGTTCTACCGTTGTGGCAGGGTCGTCCAAATCAACATCTCCCGCTTGTATGGCGGATACAACTTCTGATGGCAAAGCTTCGGAATCAACCTTGAGTCCTACCGCCAAAGCCGTGGCAGGACTGACCCCATCACCATACCCGCCATTGTTTTCTCCTGAAATCGCCTTGTCGATATGCAGTATACCGCTCCAAAACGCTTCATCACCAAAAGTGTCATGCCGGAATATCTCCTTTCCCTCAACTACTAATATTGGATCTAAATGTAGTGTATCGACGGATGTTTGAATAATGGTATCCGTTTCCGTAATGGTTTCCGTAATAGTTCTTGTCTTCGTGCAACTTGCAAAAAAGCCCACAACAAAAAAGAGAATCATTGATTTTAAAAAGAGAGGTGTTTTCATAGACGTTTAATTTAGGTTGTTAATAACAATTCGTGATCGTTTTAGAATCGGTCTGAACATTACCTCCAGACCGATTTTTTTCAGTTAGCTTTCCTTCTTCATAAATCGTTGTTTTTATTCTATTTTTATGGTTCCTTTCATTACCTTATGCAGGTTGCAGAAATAGTTCTCATCTTTGGTAATGACATTGCTCCTACTTTCATTTTGTCCGAACGGGCCGGAACCCCAAGCGTTATCTTTTGGTACAACGTCCAATTTTTTGGCCAAGGCGACTGCCTGCTCTATAATTGCCTTGTGGACTTCTCTCATTCTATTGGCAAAATCCTTTATGTCCTTATCCTAGGATCTTTTCAGCGCTATCTGGGTGTAGTCAATATCGATTTGATTGGCCACAACAGCAACAGATGCCACTTCGGGATCCGATAGTTCATTTTTTTGTTGTCCATAGGAGAAAAAACAAATCAATCCCATGGACAGTATGCTCGTTATTGTTTTGATTTTAATAAAGTTTATATGATTCTGAATATTAGATGCACAAAACAAATTGCGGTTACAAAAAAATCCTAATTAAAAGGATTCTAAAAATTCCCTTTTAACATTCTGGCCTTTAAACTGCCCCAAATAATAACTGGTCTTGGTAAGACTATTGGTTTCTTTGACACCCTTTGAGGCTACGCATTCGGTTTCCAATAGTTCTGAAAGGGTATATGCTATTTTAACCGTAAGCCTCTCTTGTACTTGAGGTTTTTTACTTAAAAATTCAATTACCCGATTTATTTTTGAAAGTCCTATTACTTTTTTGTTCGGATAATAGGCTACGTGGACTTTACCCATAAATGGAACAAAGTGGTGTTCCAAGTATGAGAAAAGCGTAATGTCGTTTACGATTATCATTTCATCGTAACTATAATCATTATCAAATAGGGATATTTTAGGGAAATTGTATTTATTCAAGCCTTTAAAAACTTCATCTACATACATTTTCGCTACCCTTTTCGGGGTGTCCTTTAGACTGGGATCATTCAAATCGAGTTTTAGAACTTGCATAATTTTCTTAAAGTGAAAAGTAATTTGTTCAATTTTATCTTCCTTTGATTGACAAAGATCGGTCTCAAGAATTGCATCCATATTCAGCTTCTTCGTACCCTTGGTGCTAATTCCGTTCAATTCCATAATTAGTTAACTGCTTATGCACTTTAAACATGTTGTACATTTCTTTTTACCTTCAGGGCTTTCAGGGGGCTCGGTGCCGTGGCAACGACCTGTTGGACAAGCCTGTAGAACAACTTCCCCCTATGGGTCGACAGCTTCCTGTTGAAACG
>JBGTNL010000065.1:0-1806 GCA_041743085.1 Flavobacteriaceae bacterium
GGTGCCCAAAAATGGTTGCCCTAATAGGGTTTCTGCTTCAACTTGGGGTAACTCTTGAAAAGCTTTATCGCAATTTTGCCTGTCAGGGTACCCATCAGCTTGGAAATGGAAAGTTTCGATGGTACCGAAACCAGCAAATGAATGTGGTCTTCCTGAACGGTGAGCTCACCGACAACTGGGGTTTGTGGATTTCGTGGTACATGACCCAGTTATTTAAGTCTCTTGTTGTCATCTAGAATCGGGGGTTAAATTCCAGTCCAAGAAACAGTAAAATTTGACTTCTAAGCTTATGTTTTTGCCCTCGGGGGCAAAAACATAAGCTTCGGATCATACATCCTTATTTTCCGAAAGTAGTACATGGCCATTATCCGAAAACAATACATTCTTATTTGCCGATTATACGACATTGTTATTTTCCGGTTACATGCATAGGTGCGGTCGGGCCCACAAATTATATTTCGGGATAACGAGGGTGTTGGATATATTACGGCCCGTTTATTCCCTTTGCTTCAATCGATACAAATACGCATCGAACAAAACGGGAGCCAGTTCCTTTAATTGCTTCCTGTATTGAATGTTGCCTTTATTGTCGTTATCGTACATGGATTTGGATAATTTTTGCAATAAATGATAGCTCAAGATAGCATTTTGGTGTGGTTGGCTAAGGGGATGTATTTCATCGATAATGGACACATATGGCAAAATTTCGTAAAGCCGTCCAAAAACGGGTGCCATTTCCAATCCATGGACGTGGGCCATTTTTTTTAGTTGCCTATGCATGATCCTTTTTTTTAGCGTCTGATCGGGAAAATATAACAAGGCGCGGGCATAGTTGCCACAGGCATCGGCTTTATTTTTGTTGAACCATTGTGCCTGTGCTAAAAAGTAAAGTAAAAAATAATTTTCAGGCCGTTGTTTTACATAATGCGATGCAAAATTTTCGGATTTTTGGTACATTCTGAGGTTCAACAACAAATCAAAAATAGTTATAAAACTCTTCAAATCCAATCCAGCATTAGACCGAAAGATATCGCTCAGGTGCCCCAACAAGTTTTTCTTGAAACCTGTCATTTTGGAATCGAAAGGGTAAGCCAAATAATCTTCAAGAAATCCTGAAACATTATGGCTTCCATGATCCGAATGGTTTCCTGTCGCTGATAATTCGGGAGGAAATGTAAGCCGCTTTTGCCAATATTCACAAGCATCAATGACAGCCTGAATGGATTCCCGATCCCCGATCGGGGATTGCAAAGCTTCATTAAATTGTATTATGGCTTCCTTCAAATTTAAAACTGAAAGCAATTGATATCCGTTTTCCAGGGCTACGTTGTCCCATAAAGAAGGCTGATATAGGTTCATAGGATTCCCATCTTTTCGGCAATTGCAAATTACTGTTTCTTTGAACCCTTACAAACTTTTTGTTTATTTGAAAGGAAAATACACATACCTACTAAAAATGAAATATCCCTTGCATTGAAAAACAAAGAACATATTCAATTATTTAAGTCACTATTTCGTGGAAGGAACGATGTTTTTGCCATTCGTTGGGAGAAACATGCCCGTCCGGCAGGCGGGAGAAGCAAAAGTGGCTATATGCCCGCCTACTTTTACGACCCCTACCAATATAAACTACATAAAATCAATGGTGGAACATTTAAGGACTTTACCGAAAAATCTTATTTACCCTTAAAAGACAGTCAGGTTCTCAAACATTTAAAGGGCGAACAACAAATAGGCATTTATCCTATGCTCCAAGACAATACATCTTGGTTTATAGCTGCGGATTTTGATAAGGAAAACTGGCAA
>JBGTNL010000066.1:0-48233 GCA_041743085.1 Flavobacteriaceae bacterium
GGTAAGATCCGTTCCGGAAAGGCCAGAGCCGCTGATGTTTTGATCATCTGTAGAAACAAATCCCGATAGATCAACTGTGTTTCCGTCTTCAATGCTTAAGTCGGTTCCCGACAAGGTTAGGTTCTGATCATCCGTACCACTATTGTTTAAAGAAGATAGGTCTACCGTCCTGGTATTTCCATCCTCAAGAGTGATGGTTAATATATCTCCTGCTCCCAAACTAAAATCGGTAACCGTTTGATTGTCCGTGTCATCCAAATACGATGACAGGTCCACCGTACCTCCGTCTTCGAGGGTCAGGATATTGCCACTAAGACTTAATTGCTGATCATCCGTGCCAACCAAACTGGAAAGATCCACAATTTCACTTGAACCATTTTCAATTGCTATAGTAAGATCCGTCCCTGAAAGGCCAGAGCCGCTGATGTTCTGGTCATCGGTTGAAACAAATCCTGAAAGATCAATTGTGTTGCCATCCTCAATGCTTAGATCCGTTCCTGATAAAGTAAGGTTTTGATCATCCGTACCCACCAGGCTGGAAAGATCCACAACCTCGTTGGTGCCATTCTCAATCCCTATTGTAAGATCGGTACCCGAAAGACCCGAACCACTTATGTTTTGGTCATCTGTGCTTCCAGCCGCCAATTCATCAATTGCAGATTGTACTTCCGTTGAAGTTAAACCTGAGGTTGTATTGTCATAAGTGACTTCAGCAGCCGTTTGATCATCCGTACCCACTAAACTGGATAAGTCTACAACTTCATTGCTGCCGTTTTCTATTCCTATTGTTAAGTCTGTTCCGGATAGTCCTGATCCATTGATATTCTGGTCATCAGTACCCAGAGAAGAAATGGGAACTGCCAATGTTCCTCCGTTATCTGTAATTTCCAAATTAGCACCACTTACGGCAAAGGCCGTGTTTTGCTCATTTGTCGGATCCCCGTCTAAATCAGGGGTCGCATTACCGCCCACAGCATTCCAGGTTGCACCGTCATATATATAAAGCTGACCGGCTACATCGTCAACATAGGTAACCCCGCTGTTACTTGGGGTTACTGTAGGTGCACCTGAACCAATCAATGTAAGTTCGTTGGTTACATCCGAATCGGCATCCCGGATATCAATCGTAGTATTGGTTCCATTTGTAATCTGAATTTCAACGCTCTCGTTGGGTGTTATAACCACACTGCTCAAGTCCTGCTCATCCGTATTAATTGCGGATAGATCCACGGTTTGCGAGGTACCGTTTTCAATACCCACTGTAAGTATGTTCCCTGCAAGCCCTAGATTCTCAATATTCTGATCATCGGTACCCACCAAGCTTGACAGGTCTACAACTTCACTTGTCCCATTCTCAATACCGATGGTAAGATCGGTGCCGGAAAGACCCGATCCATTGATGTTCTGATCGTCCGTACTACCAGCGGCCAATTCATCTATTGCCGATTGTACTTCTGTTGCTGCCAACCCGGAGATAGTATTGTTATAGATTACCTCGGTTGCGGTCTGATCATCCGTATTATCCAAATACCCCCCCAAATCCACATTGTTCCCATCTTCTATAGAAAGGGTATTACCGCTTAGGGCAAGGTTCTGGTCGTCAGTTCCGCTGTTGTTAAGCGATGACAGGTCTACTGTCCCGGTATTTCCGTCTTCAAGGGTTATAGTGAGAATATCACCGGCGCCCAGGCTAAAATCCGTTACTGTCTGATCGTCCGTATTGTCTAAATAGGGTGTTAGGTCTAAAGTACCCCCATCCTCAAGGGTAAGCGTATTACCACCAAGGCTCAATTGCTGGTCATCTGTGCCTACTAAGCCGGAAAGGTCAACCGTTTCCGAAGTACCATTTTCTATACCAATGGTAAGATCCGTTCCAGATAGTCCTGAACCGCTTATGTTTTGATCGTCCGTGCCACTATTGTTCAACGCAGAAAGATCAACCGTGGTTGATGTTCCATCTTCTATATCTATCTGTAGAATATTTGCCCCGCTTAAAGAAGCCCCTGTCAGATTCTGATCATCTGTACCGACCAAACTTGAAAGGTCTATCACTTCGCTTGTTCCATTTTCAATCCCGATGGTAAGGTCCGTGCCCGAAATTCCGGAACCGCTTATGTTTTGATCATCCGTTCCGAGAGAGGACAAAGGAACGGCTAAGGTGCCCCCACTATCAATGATTTCCAAATTAGCACCGTTTACAGCGAATGCCGTGTTTTGCTCATTTGTCGGATCTGGATCCAGATCAGGGCTCGCACTTCCGCCCACTTGTTGCCAGGCAGCACCATCATATACATATAATTGTCCGGCCACATCGTCAACATAAGTAACACCACTGTTACTGGGTGTCACAGCGGGGGCTCCCGAGCCTATTAAGGTAAGCTCATTGGTTAAATCTTCATCGGGATCAGTGGAATTGACAGTGTAATTGCCATTGCCATCATCGTTGACGGTTATGGCTCCCGTTCCTGCCACCACGGTCTCCGACAAACCGGACAGGTCTACCACTTCATTGGATCCATTTTCAATTCCAATAGTAAGATCAGTTCCGGATAGACCTGATCCGTTAATATTTTGATCATCGGTATTTCCGGTGTTGAGCTCGTCGATCGCCGCCTGGACATCCGTTGCCGTTAGGCCCGAAGCCGTGTTGTCGTACGGGTTGCTCGCCGCACGGGTATCGATCGTTTCAATGTTCCCGGCCTCATCGGTATAGGTATACGTTCCATCGCCGTTATCGGTCATCGTGGAGATCGAGGTATCACTGATCGTTGTGGGATTGCCAGCTGCATCCGTAAAATCATAGGTGCCGTCGCCGTTGTCCACCAAAGCTACGGTCCCTGCCGCTGCGTTGATCTCGTCGATCGCCGCCTGGACATCGGTTGCCGTTAAGCCCGAAGCCGTGTTGTTGTAAAGAACTTCTGTAGCGGTTTGATCATCTGTACCACTATTGTTCAGCGTAGATAAATCCACGGTTACCGTATTTCCGTTTTCAATATTTAGGGACAAAACATTCGTTCCCGGATTAAAACTGAAACTCTGGAGTCGTTGGTCATCAGAGGATGTAAGCTCCCATGAATTCCCGTCCCAGAAGTAAATTGTCCCTGTGTTGGTGTTTACATAGATGTCTCCGGTATCTGCTCCGGCCGGAGCGGTTAACCCGGGAGCCGTTACCGCAGTACCGCTTAGCACTTCACAATTACATTGATCCTGTAAAGTAACCGTGGTCTGTGAAAAAGCCAATCCGGAAAATAGGAAAACGAGTAGTAGGATTCTCTTATCCATGATTATATTTTTACGTAACTTCTTTTTGTCGCTTTTAAACATCACTTAAATACTTATCCCTGTTTGTACTTATATCGAAGGCTTGTAGCCTGCGGCAGTTACAAACAATTCAATGCCCAAAAAAACTATGGATAACTACTTTATCGAAGAGAAAAATGAAAAATAAGGCAGATGGGAATCCATCCGGATAGCCATTAAAAAATTTCCATGGCGAAAATTTCACAAAATCGGTCAAGTTATTCATAATTTGGGGTCGGTATTAAACCAATTGTATCTATCTCTAAATCAAACAGTTTAATTACACCTTACAAAATTAATCTTATACCTGCCAATGGAAAATAAATGTTGTAAAACGGTTAATATGTATTGTATAGGTATCGAAAGTTGAGGTTTTCCAATAGTTTTTGTTAAAAATCGGAAGTCTTTCGTTGGTCGATCATCCCAATTATAGCAACGGTTACCGAAGGCAACGGAGTAAGAAAAATCCTCAAATTTGATATGATTTTTGGAGTAGTCCAATGGGCTGGTTTTTATTGACTTTATAGGTGATTTTTCGGTTGGTAATCGCTGTTTTTACATGTACCCTTGGCGCTGCCATATTAGATATAATGGAGCAACATATATATCCGGAATTGGATGAATTTTGAATCACTGACTGCTGTGTCTGTACAAAGTTTTGGATGGTGACATGGGTATGACCTGATTTACGCAATGTGGAACTTCCCATTACAAAAGTTGAAAATTGCTGAGGGGTATTATAATAAATGCTGGGAAGTATAAAGAAAGCAACCTCTAAGCTTAGAAAATTGTTTACCTGCTAATTGTTTATATATGAGCTATTTACTTTCTTTTTTCCGGAAGTGATTGACACCCTTTTAATCTGATTGACCTTAGTTCTTATTCACTCTATAGGTGATCCTTCTATTGGTAATTATGGTGTAGGCTTTAATTTCGCTAAACGGCGAAAATTCTGAGGTGGTATTGGATAAGGTGGCCGTAGCAGTTATTAAATTCCCAAATGTGATCCCCCCGGACAACGGCACCCTGAATCTGAACTTGTTGGTTGCATCGGTATTTCCATCGGTATCCAGATAGGGCCCCGTCCCCGGATCGGCGTCAGAAACACTTCCTTCCACAAAAGTGGCCAGATAAATTTGACCCTCACCGTAATCTCTTGATAAGCCAAGTTGATTATCCCCCGCCGCTGCCGTACCCTCGTTAATATCGGTCAGGAAAACCTCTATCGTAGCTCCGGGTCTGGACCAGCCTTCCACTACGAAATCGGCACTGGTAGCGTAAGCTGCCGAGATTATCGGGAAGTTAATAGCCCCATTTGGGCCGTTATCGGCATCATTCGTATCATTCCGAGTTACACCATCACCCAAGGCATTTGATTGGTCTAAATCTATTCCAAGGGCATCTGATGCGGTGCCATTCGCATAGATAGCATTCTGCGAAATCAGATTACCGGAGGTATTGCCACCGGCGATAACTATGCCCGCTCCCCCATTGGAAGCTATAATGTTGTTGCTGACAGATGAGTTGTTACCGTGCAGCAGTATCCCTGCGTTTGCTATAGTACCGCTACAGGCACCACCATCCTGTCCGGAATTGGTTATGGTATTTTCAGTTATTGTAACACCTCCGGATATTCCGTCACCGTCAATTCCCAGGGATGCCGCATTTTCTATTAAGTTTTGTTGAATGATAATTCCTGAACCATTTTGTAATCTGATATTATCAAAACAAGCTGAAGTACCATTGGCCGTAATATGGTTGTTTTGAATGATTGTGGAAGTTCCGCCGTTTACCAGCACACCTGCTTCCGCATTTGTCGAAATATAACTATTTTCAATTGTTGCTGCTCCTCCGGTCATCTCCACCCCATAGTTTATATTTCCGGCGTTGACACCAAGGGCATTCACTCCAAGGAGGCTGTTGGCAACCGTCATAGAACCGCCTTCAATGCGTATTCCCGCACTATTGTCTGCATAAACGGATATATTTCTAATAACAACCGAACTTCCCTGGGTGCGTAAAACATCTCCGGTATTCCTGTGTACCTGTATCTCCGGTAAAGCATAATTTGGTAAAGTTGTAGCGGAATTTCCTACTGTTGTCCCCCCGGAACCTACCGTTCCCGAATTCGTATCTCCGGAATAGGCGGTTTGTGTCCTTCCGTCTATTTTGGTATTGTCATCGGTTATCGCGGATAAAGGATTCCCGTCAGAAATGAGAATGTCGAAATATCCGCCGGTAAAATTGGCATCTGCGGTTCTTCCTAAAGGATCCCCCGCAGTAGGTATCATGAAAATAGAGGTGTCATCTCCAGAAACCGGATCAAAAATACCATTGGCCTCAATATCTAAGCTAATTTCATCCAGATTATCAGAGTTTACAATAAATTGTTCCAGGGAACCCTGGCCATTTTCGTTTGTGTTTACAATAGTGTTGAAATTAAAGCCAAAATCCAGCCCGTCAACCCCCTCGTTTAGAATGGCTACCGAAGAGACTGATTGTGCACCCGCCAGGGTGCCTGCTCCGGGATCTGATCCAGACGGATTTGCACCCCCCACTTCATTGGTGGTTTCCGTCAGGATGCTCAATAAATAATCTTTTCTGAAGGTCTGTATTGGGATACAGGTAGTACAGGCCGTCCCACCACCTCTGGTGGATTTAACCGAACCGTTAACCACGCGAATACTATAATTTCCGTTGGCCATTCCTGCAAAAACATATTTTCCGTTGCTTCCCGTAGTTGAGGTCTCTACCAGGGTTCCGGCATTGTTGTATAGTTCCACGGTAACGCCGGGTAGTGGAATTCCGGCTGACGCGGGATAATTTCTGCCGGCACCTCCACCATAGTTGGCATCTTCAAAAACTCTTCCGGTCACCAGGTTAGACGGTACCTTAAGTACCAGAGCGTTCATGATCACGAAGTCCTGTCCGGATTGTACGTTTGTTGTTACCGAAGATTCCCCCGGTTGAATATAAGGGGAAACATCATAGGTATCCAGATCCACTCCATAGGCAGTTGTATTATTTACTACAGGACCTACTGTGTTATCGAAAATCGTTGAATTGAAGGGATTGTTTACAGTGATCCCATTGTTATCTCCATCTCCTGCCAAGGTAAAGGTCCCTAAGCCTGTGGTAACCGTCAACAATTCATTATTGCTCAATGTCTGATCTCCCTCCCACGAAAGAACTGATGTTTTTGAACCGGTGGCACCTATGGCAAAAAATCCGTCAAGTGTAAATGAAGATGACGAATTACTTTCCCCATTAAATCCCTGATATAAATTAATGGTTGACGCGGGAAGGCTTGTATCTGTATAGAAAATAAACAAACTCCAGCCTCCAAGTACCGTTGCCGAACTACAATAGGTAGAAGAGGTATCTATAGTCAAACCTGAAAAATCGTAGGTGTTGGTACTCGGGTTTGCTATTCCATTGATAATTGCGGTAACATCACTTACCCCTCCATAAAACACCCTTGTTGTTATAGAAGTCGTATACATATATTCAGCGTTAACGGTTGTTCCTTCAAAAGTGACCTGGGAATCGGGGGTAGCATTGGAATGTGCCCAATATAAATATGCTTTATCAATAGTTGCTCCGGCCGGTATGGGGGAAGTAACAGTACCGCTGGAGGTGGTGGTCACCGAACAAGCATTGGTTCCATTAGGCTGGGTACGCAGTGTTCCACCTGCCGAAGTATAATTGATATAGCCGTCGAATTCTTCAAATAAAGTTAGAGGTGTGTTAGGTTGTACAATTTCATCATCATTAATTGTTCCGATTGCCGTGTCTGAAATATCAACTGATACATCTGACGTAGAGGTGAATTGCACAGTAAAGGTTTCTGCAATTTCAAATAGATTATCATCCGTAATATTCACAGTTATGGATTCTGTATCTCCCACAGTCCCATTAAAGTTTAAAGTGCCACTGGTTGCAGTGTAATCACTTCCTGCAATCGCAGTCCCATCCGCAGTGGAATAATTTACGGTAAATGCTCCTGAGGCATTATTGTTTATGTGGGTAGCGGTAAAGGTCACCGTGCCGTCGTTTTCATTTGCCGCAATATCATCAATTCTTATATATGGATTAAAAGTTGCCGTAAATGAAACATTGTCTATCAGGATCACCTCATTGTTACCCCAGGTACCACTTGCAGTTCCAAAGGCAATACTGGAATTGGAGCTCATTTGATCAGCGGTCAAGGTATGCGAAATCGACCCCGTAATGGAACTATTCATAATAGCAATTACCTCGTAATTCCCTGAAGCATCGTTAAATAAATAGGCGTAAAGTGATTCGTTTCCTCTTGCAGTTGCATCATAATCAAACGTCAGGGTTGCTGAAGAGGCTGTTGACAGATCCAAATCACGCGTTATGTATACCCCATCCAGGTCATCAAAACGTAGTTGATTTCCGGCAATAGTAATCCTGCCGGCTGTAGGACTCGTTGTTTCGTTAAACTCAATCCAATTGCCGGAGAAGTTAGCGGAGCCATTATTGTTGGAATAGGACGTAGTATTAAAATTATCCCTAAAGGTCTCCTGACCCTGTATGGCCATACTGAACAGTATGAAGCCAAGGATAACCAAATTCCTTATTTGCTTTACGGCGATCATAGATAAGTAGGCATATTTCTGTTAGCCTTTGGGTACTCCCGGCTATCAAGCTCTTAAGTCTCGAAATATCAGATTCCTCCAAATTTAGGTCAAGCCGTGTTCAATTGTTAATAATTGTTGTGAATGCCGCAGTTATAAACGTGTAACTATGGAATATTGCGGTTTACGGGTGTAGAAATCACTTACTTGGGAATTAAATGATGTATTTCATCGAACATCTATAAAGATACATAGGCCTTGAGTCGGTTCAAAACAAAAATGCAGCCTTTTAGACAGACTGAATTCAATTTAGTTTTGGGACTGAAGTATTATTCTATGATAATAAACTCGGATCTTCGGTTCAGCTCGTGCTCTGCATTGGAGCATCTCGCTCCATTCGTACATTCGTTCACTAATTTTGTTTCTCCAAAACCTTCACCCCGGAGCTTGTCTTTAGCTATTCCCTTGGAAATCATATAACTAATCGTGGATTCAGACCTTTTTTGGGAAAGCCATAAATTGTATTCATCCTTTCCCCTGCTGTCTGTATAAGAGTTTGCTTTTATCTTAAGGCTGGGGTACTTTTCCATCGCAGCTATTACTTTTTGAATTTCTATCTCGGCATCCGGCCTTATCTCGTATCTGTCAAAATCGAAATAGATGGTGCTCAACTGTAATAATTTGGCCAGATCATCTCCAAACCCGGCTGTAACCTGATCGCGCTCCAGGTAAAAATCCATAACCCTGGCCTTCCCGTCAGACTTTGTAAGGTATTCTTCAGCAGGCACATATCCTTCCATCATGGCCCTTACAAAATTTCCCCGATCACAATCCAGAGTGAGATTGAATTTACCATTAGAATCAGTTATTCCGGAAAGGATCTCTTCATTGTTCTCATCTATCACCTTAACTGTGGCACCCACTAAAAGTCCATTTGAAATTTTATCACGGACAGTGCCCGTAATTTCCTGTGCACATTCAAATACCAATCGCCTGGTCTCTAAAAAGCTGTAAATATCATCGGCTCCCATTCCTCCCTGCCTGTTGGATGCAAAATAGCCTTTACGGGTTTGCTCGACAAAAATGAAGGTAAAATCATCCATTTTACTGTTTATGGGTTCTCCCACATTGAAGATGGCACGGTCATATTTTTGATCCTTAATACTGGTGGCGAAGATATCCAGGCCTCCCAAACCGGGATGCCCGTCCGATGAAAAATATAGGACCTCTTCACTGCTTACAAATGGAAATGTTTCCCGGGCCTCCGTGTTGATGGAACTTCCCGGGTTTTCCGGAGTAGCAAAACTTCCGTCATCATTAATGGGAATTCTGAAGATGTCAGATTGCCCCAAGCTGCCAGGCATGTCTGAGGCAACAAAGAGTGTTTTGCCATCAGGACTCAGTGACGGATTGGCAACTGAATAGGAGTCGCTGTTAAATGGAAGGTCTTCCAAATTGGCCCATTGCCCGTCTACCTTGGTGGCTTTGAAAATCTTAAGTCGTACAATGCCATTTTCATCCTTAACATATTTTCCGTTCCTGAAATTGTTCCGGGTAAAATAAAGTGTATTTCCATCGGCGCTCGTAACTGAGGTAGATTCATGAAGCCTGGAATTCACGTTCTCCAGTTTAACCACGGTGTTCAGGGAAGCGGTGTCAACATTCACCTTATATAGGTCCAGAAAGTCCTTGGAATTCCAGGAATGCCTGTATCTCGCAAGATTACCGGTGTCCCTGTCCGAAGAAAAAAGAAGTCCTTCCCTGTACAAGGAAGGCGCAAACTCGGAATATTTGGAATTAAACTCAAAGGGAGCTATATCGTAACGGCCCGAATTCTTTGCAATCTCGGCCATATAGTCCTTTTCTGTCTTAAATCTGGATGCCCTGCCGTCTTCGGTGGTCATTTCAGTAAATTTGTCCATAAGGGTATCAGCACTTTCATAATCTCCCAACGTCCTTAAGGACTGACTATACCTGAAATAATATTCAGGGCCCACATCAGCACCATAATCGTCTATCAATTGCTTGTAGACCTCCGAGGCCTTTTCATAATTTGCATTAAAGTAATACGCATTGCCCAACCTTTGAAGAAGATCGGCAGAGACATATCCCTTGTCCAGGACCCGTTGATAGATATCTATGGCCGGACTGAAGGCGTAGTTTTGATATTTTTCATTCCCTTTAGTCACTAAGCGCTCCTGGGAATAGCTCTTTGCAACAAATAAAGCTAGCAGGGTAAGCAATAAGACTGTTCTTTTCTGCATTTGTACTAAATTAAAAGAATCGGGGTGAAACTAAGCGTTGGAAGGATTTAACCAGTTCAAACCTCAAAAACACTTCAAAAGTCCCGTCATTAAATTGTGTGCTACCCAATTCGGTGGTCTCCCGGTCATAGGCCAGGCCAATCATAAGCTGATCGCTGATCTGAAAACCTGCAAGGGCGCTCAGTGCCGCATCCCATCTGTACGCTGCCCCAAAAGAAAATTTTTCATTGAACAAAAAGCTGGCGGACAAATCCAATTGCAGAGGGGCGCCGCTTACAACCTTCGTCAACAGGGCCGGCTTGAACTTAAGGTAACCCGTAAGATCAAAAACATACCCGGTAATCAGGTAGAAATTAATTCTTTCCGTTGATAGGAATTGAACGGAGTTTGCATCTCTTTGAGCATTATCAAAATGCTGCGTTTCCAATAAATTCGGAGCAGACATCCCGGCATAAAATTGATTGGTATGATAATATACCCCCATGCCAAAATTGGGTGAAAATTTGTTTTCGATGTTGTTCCCCGCGATGGGTTCGTTATCAAAATTATTTAACCCGGCAAAATCCAGGTTCAATAAATTACCTCCTGCCTTTATCCCAAAAGAAAGTTTTCCCTCCAGGGAGACATCAATGGTGTAGGATACCAAGGCATCAAAATGCGTTTCCTGTACTACTCCGTCGCCGATATTATCATTGATAATGGACAAACCGTAGCCCAACCTACTATTTCGAATCGGAGAGTGCAGGTTAAGCGTTTGCGTTTCAGGGCCTCCATCCAATCCTATCCATTGTGCCCTGTACAACGCCGCTATACTTAGCTGCCCCCTAGACCCCGCATACGCAGGGTTAACACTCATGGTATTAAACATATACTGCGTGTACTGTGCGTCTTGCTGTGCATACAGACCCCCAACAATTAAAAATAGCAATAACAGGGGGACTAATCGGCTCTTTTGGTTTATCATATACCTTGCAATATATTATTTACTGACATAAATATAGCCACTATCCGTAATATTTTCCTGATCTTTCTCGTATTCAAAAATGTAGAAATAAACTCCTGAAGGTAACAACTCATCCTGTTTCATTGTTGATCTACCCCAGGACCGACCATCAAAAACGTTGTTCTGATTGTTGTAATTCTTACCTTCATAAACGGTTACGCCCCACCGGTTAAATATTTTTAAGGAGTTATTAAGAGCTTTCTCCACTCCCTGTATCCATAAAAAGTCGTTCATACCGTCCCCATTTGGTGTAACCATTTGATTCACTTCAATTTCCAGTTCTTCCGGGGTATCATCCACCGGATCCAGGTAGTCCGGGGTACCATCATCGTCGGTATCATCATTAGTAGGGTTGCCATTCCCGTCTGCATCTTCGTCCGGAGTATCAATACCGTCACCGTCGTCGTCAAGATCCCTGTAGTTAACATCTTCGGTACCATCGGTATCCGGAAGGTCATTGGCAGGATCGTCTATCTCATCGTTAACGTCAAAGCCATCGTTTGCATCATTCCCCTCATAGCCATTATCCAGGCCATCGTTGTCATCATCGCCACCGGTTGCCGTCTGGTCCGGGATACCGTCGAAATTGAAATCGTTTCCTTCATTGTTATCCGGGACAAGATCGTTATCACTATCGTCATCCAGATAATCCGGTTCGTCTGTACCATCGGTATTCACCGGTGTAACACCGTCCGGATAGGCCGAGTTTACTCCGTTGTTTGCTTCGTATGTGGCTGCGTCATCATCGTTTGGCGGAATATATCCGTCTGTAGGCTGAGCCTCCACATTATCCGGAATTCCATCATTGTCTGCATCTATATCCAAATGATTTGGAAAACCATCCCCGTCGCTATCGACCGGATCGGTTAACGGATCATTATCTCCATCCAAATTGGGATCCTCAACACTGTCCAGAATACCGTCGTTATCATCATCCAGATCTGTGCTGTCCGGGACACCGTCACCGTCCGTATCCGGAGCGGTGTCAGGGTCAAGATAATCGGGAGTGCCGTCTTCATCGGTATCGTCATTGGTTGGATCACCATCCCCGTCCGCATCCTCGTCGGGGGTATCTATTCCATCCCCATCGTCATCTAAATCCCTGTAGTTAACATCCTCGGTCCCATCCGTATCCGGAAGATCATTTGCAGGATCATCGATTTCATCGTTTACATCATAGCCATCGTTTAAATCGGTTCCCTCATAGCCATCATCCAGCCCATCGTTGTCTGTATCCGTGCCGGTAAAGGCCTGATCCGGGACTCCATCAAAGTTAAAATCGTTGCCTTCATTATTATCCGGGACAAGATCGTTATCACTATCGTCATCCAGATAATCAGGTTCATCGGCACCATCCGTATTTTCCGGAGTTACACCTTCATCCCCTTCCCCCTCATAAGCATTGTCCAGACCATCATTATCGTCGTCTATTCCTGTGGGTGGAATGTAGTCCGCAGTAGTTTGCGCTTCCACATTATCCGGAATCCCGTCATCATCTGAGTCAATATCCAAATGATCAGGGCGGCCGTCGCTATCCAGGTCTTGCGGATCTGTAAGTGGATCATTATCCCCGTCCAGGTTGGGATCCTCTACTGTATCAAGGATCCCATCGTTGTCGTCATCAATATCAACCATGTCCGGAACACCATCGCCATCCGTATCTATGTCGTCCGTAGGATCAAGATAATCCGGTATGCCATCGCCGTCGCTATCGTCATCGGTTGGATCCCCATCCTCGTCCGCATCTTCATCGGGTGTATCTATTCCGTCCCCGTCGTCATCAAGGTCTCTATAATTTACGTCCTCTGTACCATCGGTATCAGGCAGGTCGTTTGCCGGATCATTAATTTCATCGTTCACGTCATAACCGTCATTTACATCTCCGCCCTCATAACCGTCATCAAGGCCATCACCATCCGTATCTGTTCCTGTAAAGGTTTGATCAGGAACTCCATCAAAATTAAAGTCATTGCCTTCATTATTGTCCGGTACAAGATCATTATCACTGTCATCATCAAGATAATCAGGTTCATCAATTCCGTCCGTATTCACGGGATCAAGGCCTTCATTACCTTCCCCCTCATAGGCATTATCCAACCCGTCACCGTCATCGTCAGCACCGGCCGGGGGAATGTAGCCGGCCGTAGTCTGGGCCTCCACATTGTCCGGTATGCCGTCATTGTCGGAGTCAATATCCACTCTATCCGGATAGCCGTCCCCGTCAGAATCAACATCCATGTTGAAGGTTACTGTTTGCGGACTTATGAAATTGTCCAGGCATGAAAATTGAATACCGGATTGCCTCGGTACGTTTGTTGTAAAGTTGTCATTGGTCTGGGTTTGAATTCCAAACCTAAAGACAAAGGAAGAAATATTTACGAATTCAACGGCCACATTCACTGTAGGGTTGCCATTTGAGATTCCATCGTATTCCCTGGAACCCCCATTGATCAAAAGCCCTCCTGCGGTGACATTAATGCCTACTTCGGTTATTTCATCAAAGGTATAATTCGCAGGAGTGTCGAACCTGTTGTATTCCTGGTACTGATTGTTCCCATCAACATCAATAAAGTTGGCTATAAGTTCATTTAGCACAGCCGGTTGGCTTGTTCCCGTATTGACAATTGTTATCCTCAGATCCACGTATGGCCGCCTAACTCCTTCGGCAGTAGTAAAGGTAATTTCAGGTTTAAAAAATTCGGGGTCCACATTGTTTTGATCAAGGGTGGCAATCTCCCCGTTCACCATTTCATCAATAGTAACCAGTGCATCCAATTCATCAGTAACGTTACTGAATCTATACACGGAACCCTCACCAAATGCTTCTCCCGATTCGAGTGTAGGTGCATTGCTAAAATTCAGCATAGGAATGGTTTCACAATCGAAATCAGTACTCAGCACACTGGATTCTACACTGTCAAGAATACCATCGTTATCCGAATCGGAATCCAGGTAATCGGGAATCCCGTCTCCTTCGGTATCTACAGGATCAAGGCCATCGCCAGAGCCCGGCGAGGCCTCATAGGCATCGTCCAAGCCATTCCCATCCGTATCTTCCCCGGACCGGTTTATAATGGCAAGGGCTTGCTGTGCTTCTATATTGTCTGTAATTCCGTCGTTGTCCGAATCAATATCAAGATAATCGGGGATCGCATCTCCATCGGTGTCAGTAGGATCGGTGGCAGGGTTGTTGTCCCCATCCGGATTGGCATCCTCCTCCATATCCAGGATCCCGTCACCATCATCGTCAATGTCCGTGGAATCAATTACACCGTCAGCATCGGAATCTGCTAATAGTATGCTGTAAAAAAGTTTTTCAGGGAATTCGTCAAAGGAAGTTGTAAGGGTGAATACAAGGAAGACGATTAGAAAAGAAATGCCATATATTGCTTTTTCTTTTAACCTGACAGGGGTAAAGTTTTCCATAAATGATAGTTTTCAATTTAAACATATCACCATGGCAACGTAGGAAACTAAAAAGTAAGAGATAGGGCTTCTCTAAAATTGTTATGCAAGATATGGCTAAAATCCCTACCGGCAAATTGTTAGAAGGCTAGAAATGACCAATTTTCTTTCAATAACTGTTAAACTCGATGAATGGCAAAAATCCTACATTTTACATCCCAAATAATTACGGTTAACGAGAAAAAAGGATTGCTGAATTTTTTCCAAATCGATCAACGACACCGATCGTCGTTTTATAACAAGTTGTTTTTTTAAGTTACCGAGGCGTATTTAAAAGAGGGTTCTAGATTCCTAACCTGGGTAAAATACAAAATCAACGGCAACGGCAGCAATATTTCAGTTATTTTTGCCCAAATTTTAAAGAGTGAATTTCAAAAAAGAAATAGAGAAAAGGAGAACTTTCGGTATCATCTCCCATCCGGATGCCGGAAAGACAACGCTTACCGAGAAATTACTTCTGTTTGGTGGTGCTATTCAGGAAGCAGGTGCGGTTAAGAATAATAAAATCAAAAAATCTGCCACCAGTGATTTCATGGAGATTGAAAGGCAAAGAGGTATCTCAGTAGCCACCTCAGTGCTGGCCTTCCTTTATAAGGATAAAAAGATCAATATCCTGGACACCCCAGGGCACAAGGATTTTGCTGAGGATACTTTTAGAACCCTGACAGCCGTAGATAGCGTTATTGTCGTAATTGACGTAGCAAAAGGGGTGGAAGAACAAACCGAAAAGTTAGTGGAAGTCTGCCGTATGCGGAACATTCCGATGATCGTTTTTATTAATAAACTAGACCGGGAAGGGAAAGACGCCTTTGATCTTTTAGATGACGTAGAGCAAAAATTAGGACTCGCTGTGACCCCTTTAAGTTTTCCTATTGGCATGGGATATGATTTTAAGGGGATCTATAATATATACGAAAGGAACATCAATCTCTTTAGTGGCGACAGCAAGAAAAATATTGAGGAGACCATTGCTTTTGATGACATGGAAAACCCTGAATTGGAGAAAATCATAGGAGCTAAGGCAGCGGAAAATTTGCGTGAGAATTTAGAACTTATCAATGGGGTGTATCCGAAATTTAATAGGGAAAAGTATTTGGAAGGATCGCTGCAACCCGTTTTTTTTGGTTCGGCATTGAACAATTTTGGCGTGCGGGAGTTATTGGATTGTTTTATAGAGATAGCGCCCTCTCCCCGCCCCAAGAAAGCCGAAGAGCGGCTCGTGATGGCCAGTGAAAAGGAAATGACCGGTTTTGTTTTTAAGATCCATGCCAATATGGATCCCCGGCACCGGGACCGGCTTGCCTTTGTTAAAATAGTCTCCGGTACATTTGAACGCAACCAGCCTTACCTGCATGTAAGGCACAATAAGAACCTGAAATTTTCGAGTCCCAATGCTTTTTTTGCCGAAAAAAAGGAAATAGTAGACGTTTCCTTTCCCGGGGATATAGTTGGACTACACGACACCGGAAATTTTAAGATCGGCGATACTCTTACAGAAGGGGAATCACTTCATTACAAGGGGATACCTAGTTTTTCCCCGGAACATTTCAGGTATATTAATAATGCGGATCCCATGAAAGC
This sequence comes from Flavobacteriaceae bacterium, assembly GCA_041743085.1. GTDB lineage: Bacteria > Bacteroidota > Bacteroidia > Flavobacteriales > Flavobacteriaceae > JAFMPW01. Next base: position 16,215 of record JBGTNL010000066.1, read on the forward strand.
AAAGCAACTTAATAAGGGTATTGATCAGCTTATGGATGAAGGCGTAGCCCAGCTATTTACTTTGGAACTCAATGGGCGAAAGGTGATCGGAACGGTAGGAGCATTGCAATATGAGGTGATTCAGTACCGTTTGGAGCATGAATACGGTGCAAAATGTACCTATGAGAATTTCCCGGCGCACAAGGCCTGCTGGGTAGCTCCCGATGACACGAATAATGAGGAGTACAAAGAATTCTTAAGAGTGAAGCAAAAATTTCTTGCAAGGGACAAACGGGGGCAACTGGTCTTTCTTGCCGATTCTTCGTTTTCATTGCAAATGACCCAACAGAAATATCCCAGCGTGAAATTGCATTTTACCTCAGAATTTGAACAAGAAACTTATGGATGACAAGGTGGGTTACGGTTTTAGGGACTCCTATTGCCGAATAGTAAAAAAGCATCGGAAATTCTGAAAGGCCGTTATACTTTAGGTATTACTTTTCGTATTTCTGACAAGCCCAATCCCCGAAAAGAAGAATATAGCTCCTAAAATACCGTAAACCGCAAGCATTTTAATGTCGCCCGACTCGTTTACAAAGAGAAAGGCGGTGTAGATAAGCCCTCCAATTCCCAGCAAAGTAAGGACGGTTCCAAATAGTTTTTTTAAATCCATAATTCTAAAATAGGAATTTTTTGTTTTAAGCCTCTCCTGTTGGTCCGAAGTTAAGGGGGATAGGAGGTTGTTCGTAATCCTTTATGGTTCCGTGCGCCTTTTCAAACCGGTTCACATTATCATTTAAGGCTTTTAAGAACTTCTTGGCGTGCTGCGGAGTAAGCACAATTCTGCTTTTTACCTTAGCTTTAGGCGCTCCTGGCATCATACTGATAAAATCCACAACGAATTCGGAAACCGAATGGTTGATGATAGCCAAGTTTGAATAAACACCTTCGGCGGTCTTCTCATCCAGTTCTATATTGATCTGCTTTTGCTTTTGGTCCTTGTCCGCCATGAAATCAAATTACTAAAATTACTATTTGATGAATGAGTTTTACAGCAAGGTGGCAGGAATCCGAAACCAGGACGATCATAGGTCCTGGCTCCAGTATCCGCGGTTTTTCAACTGTTTTAAAACTTCAATTCCTCTTTTCGGGCCATGATCTCATCGTATTCTTCCTTGGATCCTACAATGATGTTTTCATAATCCCTCATTCCTGTCCCTGCAGGTATCTTATGACCTACAATAACGTTCTCTTTCAAACCTTCCAAATGATCTACTTTACCGCTTACTGCAGCCTCATTCAATACTTTGGTGGTTTCCTGGAAGGAAGCGGCGGAAATAAACGATTTGGTCTGTAAGGACGCCCTGGTTATACCCTGAAGTATAGGGGTCGCCGTCGCGGCAATCGCATCCCTGGCCGTGACTATGGTGCTATCTGAACGTCTGAGTATGGAAATTTCATCACGCAATTCTCTCGCAGTAATGATCATACCTGCCTTAAGATTTTCCGAATCACCGGCATCTTCTACCACTTTTTTTCCGAAGATCTCATCATTCTCTTCAATGAAATCGTCTTTATGCACCAACTGATTTTCAAGGAAAATAGTATCTCCCGGATCCTCAATCCGCACTTTGCGCATCATCTGTCTTACCACAACCTCAAAGTGCTTATCATTGATCTTCACACCCTGTAAACGATATACTTCCTGAACTTCATTCACCAGGTATTGTTGTACGGCGGAGGGGCCCTTTATGGCCAGTATATCTTCGGGAGTAATGGACCCGTCGGATAATGGCATACCTGCACGTACATAATCATTTTCCTGCACCAGTATCTGGTTGGAGAGTTTTACAAGATACTTCTTCATCTCGCCCAGTTTGGATTCTATGATGATCTCCCTGTTCCCCCTTTTGATCTTACCAAAGGATACCACACCATCTATTTCAGAAACAACCGCAGGGTTGGAAGGGTTACGGGCTTCAAAAAGTTCCGTAACTCTTGGAAGACCACCGGTAATATCCCCGGCCTTGGCCGACTTACGCGGTATTTTTACAAGTGTCTTACCTTCTTTGATCTTATCCCCGTCATCCACCATAATATGCGATCCCACGGGCAAGTTATACGAACGCAAAACCTCATCCTTATTGTTCTTGATCAACAGTGTTGGAATTAATTTCTTGTTCCTGGATTCGGAAATCACCTTCTCCTGGAAGCCAGTCTGCTCATCTATTTCTACCTGGTAAGTTACCCCTTGCTCAATATTCTCATAGGCAATTTTACCTGGGAATTCAGAAACGATAACGCCGTTATATGGATCCCATGAACAAATAATATCTCCCTTATGTACCTTCTTACCATTCTTAACGAACAGCTGAGAACCGTAAGGAATATTATTGGTACTTAGGGTGATACCGGTTTTTGAATCAACGATTTTTATTTCCGATGTTCTGGAGATCACTATCTCGGCGGCTTTTCGATCGCCATCCTCCCCTTTGACCGTTCTCAGATCTTCAATCTCTGCTGTACCCCCAAATTTGGCTTCAAGTTTGCTATCTTCAGAAATGTTTCCGGCAATACCTCCCACGTGGAACGTACGCAGCGTTAACTGTGTACCGGGTTCCCCGATAGATTGGGCTGCCACTACGCCCACTGCCTCGCCGCGTTGTACCATCTTATTGGTAGAAAGGTTTCTGCCATAACATTTGGCACAAATTCCTTTTTGCGCTTCGCAGGTCAGTGCGGAACGAACTTCCACCCGTTCTATGGGCGATTCCTCAATCTTTCTGACGTCCGCTTCCAGGATCTCCTGTCCTGCTTCAAGCAACAGTTCTTCAGAAATGGGATCGTATACATCGTGCAGGGAAACCCTGCCCAGTATTCGTTCGCCCAGCGTCTCTACTACTTCTTCGTTCTTCTTCAGAGGCTCAACTTCAATACCCCTAAGCGTTCCGCAATCTTCAATATTGACGATAACATCCTGCGAGACATCAACCAGACGGCGCGTAAGATACCCGGCATCTGCCGTTTTCAGTGCGGTATCCGCAAGCCCCTTACGGGCACCGTGAGTAGAAATAAAGTACTCCAGAATGGAAAGCCCTTCCTTGAAATTAGACAGGATTGGGTTTTCAATGATTTCTCCGCCTCCTGCTGTAGATTTTTTCGGCTTCGCCATCAATCCCCGCATACCGGTCAGCTGACGTATCTGCTCCTTGGAACCCCTTGCGCCGGAATCCAGCATCATATATACCGAATTGAATCCCTGTTGATCTTCCCGGATCCTCTTCATCGCCAATTCGGTCAGCAAGGCGTTTGTAGATGTCCAGACGTCTATCACCTGATTATATCTTTCATTATTTGTGATAAGTCCCATATTATAGTTCATCATGATCCCATCTACCTGCTCATTGGCATCGGCGATCATCTCATGTTTTTCTTTAGGAATAATAATGTCTCCCAAACTAAAGGACAGGCCGCCTTTAAAGGCAAAATCATAGCCCATGGTTTTTATCTTATCAAGGAAATCAGCGGTAGTCGGTACATCAGTAACCGCTAAAATTCTTCCGATAATATCTCTCAGGGATTTCTTGTTCAAAACATCATTGATATACCCTGCCTGTTCCGGTACTACCTTATTGAAAAGCACTCTGCCAACGGTAGTAGGAATAATCTGATTCACCAACTCGCCCTTCTCATTGAAATCTTTTGCGCGAACCTTGATAATGGCATTCAAATCTACCATTCCTTCGTTAAAAGCAATTACAACCTCCTCATAAGAGTAAAATGTAAGGCCTTCGCCCTTTACCTTAACCTCATCCGTAGACTTGCGCTCCTTGGTCATGTAATAAAGTCCCAAAACCATATCCTGGGAAGGTACCGTAATTGGCGAACCGTTCGCCGGGTTGAGGATATTGTGAGATGCCAGCATTAACAACTGTGATTCCAGAATGGCTTCCGGGCCCAGCGGCAAATGCACCGCCATTTGATCCCCGTCAAAATCCGCGTTAAATGCGGTACAAACCAATGGATGTAAGCGGATGGCTTTCCCCTCGATTAATTTAGGTTGAAAGGCCTGTATACCCAACCGGTGCAGTGTAGGAGCACGGTTCAACAATACCGGATGGCCTTTCAGTACATTTTCAAGAATATCCCAGACAACCGGTTCTTTCTTATCTATTATCTTTTTGGCAGATTTAACTGTCTTTACAATTCCCCTTTCAATAAGTTTACGGATCACAAAAGGCTTGTATAACTCCGCCGCCATATCCTTCGGCAGACCACATTCATACAACTTCATTTCCGGACCTACAACAATTACGGAACGCGCAGAATAGTCTACCCTTTTCCCAAGCAGGTTCTGGCGGAAACGCCCCTGTTTTCCCTTTAAGGAGTCCGAAAGTGATTTTAAAGGCCTGTTGGATTCTGTCTTAACCGCTGATGCCTTTCTGGTATTGTCAAATAAGGAATCTACGGCTTCCTGAAGCATGCGCTTCTCATTTCTGAGGATCACTTCGGGCGCCTTTATCTCCATCAATCTTTTAAGTCGATTGTTCCTGATGATTACCCTTCTGTACAGGTCATTGAGATCCGATGTAGCGAAACGACCTCCATCCAACGGTACCAAAGGACGAAGTTCGGGCGGGATAACCGGGATCACTTTCATTATCATCCATTCCGGATGGTTTTCCCTGTTGTCCTGGGACTCCCTTAACGCTTCGACTACCTGAAGCCTTTTCAGCGCCTCGGTTTTCCGTTGCTTGGAAGTTTCCATATTGGCTTTATGTCTTAAGTCGTACGACAGCTGTTTAAGATCTATTCTGGATAGAAGATCTATGAGGCATTCCGCACCCATCTTGGCAATAAACTTGTTTGGATCGGAATCCTCAAGGTACAGATTTTCGGGTGGAATGGATTCCAGGATGTTAAGATATTCTTCTTCTGTCAGGAAGTCCATCTTCCCTATTTCTTCACCTTCCGGCCCTTTGGCGACACCGGGTTGTATCACAACATATCGCTCGTAATAAATGATCATATCCAATTTCTTGGAGGGCAGCCCCAACAGGTATCCTATTTTGTTGGGTAGTGAGCGGAAGTACCAGATATGGGCTACGGGAACCACCAGGTTGATATGCCCAACCCTGTCTCTTCGCACCTTTTTTTCTGTCACTTCTACTCCACAGCGATCACATACGATACCCCTGTAACGGATTCTTTTGTACTTTCCGCAGGCACACTCGTAGTCCTTAACAGGACCAAAAATACGTTCGCAAAACAGCCCGTCACGTTCCGGCTTATGAGTTCTGTAGTTGATCGTTTCCGGTTTTAAAACCTCTCCCCTGGATTCCGCGAGAATAGATTCCGGGGAAGCCAGGCCGATTGAAATTTTATCAAACCTTTTAATCGTGTTATTATCTTTTAGTCTAGCCATAATGCTAATTCTGATAGTAAATTAATGTGTTCAAGCAATCGAATTATTCTTCCAGTCTTATGTCCAAACCTAAACCTTTAAGTTCGTGCATCAATACATTGAAAGATTCTGGTAATCCAGGCTCCGGCATTGTTTCTCCCTTAACGATAGACTCATAGGTCTTTGCCCTACCAATCACGTCATCGGATTTTACCGTTAATATTTCCCTCAGGGTTGCAGAAGCGCCGTAAGCTTCCAGGGCCCAAACCTCCATTTCCCCGAAACGCTGGCCACCGAACTGGGCTTTACCGCCCAAAGGTTGCTGCGTAATTAGGGAGTAGGGTCCTATGGATCGGGCGTGCATTTTGTCATCTACCATATGTCCAAGTTTTAACATATAGATTACACCTACGGTTGCAGGCTGGTGAAAACGCTGTCCTGTTCCGCCATCATAAAGATAGGTATGTCCAAATCTCGGAACCCCGGCCTCATCGGTTAACTTATTGATCTCATCCAGGGTGGCTCCGTCAAAAATCGGTGTCGCAAATTTCATACCTGTATTCTGACCTGCCCATCCCAGGACAGTTTCATAGATCTGCCCGATATTCATACGGGAAGGTACCCCAAGTGGATTTAAAACAATATCAACCGGTGTTCCGTCTTCTAAAAACGGCATATCTTCCTGCCGGACAATACGGGCAACAATACCCTTGTTTCCGTGCCGTCCCGCCATCTTATCGCCTACTTTAAGTTTTCTCTTTTTGGCGATGTATACCTTGGCCAGCTTCATGATGCCCGCAGGTAGTTCGTCACCTACCGAGATTGTGAACTTATCCCTTCGTAAATTCCCCTGAAGGTCGTTCAACTTGATCTTATAGTTATGCAGAAGATCTGCAACTAAGGTATTGGTGTTTTTGTCGGTAGTCCAACTGCCACTGACCAGATGCGCAAAGTCGTCCACGGCGTTCAGCATCTTCATGGTGTATTTCTTCCCTTTTGGAAGTACTTCTTCCCCAAGATCGTTAAGTACCCCTTGCGATGTTTTGCCGTTAATTATTTTAAACAATTTATCGACAAGGATATCTTTAAGCTCCTGGAATTTAACTTCATACTCCAATTCCAATGTGTTAATTGCTTCTTTGTCCTCAGAGCGCTTACGCTTGTCTTTAATGGAGCGGGAGAATAACTTTTTGTCAATAACCACTCCCTGCAGGGAAGGTGATGCTTTTAAGGATGCATCCTTAACATCTCCTGCCTTATCCCCAAAAATGGCTCTTAACAATTTTTCTTCGGGTGTAGGATCCGATTCCCCTTTAGGGGTGATCTTCCCGATCAAAATATCCCCGGGCTTCACCTCGGCCCCAATCCTGATCATACCATTTTCATCCAGGTCTTTGGTGGCCTCTTCCGAAACGTTGGGTATATCATTGGTCAGTTCCTCGGCCCCTAACTTGGTATCCCTCACCTCAAGTGCATATTCATCTATGTGAATAGAGGTAAAGATATCTTCGCGAACAACTTTTTCAGAAATTACGATAGCGTCTTCAAAGTTGTAACCTTTCCAGGGCATAAAGGCCACCTTCAGGTTTCTACCCAAAGCCAATTCCCCGTTTTCCGTGGCATACCCTTCACACAGTACCTGCCCTTTCTTCACCTTATCGCCTTTTATAACTATAGGCTTCAGGTTAATGCTTGTGCCCTGATTCGTTTTTCGGAATTTGACCAATTCATAGGTTTTTGATTCTTCCTCAAAACTAACCAACCGCTCTTCCTCGGACCTTTTATAGGTAATGGTAATTCTTTTGGCATCTACATATTCTATGACTCCGTCACCTTCGGCATTAATCAGCACCCTTGAATCCGAGGCAACTTGTCTTTCCAGACCTGTCCCAACTATGGGTGACTGCGGTTTTAACAGGGGAACTGCCTGCCGCATCATATTGGAGCCCATCAAAGCCCTGTTCGCATCATCGTGCTCCAGAAAAGGAATAAGCGAAGCAGAAATAGACGCAATTTGATTCGGGGCAACATCGGTATAATTCACTTCGGACGGATCAACTACAGGGAAATCCCCTTCTTCCCTTGCAATTACCTTTTCCTGATCAATAGCGCCGTTTTCCTTAAGAGGAATATTTGCCTGAGAAATTTTCATTCCCTCTTCTTCCTCCGCACTTAAGTAAACGTATTCCTTTGTATCTACTATCCCTTTCGTCACCTTTCTGTACGGTGTTTCCAGGAAGCCCATTGGGTTTACCTTCGCAAACACCGAAAGGGAAGAGATAAGGCCAATGTTAGGGCCCTCAGGAGTTTCTATAGGACAAAGCCTTCCGTAATGGGTATAGTGTACGTCCCGTACTTCGAACCCTGCTCTTTCCCTGGATAACCCACCTGGCCCCAAAGCGGATAATCTCCTTTTATGGGTGATCTCGGCCAGCGGATTGGTCTGATCCATAAATTGAGACAACTGGTTGGTGCCAAAGAAGGAGTTGATCACCGAGGAAAGGGTCTTGGCATTGATCAGGTCTATAGGTGTAAACACCTCATTATCCCTTACATTCATTCGCTCACGAATGGTTCGCGCCATACGTGCCAAACCAACACCAAACTGGGAGGATAACTGCTCCCCCACTGTTCTTACACGCCTGTTGGAAAGGTGGTCAATATCATCGATCTCCGCCTTAGAATTGATCAATTCTATCAAATATTTAATAATAGTAATGATATCTTCTTTGGTAAGGACCTGCTTGTCCATCCCAATATTCAGGCCTAATTTCTTGTTCATTCGGTAACGGCCAACCTCACCGAGGTTATACCTCTGATCAGAGAAAAACAATTTGTCAATAATGCCCCTTGCCGTTTCCTCATCAGGCGGTTCCGCATTACGCAACTGGCGATAAATGTGTTCTACCGCTTCCTTTTCGGAGTTGGTAGGATCCTTTTGCAGGGTATTGTGGATAATGGCATAATCGCTTTGCGCATTGTTCTCTTTATGAAGCAGGATGGTTTTTACATCGGTTTCAAGAATCTGATCGATGTGCTCCTTTTCCAAAACGGTGTCCCGATCCAGAACAATCTCATTCCTTTCAATGGAAACGACTTCTCCGGTGTCCTCGTCTACAAAATCCTCATGCCAGGTATTCAAAACCCTGGCAGCAAGCTTTCGCCCTAGGATTTTCTTTAAACCTGCCTTAGAAACCTTTACCTCTTCCGAAAGGTCAAAAATCTCTAAAATATCCTTATCACGCTCAAAGCCAATTGCCCTGAACAGGGTGGTCACAGGTAACTTTTTCTTTCTGTCGATATACGCGTACATAACGCTGTTGATATCGGTTGCAAATTCGATCCAGGAACCTTTAAAAGGAATAACCCTTGCCGAATACAATTTGGTACCATTGGCATGGAAGGATTGCCCGAAGAACACTCCCGGTGATCGGTGTAACTGAGAGACCACTACCCGCTCGGCACCGTTGATGACAAAAGTTCCGCTTGGGGTCATGTAAGGGATGGTTCCCAGGTAAACATCCTGAACAATGGTTTCAAAATCCTCATGTTCCGGATCTGTGCAGAACAGTTTTAGTCGGGCTTTTAACGGCACACTATATGTTAATCCTCTTTCTATACATTCCTGAATGGAATATCTTGGCGGATCTATAAAGTAATCTAGAAATTCCAGTACGAACTGGTTTCTTGTATCTGTAATCGGAAAGTTTTCCATGAAGGTATTGTATAGGCCTTCATTACCCCTTTCATCGGATTTTGTTTCGAGTTGAAAAAAATCTTGAAAAGATTTGATCTGAATGTCCAAGAAATCCGGATAGTCCGGGATATTCTTAGCGGATGCGAAACTTATTCTTTCAGTCTGTTTTGTGAACATCTATGGGCGTTTTGAACGTGAATACTAATCTAGGTCGTATATTTCTTCATATACTATGTACAAAAGGGTTTAGGCCTAGCCACTTTGAAAGCGGAAAGACCTAAACCTAAACCATTATGGTTATCGCTATTATTTAAGCTCAACTTCTGCTCCTGCTTCCTCCAATGATTTTTTAATTCCTTCAGCTTCGTCTTTGGCAACACCCTCTTTTACAGCTTTGGGCGCACTATCAACGATATCCTTGGCATCTTTTAATCCAAGTCCGGTTAATTCCTTAACCAATTTAACAACAGCCAGTTTTGAACCACCCGCGGCTGTTAAAATTACGTCGAATTCGGATTTTTCCTCAGCGGCTTCCGCTTCACCGCCACCGGCCGCAGCGCCACCACCGGCAACCGCAACCGCGGCTGCTGCAGGCTCAATGCCATACTCTTCTTTTAATATAACGGCCAATTCATTTACCTCTTTTACCGTGAGGTTGACCAATTGTTCTGCGAAATCTTTTAAATCTGCCATTTTTCTATCGTTTAATAAAATTTTAAATTATACTGGTTTTAGTGCGTACTTATTTTTCTGATAATGTTTTGAGAATTCCCGCTAATTTGCCACCGCCCGTCTTAAGTCCTGAAATGACATTTTTGGCGGGGGACTGTAGCAATCCAATGATCTCTCCGATCATTTCTTCTCTTGATTTGATACTGATCAAAGTATCGAGTTTATCGTCGCCAACAAATATTGCCTCCTCAATAAAAGCTCCCTTCAACAAGGGTCTATCGGACTTTTTCCTGAAGGTTTTGATCAACTTTGCCGGTGCGTTGCCTGCCTCGGCGAACATTAAGGAAGTATTTCCTTTTAATACCTCTGGCAATTCCCCAAATTCCCTGTCCGAAGCTTCCATAGCTTTGGCCAACAAGGTATTCTTTACAACGGACAGTTTAATATTGGCCTTAAAACAGGCTCTCCTTAAATCTGAAGTGGTAGATGCATCCAGGCCGGATATATCTGCCAGGTAAATAGTGGAACTATCTCCCAATTTAGCAGTTAGATCTTCTATAACGGTTGCTTTTTCTTTTCTTGTCATAATACAAACATATTACAGTTAAACTGCTTTGGGATCTAATTGAAGACTCGGGCTCATGGTACTGCTCATGTAGATACTTCTCATATAAATACCTTTTGAAGCAGTGGGCTTCAATTTATTCAGTGTATCCAGCAATTCCTTTGCATTGCCGGCAATTTTATCTGCGGAGAAAGAAGCTTTTCCAATCGCCGCATGTACAATACCTGCTTTGTCTACTTTAAAATCTATTTTACCTGCTTTTACATCGGAGACTGCCTTGCCTATATCCATAGTTACAGTTCCTGTTTTTGGGTTGGGCATTAATCCCCTTGGTCCCAAAACACGTCCCAAAGGCCCTAACTTGCCCATGACGCTTGGCATAGTGATGATCACATCAACATCCGTCCAACCTCCTTTGATTTTCTCCAAATATTCATCCAGACCAATATAGTCGGCACCGGCTTCCTTTGCCTCTCCTTCTTTATCCGGGGTTACCAGTGCCAGGACTTTTACATCCTTTCCTGTGCCATGAGGCAGGGTAACCACGCCCCGGACCATCTGATTCGCTTTTCTGGGATCTACTCCCAAACGAACGGCCAGGTCTACCGACGCATCGAACTTGGTGTTGGTAATTTCTTTTATTAAAGCAGAAGCTTCTTCCAAAGAGTAGAGTTTGTCTTTCTCTATTTTAGCCTGTGCTTCCTTTTGCTTTTTCGTTAATTTTCCCATGCTAAAATTGCTTTTAAGATTTTAAAAAGGTCGTTTCCCAGAGACTTTAAGGCCCATGGAGCGGGCAGTGCCCGCAACCATACTCATTGCAGACTCTACGGTAAATGCATTCAGATCTACCATTTTGTCCTCCGCGATGGTCCTTACCTGATCCCAGCTAACGTTACCCGATTTAACTCTGTTAGGTTCACCAGATCCTTTCTTAATCTTAGCCGCTTCCAAAAGTTGTACTGCCGCTGGTGGTGTTTTAACCAGAAAGTCAAATGACTTGTCCTTATAAACGGTGATAACAACAGGCAAAACCTTGCCCTGTCTGTCCTGTGTACGTGCATTAAATTGCTTACAGAACTCCATGATGTTTACGCCGGCAGCACCTAAAGCGGGTCCAACCGGTGGCGATGGATTCGCAACACCTCCCCTAACCTGTAGTTTAACTACTTTACTTACTTCTTTTGCCATTGTTAAAAATTAAATTCAAAAAGTGTGTTTAATTTGGAAGCAACACAACTTTATATATATGTAACACTTATACTTTTTCTACTTGCATATAGCTCAACTCCAAAGGTGTTTTTCTTCCGAAAATTTTCACCATAACCTCCAGTTTGCGCTTTTCTTCATTAATCTTTTCTACATTACCGTTAAACCCGTTGAACGGCCCGTCAATCACTTTAACGGTTTCCCCTAAAACGAAAGGTATAGCAACATTATCCGTATTCACCGCCAGTTCATCAACTTTACCTAGCATTCTGTTTACTTCGGTTTTCCGCAAAGGAACAGGATCCCCTCCTTTGGTTTCTCCCAAAAAACCGATAACATTTGTTATGGATCGGATGATATGGACCATTTCACCGCCTAAATTAGCCTTGATCATGATATACCCCGGAAAGTAAACCCGCTCTTTGTTGATTTTCTTTCCGTTCCTAATTTGTACAACTTTCTCCGTAGGTACCAACACGTCCTCCAGGTAGTCCGCAAAACCATGTCGTTCCACTTCACTTTCTATGTAGCCCTTGATCTTATTCTCCTGACCACTGACCGCTCTTACTACGTACCATTTTTTTTCCAATACTTCTGACATAGGTCCGGGTTAGTTTATTAGTGCATTAAAATACAAGGTAATCAGCTCACTGAAGATGGTATCTACACCCCAGGTGGCCAAGGCAAATATGATGGAAAACACCGCAACGATTACCATAAGATTAGAAGATTCTGCTCTGGAAGGCAACGTAACGTTGTTTCTTAATTCTTCTACGGATTCCTTAATATATGTTAACATGCGGCGTAATTTTTACTTATTTCACTGGAAAAAAATCATCGGAATTTCCTTCCTTTTCTTTAGCGTACCTCAACTCCGTTCGGTACAGGCTCAGGAGAGACTTCCCTCGTTTCACTCGGGATAAACTTCTCGCCTCAACAAATTTTCTCCTGCATTAAGCACGGGAGGAGAGACTCGAACTCCCGACACCTGGTTTTGGAGACCAGTGCTCTACCAACTGAGCTACACCCGTTTCTCGGGATACTCCACTTACAAATAGCTTCATGGGAGCATGCCCGTATTATTTACACTGAAAGGTATCCCGCCGTGGCGGGACACCTTCAGTGCAAAAATTTTAATGTATACGATTAATCCAAAATTTTAGTGACCTGCCCTGCACCTACTGTTCTACCACCTTCACGGATAGCAAAACGAAGTCCAACACTTAGTGCAATAGGCTGTATCAAATCTACAGTGATCGTAAGGTTATCTCCCGGCATCACCATTTCAACACCATCAGGCAAAATAATGGTACCTGTTACATCTGTAGTTCTTACGTAGAACTGCGGGCGGTAGTTATTATGGAATGGTGTATGACGGCCACCTTCTTCTTTTTTAAGGATATATACTTCGGCTTCAAATTTAGCATGTGGTTTAACGGAGCCTGGCTTACAGATCACCATCCCTCTTTTAATATCGGACTTTTCAATACCTCTTAAAAGGATACCAACGTTATCACCGGCTTCGCCCCGATCCAAAATCTTACGGAACATTTCAACACCGGTTACCGTAGACGATAATTTCTCAGCACCCATTCCTATGATATCAACGGAATCCCCCGTATTGGCAACACCTGTTTCTATACGACCTGTAGCAACGGTACCACGACCTGTGATCGTAAATACATCTTCAACTGGCATGAGGAAAGGTTTGTCAACATCTCGTTTCGGCATTTCGATCCACTCATCAACTGCGGTCATCAATTCCATTACTGTATCCACCCACTTTTGCTCACCGTTAAGTGCTCCAAGCGCTGAACCGGCAATTACGGGTCCGTTGTCCCCATCGTACTCATAAAATGACAGTAGTTCCCTGATCTCCATTTCAACAAGCTCCAGAAGCTCCTCATCGTCAACCATATCCACTTTGTTCATAAAAACAACAATTCTGGGAATACCTACCTGACGCCCTAAAAGGATGTGCTCTCTGGTTTGTGGCATTGGACCATCAGTCGCTGCAACTACCAAAATTGCCCCGTCCATCTGAGCGGCACCGGTAACCATATTTTTCACGTAATCCGCGTGGCCAGGACAATCTACGTGGGCGTAATGACGGTTCGCCGTCGCATACTCCACGTGAGATGTATTGATTGTAATACCTCTTTCCTTTTCTTCAGGGGCGTTGTCGATAGAATCGAAACTCCGTTTTTCAGAAAGTCCAACGTTAGCCAATACAGTTGTAATAGCGGCTGTTAATGTAGTTTTACCGTGATCTACGTGTCCAATAGTACCAATATTTAAGTGCGGTTTGGAACGATCAAAAGTTTCCTTTGCCATTTTTAATGAATTTTAATCTTAGTTTATATTAGTGTACAAATCTTATTTATAGTTGATCCAACTTCAGTTCACGGGAACCAGTTCCTCTTTATTGATCATCTTTTGAATAGAACTTTAAATTTTCTTTTTAGAGCCAACGACGGGAATTGAACCCGTGACCTCTTCCTTACCAAGGAAACGCTCTACCCCTGAGCTACGTCGGCTTGTTGGGTTCAAGATTTAATGTTAAAGGTTTAGGTTAAACCGGCAACAACTTTCTTAAAAAACAACAATTAATAACCCAAAGGTATTTGAGCTGGCACCAACCTTCTCCGCCGGCTGGCAGATCCGGGTGGCAAGCCGGGTTTACCTCACCTCGCTGCACTCGGCGCAGGCTTCCCTCGGCACAGGCTTCTCACCCTACTTTCCAACATTCAAAAAACTTCCGGCCGAACCATTAGCCTATCTCCTGTTTGAAAGGTTTAGAGCGGGAGACCGGGTTCGAACCGGCGACATTCAGCTTGGAAGGCTGACGCTCTACCAACTGAGCTACTCCCGCAATTTTTTAAATTCCAATATTTCACAAATACCAAATACAAATACAAAGCTTTTGGTATACCGGATTCGACTTATGGGATTACCCCACATGCGTTCGGTGATCCTGTTCGGGCGACCCCGGGCCCCTAAGCTTTCTTTAGCTCAACAATCGCCCCACTTAGGAAAAACAATATCAGTATGTCAACAAGGATTACCTCACGTGCGTTCGGTGATCCTGTTCGGGTGACCCCGAACATACAATTTTTAGTCGCAGCCTTACAAAAGTAAACTTTTGACACCTGCTCCCTAAAAAATTGTTATGTGGGGAGAGCAGGATTCGAACCTGCGAAGGTATAAACCAACAGATTTACAGTCTGTCCTCGTTGGCCGCTTGAGTATCTCCCCTGCTTGATTTTTTCAATAAAAAAATGAACTTTAGAACTATTGGGAAGCTTTCTTCCGGAATGCTACCGGGATAACCTGTAACCTAAAAACCTGTCCTCACCCCCTAACTCTTCTAAATGATATGGAGAAATATGCCTAATCTCCTGCTTTCGGGCCGATGGAGGGACTTCCCTCGCCCCACTTGGCACCTTGCAGGCAAGCTCGGGATAAACTTCTCGTCCAACTTGTTACGAACCTCTTCGACATATGGGATAAAAATCCTATTTTAACTTCCTTTCGAGCCGATGGAGGGACTCGAACCCACGACCTGCTGATTACAAATCAGCTGCTCTAGCCAACTGAGCTACATCGGCCTTTTAGTACTTTTTATCGCATAAAAAAGTCCGCTATTTCTAACGGACTGCAAATGTAGATAATTATTTTCTGAATCAAAACAAAATTACAAAAATTTTAGGGAGGCATTTACCCTCGGTTTTTTCTTCTTTTTTACCAGTTTTCTTTCCAAGGAACTACAGGCAGAATCTACTGCCTCTTCAAATGATTTACATTGCTTTTTTACCAAAAATTGATCCTTGGGTACCTGCAATTTTATTTCTACAATTTTATTCTCTTTTGAACTTGTATTTTCCACTTTTAAAAACACATCCGAACTAATGACCCTGTCGTAAAATTGATCCAATTTATCAAGCCTTCTCTGTACAAAATCTATAAGCTTTCCGTCCGCATTAAAATTCACTGATTGTGTGTTTACTTTCATAGAATACTATTTTTAAGATGAAACTAAAGAAAAGAACGTAGTGTTATTCCTTGCTCCTGGGATGAGCCGAGGAATGCACTTTTTTAAGTTCGGCTATACTGTTGTGCGTATACACCTGAGTGGATGCCAAACTTGAATGTCCAAGCAATTCCTTAACCGCGTTTAAATCCGCTCCCCTATTGAGCAGATGAGTGGCAAAGGTATGTCTCAATATGTGAGGACTCTTTTTCACTTTGGAAGAGACCTTACTAAAATACCCATTTATAATTCTATAAACAAGGGTTTCATAAATTTTATGACCGGATTTTGAAAGGAAAACGAAAGATACTTCCTTAGGATCCGCCAAGGCCTCCCATTCAACAAAATAGCTTTTAAACATCCCACTGGTTGAAGGCAATAATGGAATAATACGCTCTTTATTGCGCTTACCCAATACCTTCATGGTCTTAGCTTTAAGATCAACATTCTCCATTTTCAGATTGATGAGTTCCGAACGTCGAATTCCGGTGGTGTAAAATAATTCTATGATCAATTTGTCGCGCGCACCCTCAAAGCCGTCCTCAAAGGGTAATACCTGAAGCATGCGTTCCATTTCGGCCTCAGAGAAAGGAACCTCCACTTTTTTTGAGGTTTTAAGGGCTTTGTGCTTTGCCAGGGGACTGGCCCGAATTTTTTCTATGCTCAAAAGAAACTTGTAATAGGCTTTGAGGGAAGCTATCTTTCTATTAACAGACCTGTTAGAAATATTAGTTCCTACCATGTGTACTATCCAACTTCTGATCATTCCGTATTCCACGGCATCAATAGGAGCTATTGCATGGTTTTCCTCGCAAAAGGCGGTAAAATCCAAAATATCCCTTTCATAGGCCAGGACGGTATGCGGGGAGTAGTTCTTTTCGAGTTCCAGGTATGAAAGAAAGGATGAAAGGGACATAGCGCAAAGGTAGCGAAGTTAAGCTTGCAGTACTAAGCTTACAGGGTAAATTTTAGACGGCCTGAAGAGCATTGACCGTTTTGATTTTTATTTTTCATCCCTTTATCTAACCGGGATTTTTTCTTAGATACAAATATCAAGTCTCTCCTTTGACTTGCAATCGACGAGCCTTGGATGGGGAGGTGTTCGTGAACGGTGCTAATAGCCAGAATATATCCGGAACCCGGGATGACAATCTAAAACTAAAAAAAACCCACCTCCGGATGCCTCCGAAAATGGGACGAAATATTGTGGAATACAAAGGGATTAAATCTCCTCCTGGTCTCTGAGGCCCTGAATGTATTGCGCTTTCTGAATTTGTTGTCTTCGTTCTACTGAAGGTTTCGTGAACTGCTGTCTTTTTCGCAATTGACGCATTGTACCCGTTCTATCGAACTTTCGTTTAAAACGCTTTAAAGCCCTGTCTATATTTTCTCCTTCTTTTACTGGTATTATTAACATTGGCTACAACCTCCTTTCTTTTGTGATTTATCCCGATACTTATCGGGATGCAAATATAAGATGAATAACTTAAAGGGAAACAATTTATTTTAAAATATTCTTGGCAATGACTACTTTTTGGATCTCTGTTGTCCCTTCTCCTATAGTACAAAGTTTGGCATCCCGGTAAAATTTTTCTACAGGGAAATCTTTGGTGTAGCCATAGCCGCCATGAATTTGAACGGCTTCATTGGCCACTTTCACACAAACTTCCGAAGCAAACATTTTGGCCATAGCACTGAATTTGGTCATTTCCCTTCCTTCGTTTTTGAGAAACGCAGCTTTATGCAAAAGCAATTCAGCAGCCTCGATCTCCGTGGCCATGTCTGCCAGCTTGAAGGAAATACCCTGAAATTCACTAATAGGTTTCCCAAATTGCACGCGTTCTTTAGAATACTTCAAAGCCGCCTCATATGCGCCTTTGGCAATCCCCAGCGAAAGAGCCCCGATAGATATTCTTCCCCCGTCCAGAACTTTCATCGATTGGATAAATCCTTCACCAACTTTGCCCAGTCGATTGGCATCTGGAATCCTGCAATCGTCAAAAACCAATTCGGCAGTTTCGCTGGCACGCATTCCCAACTTATCCTCCTTTTTACCACTTGTGAAGCCAGTCGTACCCCTCTCCACTACAAAGGCTGTCAAAGCGCGACTGTCTCCTTTCTCGCCGGTCCTGGCGATAACCACCGCAATATTTCCGCTTTTGCCATGCGTAATAAAATTCTTTGCCCCGTTTATTATCCAGTCTTCCCCTTCCTTTACAGCTGTAGTACTCATGGCACCGGCATCGGACCCTGTATTGTGCTCCGTGAGACCCCATGCCCCGATCCATTCCGCAGTAGCGAGTTTGGGGATCCAACGCTTTTTTTGTTCCTCATTCCCAAAGGACAAAATATGATTTGTACACAACGAGTTATGGGCTGCGACAGAAAGACCAATGGAGGGATCTACTCTGGAAATCTCTTCTATAATCGCAACGTATTCATGATACCCCAAACCAGAACCGCCAAGTTCCACAGGCACCAGAACACCCATAAAGCCCATCTCCCCGGCCTTCTTAAAAACTTCAACGGGAAAGGTCTGTGTTTCGTCCCACTCCATGATGTACGGCCTGATGTACTGCTCGGCAAATTCCCTGGCAGAGGCTGCAACCATCTGGTGGGTCTCAGAATAATCAAATCCTATTGTAGATATCGTTTCAGTAATCATTATAGCAATTTAGAGGGTCAAATATAATCTAATTCTCTCAATCTTTTCGGATGGGAAATCGGCTATTTCAGCTAATTCGTCAAACGACTTGAAACTGCCGACCTTTTCCCTCTCATCAACAATTTTCCGGGCGAGATCATACCTGATATAGACCAGCTTGGACAATTCTTCCGCCGAGGCGGTATTTAAATTGATCTTCTTAATCCGGGGCGGTTGTAGCACCCGGAATTTTTTAAGAGTTCTTTCGGAGACTTTCGGATCGAGGCCGTAGACATCGTACAATTGATCTTCCGTTAGAAATCCACCCAGCGCGTCCCTGAATTTGACGATCCGCTCTGAAAGTTTTTCGCCTATCCCGTTGATTGACGTTAATTGCTCCGCGCTTGCGGTGTTCAAATCCAAAATCTCCCCACTCGTTCTCCCACTACCCGGCAGCGATGAAATGGTTTCCCCTACAGATTTCCGGTTTACGGTATTCCGTTTATTGCCAACCGCCAACCGCCTGCCTTTATCTGCCCATTCGGGAAATTTAAAATAGGGTGAAATTATTTTGAGCAGGGAATCGGATACCAGTGTAATTTCCTGAAACTCCCTGCTGGAATTAACAAATTTGTTTTTAGCCCTGTATTCCAGTAACCTGTCAATTTCTTCCGGTGACATTCCCAGGGTGTACCCTTTAAAATCAGTTATAAAATTAGGGTTGAAGGGATATCGTTTCAGACGGTCAATCTTCAGACGGGCCTCTATTAACTTGTCGATCTCAAATTGGGTTTCGGAATCAACGACAAAATTTTTATCCGTAGTTTGGAATACATCGGATTTAAAAAGATAATTAACGGTCTGGATCACTATTATAAGAAGTAATAAAAAGAAAATCCCACTCTGCTCTTGTTTATTGAACTTAAAGTGGGACTTGAAATTTTTCAAAATTAATCTTATTCCGGGTGATACACCTTTTTTATTGCCTCCAAATACCTGTCCAGGCTCTTCCTGACCCGCGGAAACAAAATTAGCAGACCAACCATATTAGGGAATACCAAGGCAAGGATCATAGCATCAGAAAATTTAATGACAGCATCTAAGGTTGCTCCGGCACCTATAACAACAAATAAGAGGAATAGTACCTTATATATTATGTCGACTGTTTTTCCCCTGCCAAAGAGATATTTCCAGGATTGTAATCCGTAATAGGACCAGGAAATCATTGTTGAAAAAGCGAACAAAATTATGGCTATCGTCAGTACATACCTAAAGCCTGGGATTACCGAATCATAGGCCATGGAGGTCAGATCCACTCCCCCGACGTAAGCACCGGTGTCACTGATCAATACCGTGCTGCCAACCGCATTGCCATAATCGAAAGCCCCGACATCCATATTAAAAAAAATAATGACCAGGGCAGTCATTGTGCAGATAACCACAGTATCTATAAACGGCTCCAACAGGGCCACAATGCCTTCACTTGCAGGATATCTGGTCTTTACTGCGGAGTGGGCAATGGCGGCCGAACCGGCACCTGCCTCATTGGAAAAGGCAGCTCTTTGAAATCCTACAATGATAACTCCCAGAATCCCCCCCAAACCTGCTTCCGGGGTAAAGGCGCCTGAAATTATCATTAAAAATGCATCGCCTATATATTTGATGTTGGCAAATATGATGACCAAGGAGGCCAATACGTAAATACCAGCCATGAAGGGAACTATTTTCTCGGTTACACTTGCGATCTTCTTTATACCTCCAATGATAACTATTCCTACCAAAATGGCAAGGATTATTCCGATGATCACTCCGGTGGCACCTCCTTCCAAGTTCAACATAGTAGAAAGTTGTACTGCCGCCTGATTGGATTGAAAAGCATTGCCACCTCCAAAAGAAGCGCCAACACATAGCACGGCGAATAAAGCCGCGAGTACCTTCCCCAACCCGGTCCATCCTCTTTCTTTAAGGCCCTTGGACAAATAGTACATTGGCCCGCCATAAACGGTCCCGTCCGCTCCTACGTCCCTGTATTTTACCCCAAGGGTGCATTCCACAAATTTGGTAGACATTCCTATCAACCCGCACACGATCATCCAAAAAGTAGCGCCAGGCCCCCCTATGGCAATTGCAACGGCAACGCCGGCGATATTCCCAAGGCCAACAGTACCTGAAACAGCTGTAGCAAGCGCCTGGAAATGACTAACCTCTCCTTCTTCGCTTTCATCCCGAATGGTGTCCGGGATATCGCCCCCCTCGGTCATGTGCAGCTCAACTTTTTCCAGACCGTATTTTTCTATCTCTTCATATTTTCCCCGTACAACCCTTATGGCCAAAGAAAATTTGGTGATGCTGGGAAACTTAAAATAGATAGTAAAAAAAGTAGCTCCAAATATTAGAAGTATAAGCACTACAGGTAGATTATAACCGGCCACAGGTATCGGTGTAAGAATAAGATTTTCCCACCAAACCGCTATGGGCATGAATGCGTCGTTGACCCTTTCGTCCAGTCCCTTATCCTGTGCAGTGGCTATAAAGGGAAGTAACATTACAAGTAATGCAAGAAGTTGTCGGTTCTTCATAAATTGAATTTTTGGTTCTTTAATTGGTCTGTTAACGCGGCAATATCCTAAAATTTGTCAACACCGTCAAATATAATATCCTAAATGTAACTATCCTATGTGGAACATCTCGTTGAGTTTTCGTATTTGCTCCGGTCTGCCTAGAACAATGACCTTGCTATTTGGCTCCAAATGAAGGTCTGCCTCCGGATTAATGATATATTTACCATTAGGTTGTATATAGCCAATTATAGTACAACCGGTTTTCCTCCTAAGATCAAGATCTCTGAGCGAGCCGCATTCTACCTGATCCACAAAGTCCTCAATGGCCACCTCTTCCAGGTTTGTGGTGTGTTCCCCTTCCAGGGATAATTTGTCCATAAAGGTGATAAGATTCGGGATAACCACCAAAGAAGCCATGTGATCCCCCCCTATCTTATCTGGCATAATTACCTTATCGGCACCTGCCAGTTGCAATTTCTTTTGGGAAGTAACCAAAGATGCTCTGCTGATAATGAAAAGATCCTCGTTCAGTTGTCTGGAAGACAGTACCACAAAAAGATTATCTGCGTCGTCCGGCATAGCTGTAATGAGGTATTTTGCACGTTCTATTCCGGCTTCCAGGAGTACCTCGTCTTCGTTCGCATCTCCCTCTACAAAAAGCACCTCATCCCCATGTCTTTCAATGACTTCCCTATCCTTTTCTATGACAACAAATGGCCTTTCATAGGTCTTTAAACGTTCTGCCGCCTGCATTCCGTTCCGCCCGTATCCACAGACAATGACGTGACCCGACATATTACTGATCTTGTTTTTCACTTTTTTCTTCTTTAGGAGTTGTAGCGAGTTTCTGCTCAGGATATATTCGGTAATAACCGAAATCGCAAATGCAAATATGAAAACACTCGAAATTATTAAGATTATTGTGAAGATTTTGGCTTCGGTGTCCAGGGGGCGAACTTCCGAAAAACCAACGGTCGTCACCGTGATGATAGTCATATAAATTGCCTCTACCCATGTGTAGTTGGACATGAACCGATATCCGAGAACACCAAATAGAAGAGCAAGGAGCATCAGGATTAATGCCAGGTATATCTTAGATCGGAATAGTCTTATCATTCTAGAGATCAAAAACGGAAGTTCGTTTTGTATAAAGAAGATCCTTGATCCTTAGCCAAAAAGCTAAAAAAAGATATAAGGCAAAACCAAATCCCAGCGTCACAAAAGTAAGATATATGAAGGAAGTTCTTACCACTCTGGCCCTGATACCAAGCCGCTCCGCAATACGCCGGCAAACTTCAAAGCCTCGCTTTTGAAAGTAATAAAGCAGTTGATAGAAAATATTCATTGCCTAAAAGTACTATTTTCCGCTTAATAATCGTATGCCAACTGCACATTGTAAACATTTGTTTTTTGAACAATATTCATTATACAATTGCAGCAGGGCCTGACTGTCTTTGGCACTACAGGCAACAACCCCGAAATTTTTAAAGCCGGCCACTACGTTGTTATATTCATTTTTTAATTCGGATACGATCTTTACCAATTCTTCATTCAGAGGATTGCCCTTCTGCTTTGAATAACAAAATTTTAATGGCAGGATTGTATTGATCAACAATAGATCCATGAATTTGGGCGATAAGATCTTTGGTTTTCCCGGGGATACCTTGGCAAAAGTAAAATGGTTATCCCAATAGCCGTTGGCGCTTACCTTCAGGATGGTATAAAGATCCTCTCTGCTTGGCGATTCCATCAGATCGCTAAACAGTTGTTGCCGCCGGTAAAGGGAGGCAAATTGTGACAGCCGTACCGTCGGGAAATTAGAGGGGCGTAATTTGAAGAATTCCGGCCTTAAAACTGACGAACCATCCAGATTGAACTTCCTTTTTAAGTAGTGATATTCCTTTTTAAGTTGATTAAAGTAAGTATCCTTCACAACGGGATCATCCAGCAATCCGGCCATTCCAAATAAGATACTTTCCAGTTGCAGTGGCTTGCTGCGGGTTTTTTGAACAACCTTAAAATCCAGGGCCCTTCCTAAACTCAAAAAGGCCTCACCATTGATTTTGGAGCCAAAGTTTTTCAGCAATAATATAAATAAGACATGCTCCCAATCGTTTTTGGCTTCTTTCAATAGGTCAAGGACCAATCGCGATTTCTCTTCCAAGCGTTCAAAATACAACCGCTCTAACCAATTATCCAGAATAAAGCCGTTCGTTGTTTGGATATCTTTTTCACAATTAATAAAATTGATGTTTCTGTTATCAAAGAGATGATGGTAATTTTCCAAAACCTTGGGAGGAATAAATTTTCTAAGTTCCAGAGTGGGTATTTCCGTATTATCTTTTCTAAAAACAGGTACATCGTTATCCCAGACGACATGGAGAATTACATTGTCATAGTTATGGTCTTCTTCATGATGATGGGCATACCAATCTGAGGCTTTTACATGCATTTCCACATTCCCGGCCCAAAGCTGTCCGCCTATCTCTATCCGGGCGTCAAAAAAATCAGGCCCGGAAAGTGGGTTATGTGCCCCGCTTTGAAGAATAACGACCCTCTCCCTGCCGGAGGTAGTCAAGCGGGATGCTATGAGTTTATTGTATTTCCATATATAATGTAGGAGATCTTCTCGCATGGACCAATACCTGCTTAGAGAAATAAAGGTATAGGTGGCTACTGAAATTACATTGCAGTTTGGCGAATTGCGTTAAGTGCCCGGCACCGGGGCCGGATGGGTTCCAAGTTTCAGGCTTCAGTTTCAGGCTTTATCGGGTGCTGACGACTGTCTACTGCGCACTGCCCATTTACTACTCTACTTCCCCCTCCCATTCGTTAAATCCGCCCAGAAGGTTATAGGTTTTCGCAAAGCCCAGGCCATTCATTATAGTGCACGCCTGACCACTGCGGTTTCCCGACCGGCAATAGATATAATAATTTTTGTTTTTGTCCAATTTCCCGAGCTCATCCAAAAATTCCTGGGCGCGGTAAATATCAATATTCGTTGCGCCGGGAATAAATCCGTCTTCTACTTCTTCGGGAGTACGCACATCTAAAAGAAATGCATTTGTATCTTCATTTAATCGGGTTGCCCACTCCTCCTGTGTTAGGTCTGCCATGATTATTTTATTTTTGAACTGATGCAAAAGTAAAAATCCGAAGTGACATACCCCGGATTTGAAGAAAAGAAATCTTTGTTATTATGCTTTTATGGAACAACCAATAGCCCGGGTTTCCTGCACTTCTATTTTTTCTCCGGCCAGCATGGCATCAACGGCATCCTCAACATAGCTTGTTTCTACAGCAGCGGCATTACCGTAGTTATCATCGATGGTGCCAATATATCTCACCTTATTACCTTCATCCGTGCGTTCCAGTAAGAAAACATGCGGAGTCCTTTTTGCCCCGTAGGCAGGATATACTTTTTGGCCTTCATCCAAAAGATAGGGAAAGCTAAACCCTTTATCTTTTGCCCGTTTCTTCATATGCTCTAAATCATCCTTAGGTTGTATGGCCGGATTATTGGGATTGATAGCGATAACGGGGACACCCAGCTTTTTATATTTTTTATCAAGAGCAATAATCCTGTCTTCGTAAGCCACCGAATAAGGACAAGTATTGCATGTGAAAATGACAAAAAACCCCTTGGCATCCTTAAAGTCCGACAAGGAAACCATATTTCCATCAATATTTTTTAAACTAAAATCCATTGCATAATCACCGATTTCATAGCCATCTTTGATTTCATTGGAATGGTAGGCGAAGGCTCCAAATAACCCCACAAGGCCCAGACAAATTAAAATTTTGAGTGTTTTCATAGTTCCGTAAATTTATTTAATTCAATATTGAGTTCCTCATAACTGAAAGGTTTCGCATAAAATATTCTTTTATCCTTATTATAGATTAAAGTAGCGGGAATAGCACCGGACCAATCCGGATCTACCTTTGGTATCCAATCGTTCTGCTTTGGGTCGTCCAAAACCACCACCCGGGATTGAAGTTTGTTTTTCTTCACGAATGGAAGTAACTTGGATTCCCACATGGACGGTATGTCCAGGCTTACCAGGATCACTTCTATATTGTTGTGCTTTTGTTCTTCGTTCAATTTTTCAAAATAAGGAAGTTCCTTTACGCAGGGAGCGCACCAGGTGGCCCAAAAGTTAATGACATAAGTGGTGGCATTTTTTTGTTCAAGTAAGGGCTGGAGTCCCTCAAAATCATAGACAGGGAGCTCTCCAATGGTCTCTTTAGGGTTTATTTGGGCCTGTAGCTCCTTTTTTTTATTTGTTTGGCAAGCGACAAGCACTGCACACATGAAAAACAGCTCAAATCTGACCATAAGTAATTGGAATTATCTCTTAAATTTAAACATCATAGCTGTGGTCACTAAATGATTTAACAAAAATTTATCTGTTAAGGCCATTACTTCGGTATAAATTATGTATTTTTGTATATACAATTGTTGTAGAGACATGAATATAGAAAAGATTTTAAAGACCGAAAATCCCATTCCGCTCCAAAGCCGAACGATTATACACCTAATGCTGGTCAATAATTGTATCAACGAGGCTATTGGGAATACCCTCAAGTCCTTTGACGTATCACCGCAACAATTTAATGTATTGCGAATTTTGAGAGGGCAAAAGGGGAATCCGGCAAACCTGTCTACCATCAACGAACGGATGATTACAAAAATGAGTAACACCACCAGGCTGGTCGATAAGCTTTTATCAAAAGGTTTTGTAGATAGGATAGTTTGCCCCAGCAACCGGCGTAAAATTGAGATCACCATAACAGAAAAAGGCAAGCAGGTCCTGAAGAAAATGGATGGCGAAATAATTAAAACGGAACATGCGCTGGTGAAAGATTTTGACCCCAAGGAATTAGAAAAATTGAACGAGCTATTACATAAATTTTAAAAGAACACATGGACAACTATATTGCACAGAAAAATTGGCGGTATGCCACCAAGAAATTTGATCCTTCCAAAAACATTTCCGAATTTGATCTGGATCAATTGTTGGAAGCCATTCAATTAAGCCCTTCCTCCTACGGACTGCAACCTTATGAAATCTTTGTTATTTCGGATCCTGAACTTCGTAAACGTTTAAAACCGGCATGCCGGGACCAATCCCAATCGTTGATGCCTCCCATGTCGTAGTTTTTGCAAATAAAACTTCCTTTTCAGAAGAGCTGGTGGATTCTTATGTCCGGAATGTCAGAGACACACGTGGGACCACGATGGAAAAACTTCAGGGTTACGGCGCTTTTATGAAGTCAAAATTACTACCTCTCACAGCTGAGGAAAAGGCGCAATGGACGTCTAAACAAACCCATATAGCACTGGGCAACCTTTTTGTCGGCGGCTGCCGTTGGCTATCGGTCTGATGAGGATGAAACCCAGTACCATAAAAAAGTAAGGCGGCCTAAAAAAGAATTATTTACACACTTGGAATTATCAGAAATTACAGTTTAAAACAATTAAATATTTAACAAATGAAAAAGAATGTATTCAGTCTGGCTTTTGCCATAGTATTAGGAACCCCTGCATCTGCAACAGATCCTGTAGACGCCGAGAAAAAAGAAGTAAAAACCGAAGAAAGTAAAGTTACCTGGAAAGCGTATAAGGTTACCGGTTCACACACGGGCACGGTAGATCTGAAATCCGGGGCCCTTATTTTTGAAGGGGACAAACTCACCGGCGGTGAATTTGTTGTGAATATGACATCTCTCGTATCCACCGATCTGGAGGGGACAGATGGCAAGACAAAATTAGAGGGACACCTGAAATCCGATGATTTCTTCGCTGTTGCCGATCATCCTACTTCAAAACTGGTGTTTACGGGAGTAACGCCGGCAGGTAAAAATTCTTATGAGGCAACCGGAGATTTAACTATTAAAGGTATTACTAAGCCTGTAACTTTTGATGTATCCGTCTATGGCAGCAAGGCCACTGCAACTATGAAAGTGGATAGAGCTCAATTTGATGTTAAATACGGCTCGGGAAGTTTCTTTGACAACCTTGGGGATAAAACCATTTATGACGAATTTGACCTGGTGGTAGACCTGGAGTTTTAATACAGGTAACACATAGCTTGTACCCTTTATACCCCGCTTGCTTTTTATGGCTGTGGGGTTTATTTTTTGACTTTTCATTTGTAATTTTAAAATTCCTTTCTATATTTGACCAAATGAAACTGAATACGGTAAATACCTGGTGGTGGAAATCCTTACGTCTAATGTCGTGAGTTAAGCACCATTGTATATACTGTACGAAAAGGCTTGTCTATCACGACAAGCCTTTTTGCTTTTCAGGAAATTTAAGTTTTGAACATGACATACCAATTAAGGACCAATTATAAGCGGATACTTGCAGATACCATTACTCCGGTAAGTGTTTATCTGAAGGTCAGGGACAGGTTTCCCAACAGTATTCTTCTGGAAAGCAGTGATTACAGGGCAAACGACAACACCTTTTCCTATATCTGCTGCAACCCGATCGCTTCAATTAAAGTTCAGGACGAAAAAATTGTCCAGCAATTTCCGGATGGCGGCCAGCAGGAAATGACGATTTCTTCAGATACCAAAGTTCCGGAAATCATACACGGTTTTGGCCAAAAATTTAAAGTGGCATCCAATGGATTCAAGTTTATCAACAATGGCCTGTTCGGATATATGTCCTATGACGCGGTTCGCTATTTTGAAGATATTGAGGTTTCCAAAAAGTTTGGTGCCTTAGATATTCCCGATATTTATTATGCTGTCTATCAGAACATTATCGCCATCAATCATTTTAAAAATGAAGCCTATATTTTTGCGCATTGCTATAATTCCGACAACAACACCGAAGAAATAGAGCAGATTCTTAATGTAAAGAATTTTGCGTCCTATAACTTTTCCAAAGAAGGTAAGGCTACATCCAACCTGGAGGATGAGGAATATATAGCACAGGTAGAACTGGCCAAAAAACATTGTCAGCGGGGTGATGTTTTTCAGTTAGTGCTATCCCGTAGGTTCACCCAGGCCTTTAAGGGGGATGAATTTAATGTATATCGTGCCCTCCGTTCTGTAAATCCGTCCCCATATCTCTTTTATTTTGATTACGGGGATTTTAAGATCTTTGGAAGTTCGCCGGAAGCACAATTGGTGGTTAAAGACGGAAAGGCCGAGATACATCCCATAGCCGGCACTTTTAAAAGGACAGGGAATGACGAAGAAGATGTAGTATTGGCCAAGAAATTATCTGAAGACGCAAAGGAGAACAGCGAACATGTGATGCTGGTAGACCTCGCAAGGAACGACCTCAGCCGTAACGGCAATATGGTACGTGTGGAAAATTACCGCGAAGTGCAATATTTTTCACATGTGATCCACCTGGTATCCAAGGTAACCGGAATGAAGAAAAAAAATATCCCTACCATGAAGGTGGTTGCAGATACTTTTCCTGCAGGAACTTTGAGCGGGGCACCCAAACATATGGCCATGCAGCTGATAGAGAAATATGAAAAAACAAACAGGGATTATTACGGAGGAGCTATAGGTTTTATGGCATTTGACGGAGATTTTAATCACGCCATAATGATCAGGACATTTCTGAGTAAAAACCATAAACTGTATTATCAGGCAGGGGCCGGATTGGTAGCGGCCTCTGACCCTGAAACCGAATTGCAGGAAACATACAATAAATTGGGCGCCTTGACCAAAGCCATGGAAATTGCGGAGGAAATATAGGTCTCCCCTGACCTCTCTAAAGGAGTAGCGTATAAAGTGCATGTTGGAATGAGAAAAGAACTAAAAGATACTGAAGATCACTCCCTCCTGCCAGATGGCTGGAAGGGCAGGGCCGGGGCCGTATTGGTTATAGACAATTACGATAGTTTTACATACAACCTCGTCCACTACCTGAAGGACCTGGAGTGTGAGGTTGTGGTTAAGCGAAATGACCAGCTTACATTGCAGGAAGTGGCCGCTTTTGATAAAATAGTACTTTCCCCTGGTCCTGGGATCCCGGATGAGGCCGGTTTGCTGA
This sequence comes from Flavobacteriaceae bacterium, assembly GCA_041743085.1. Taxonomy (GTDB): domain Bacteria; phylum Bacteroidota; class Bacteroidia; order Flavobacteriales; family Flavobacteriaceae; genus JAFMPW01. Next base: position 44,999 of record JBGTNL010000066.1, read on the forward strand.
AACAGATCATATCTACCTACGCACCAACAAAAAGCATCTTCGGAGTTTGCTTAGGGCAACAGGCAATATGCGAAGTTTTCGGAGGGTCACTTATTAATCTGGATGAAGTTCATCATGGTGTGGCTACGGAGATTACCGTCATTAAGGAAGACATCCTCTTCAGGGGATTGCCCAAAAATATGCAAGTCGGGAGGTATCACTCCTGGGTGGTGGATCCGAAGTTGCCCGAAACGCTGGAAATGACATCTCTGGACGAGAGCGGCCAGGTAATGTCTCTCCGTCATAAAACCTATGACGTTTGTGCGGTACAGTTTCATCCGGAATCGGTACTTACACCTAATGGCAAGAAAATACTGGAGAACTGGTTAAACCTCAAAGCATGAAGGAAACACTAAACAGATTGATCAATCACGAAAAACTTTCCAAGGAAGATGCGAAGGCTATTCTGGTAAACATCGCTAAAGGTGAGTACAACGGCAGTCAGATCGCCGCTTTCCTTACAGTATATATGATGCGAAGCATCACTATTGAAGAATTGGAAGGTTTCCGGGATGCGCTGTTGGAATTGTGCCTGGCCATAGACCTGTCCGATTACGATCCCGTAGATCTGTGCGGGACCGGCGGTGACGGCAAGGACACCTTTAATATCTCTACGCTGGCCTCTTTTGTAACTGCCGGTGCCGGGGTGAACGTTACAAAACATGGAAATTACGGGGTTTCTTCCAAATGCGGAAGCAGTAATGTTATGGAGTTTTTAGGTATTAAATTCAGCAGTGAAGCGGATTTTCTGAAAAAGTGCATCGACACAGCGGGCATATGTGTCCTCCATGCCCCTTTGTTTCATCCGGCTATGAAAAATGTTGCCCCCATTAGAAGGGAGTTGGGCGTAAAAACATTTTTTAATATGTTGGGGCCAATGGTAAATCCTGCCTTTCCCAAAAATCAGATGGTGGGGGTATTTAATCTCGAATTGGCCCGGATGTATGGATACCTGTATCAGAATACGGATAAAAAATTTACCGTGCTCCACGCTTTGGACGGCTACGATGAAATTTCGCTTACAGGGGACACAAAAACGATCTCAAATAATTCCGAAGTCATATTGGAACCATCGGATTTTGGGGTAAGTGCCATTTCAGCAGCTGATATTGCAGGGGGGGACAGTATTGCAGAATCGGCCCAGATCTTTATCGGGATACTTCAGGGAAAAGGTACGGTAGCCCAAAATAATGTGGTATCCGCAAATGCCGGCGTTGCCATTGCCACCGCAAAGGATATATCGCCAAAAGAAGGATTTGATATAGCCAGGGAATCATTGCTAAACGGAAACGGGCTTCAGGCATTAAAGAAATTGCAGGAATTGAGCAAATAGTCTCACCGACCGGATCGGTGGTGCATGACATTGATTTAAAACATGGATAAAAACTTTAAAAAAAACCTCCTGAGAGGGGAAAGTACCAAAAGGATGGGAAGGCCGAATATACTCGACGAAATAGTCGCTGATAAACGCAGGGAAATCGATTTAAAAAGATCGCTTATCCCCGTTTCTCAATTGGAGCGATCTGTATTATTCAATCGTGAATCCGTATCCTTGTCGGCCGCATTGCGGAAGAGCAAAACGGGTATAATTGCAGAACACAAGAGGCGGTCACCGTCAAAATCGGTTATAAACAACGGACTTAACGTTGCGGAAGTCGCACTTGGCTATGAACAAGCCGGTGTTTGCGGGATGTCTGTGTTGACCGATATGAAATATTTTGGCGGATGTCTCGAGGACCTTCTTTTAGCCAGGGCATCTGTTGGCATACCTCTTTTACGGAAGGAATTTGTAATTGACGAATATCAGATAATAGAAGCCAAAGCCCATGGCGCCGATGTACTATTATTGATAGCCGCCATTCTGAAGCCCGAAGAAATAAAAAAATTTTCAAGCCTGGCCTGGAGTCTGGGCCTGGAGATTTTGCTGGAAATCCATAATGAAGAAGAATTACATACATCCCTTATGCCGGGTCTGGATATGTTAGGGGTAAACAACAGGAACCTGAAGACTTTTGAGGTGAGTTTGTCTGCCAGTAAATCCCTTTCCAACCTAATTCCGGCGGAATTTGTAAAGGTTTCAGAAAGCGGTATAAGCACTGTTGCGGCAATACAGGAGATGAAACAGTATGGGTATCAGGGTTTCCTGATCGGTGAAAATTTTATGAAGACGGATGATCCGGGAAAAAGTGCCAAACAATTTATCAATCAACTAACTATGCCCTCTCCTGGCTCATCCCGGCGAGGGGGATACCTGTCATAATGAGAAAAAGTGCTGCAAATAAAAACCTGGCTAACAATCTCCCCGCCAGCTGGCGGGAGGGCCGGGGTGAGGTTGGTTTGAAAATATGCGGAATGAAATTAAATACCGCGGAAGTGTCAAAATTGCGCCCGGACTATCTCGGTTTTATCTTTTGGGAGCCTTCCCCCCGTTTTTTTCAGGATCTAATTCCTGATATTGATACTAAAATAAAAAAAGTAGGTGTTTTTGTGGATGCCCCCCTTTCACTGGTTGTAAACAAGATCGAGGATTTTCATTTGGATGCCGTACAATTACATGGGAACGAAAGTCCCCAGTACTGTAAGGCTTTGCGTGAAGGTCAGCCGGAAAAAATTTCGAAACAGGGTGCATTTGAGATTATCAAAGTATTCTCCATTATGGACACCTTCAATTTTGAAGAATTGGAACCATACGAGGATGTTTGCGATTACTATCTGTTCGATACCAAGGGGAAGTTACCCGGAGGTAATGGCTATTCTTTCAATTGGAAAGTCCTGGAAAACTATCCTTCGGAGAAACCTTTCTTTTTAAGTGGGGGAATAGGATTGGAGGAACTGGAGTCCGTCAAAAGATTTATGAAAAAACCCGGCTCCAAATACTGTCACGCTATAGATGTAAACAGCAGATTTGAGATAGACCCAGGCCTGAAGGATATTAAAAAATTAAAAGCTTTTATAGCATCTCTGAACCAATAATAACTGATTCCCGCTCGCTCGGGAATTACAGGATCGTATTATGAAAGCCCATAACCTACCTACGGCAGGCAGGTGGGCATTTAAGTAAAAATCACACCTTCTTAGAAGGTGGCTTTGGCTAGCCCCCATAGGGGGCGACCGGAGCCTGTGCTAAAAATCGAACCGTTGTTGATGATCTTCTACCTTCTTCTCCTCCTTCTCCTGATACTTGACGTACTTCCGT
>JBGTNL010000067.1:0-61323 GCA_041743085.1 Flavobacteriaceae bacterium
CCAGACCAAAGGCAACTATGACAACTGGGATGCCGCACAGAAACACTTGGAGGCCTATTGTCCCAGACACATTACACTCAATGATGTAGATGTCGATTTCATCAAGGGATTTAAAAAATACCTCGATACGGTAGCTGTTACTTCGGTATAGTGCCCATGTGAACCTGCAATTGCTGTGGTGGTGCATGGATGCCGGAATCAGAAAGCATATTACTTTTCATTCCGCAAGGCACACCGATGCTGTTTTACTTTTAGAAAATGGAGCGGATATTTATACTGTATCAAAGCGTCTCGGGCATCGCGAAATAACAACCACGGAAATATACACTAAAATCATTGACGAGAAAATGAAAGGAGCGGCTAATTTGATTCCAGAATTGAATTTGGATATTGTTTGAGCTATTTCTGAACCTTATAGATAGCTAGCATTGTAAAAATGTTATAAAGAATCTCTTACCTTTTAGGCGCGTACCCTGGGAAAGTATGATTGTGGTATGTCAAGAATTTGAGATGGTTTTTGAGCGGCAGTGATAGCTCTTTTTTTAGTTACTTAAAAAAATTTGTTGGACATACAGAATTCGGTTGTCCGCTTAAATGGGAACTTTTAATTCTGGTAATAACTGATTTTTCGGTTAACAATATGCTGGGGGACTTGGTTTTCAGTGCATAGATTGCTTATCCAATTTCCTGTATCATCATAACCATATTCCCACTTCCTTGAATATTCATTAGAACCATTATTTCCTCCAATCTGTGATAATGGATTATCGTAAGCGTCGTATTTCCAACTATAAATACTGGTTAATTTACCATCGGTATTAAAATATTTTGATTCAATTAAAACTCCATTTTTATTGTAACGCTCTAATCTTTTGCCATCACTTTCATTGTCAAAATAAGCTACTTCCTCAATCACTTTTTCCTGTTCATTATAGCTGTAGTTGAAAATCCTTAAAACATCATATCCTGGGTTGGATACGGGTACTGCTCTAAATGATTCTTTCATTTCGGTTTTGTTGCCTTCGGAATCATAGGTGTAAATCCTTTTCGTATTTCCTGTGTCATTGTAGTTGACGCCAATCAATTGGTTTTTATCATTATACTGATATGTGCAAAAAGACTTACCCCTCAGTGCTTGTTCAATTAAATTTCCTCTTTGGTCATAAATATTTATATCCTCTCGGCGCCTTTCATCAATACCGGTGGGATAAATTCTCTTTGTTAGTTGCCCAGCAGTATTGTATTCAAAAGTAATAGTGGCCCTCTTTGGATTCTCGATGCCCGTATACATCTTTCCAGTCAAATATCTGTTTGCATCATAGAAAAAACTTGTGCTATACACGGTGTTCCCATTTTCGTCATATTTCGTTTCCTCGATTAAAAAGCCATCCTTATTAAAGATTAGTTTGCAATTTGAATCTTGATCTCCATCAATTTCTGTCCTAGTTCCATATCTTACGATTCCGGAATCAATGGTTGCCGTATAGGTCTCAATGGAAACTTCTTTTACGGTACCAAATAATTTTCTCTTTTTTAGATCATTACTATCCAAAGGGACTTTTTTGATGTTTTGAATTGGTGTTTGTGCAGCTGTGGTGTTTTTTTTATCACTGGAACAACTTGTTACTGATAGAAAAATTGCTAATAGCCCTAACATTGTAGTCCTCATGGTCATCTTATTTAAAATTGATAAATCGAAAATTTTTCCTTGTTCATATGTTTTATTTATCTCAAAATCAGCTAAATATTCTTTGTCTCTTTATGTTAGCTGCCTTAAATTCTTTATCAATTCCACCTAGATCCTTTTCCTTTGCAAAATTCAGGTTTAGGTTGGTAGATACCCCACATCTATATCCTCTCCCTGCCGGAAGATGGAGGGTGTTTTTAAATATCAAGGTTATCACAGGCATTCTTTAATTTTTTGAATTTCCCGCTTTTTTTGGATTGGTAAAGTACGATCAACAAGATCCAGATGGCCATGGTAAAACCATGCTCATCAAAATGGCTACAACAACAAGTGAATCCAGGTTCGCACCTAGAACTTTGCCAAAAAAGACATTGGCTATATAAACTGCCAATATCCCCAAAATGATAGGGGAAATCAGTCTCAATAACCAGGAAGGGGCACTACTGGGACGGGTCATGGTCCAGAAAAAATATTCTTTCACCCTATGTTCCCTTGTTGTGTGGTTAAAAAGCCCTACAAACGGATCATTTTCGCAGTTATTCACCTTTAGTTTTAATATGGATATTATATGACCTTCCCTACAGGAAAAATTAAAATTCCCCTATTTAAATGCGTGCTCCACCCCCGTTGCATCTTCCAAAAAAATATCGAGCTGTTCTATACTGCTTATATTAATATGACTACTGGAATAGGCATTTGGGGGAGTGTAAATGGTTCCAACATCTGCTGTTTTGGCCAGTGAATTTACCTGTAGTACTTTTTAACCATTGGAAGGTGTAGTCCTTATCACCAATATTTATCTTTTTTCCACCAACCATTATTCTATTTTTTTATATCGCAGCACACCTCGGTTTTTATTGGGATTCTCAATCGTTTCCACCTCTTGGGGATGTCCATTTCTTTTGGTTTCTTCAATTTTAATAAGTTCAAAAACAGGCTCTCCGGTCTCTGGATGACTGGACCATTCCATTTCGTATTTCGTATAATGGGGTGCCCCGTCATAGGTTGTGTACATAGACTCCAAATATGCTCCATTGATTCTGTATAAATGCCTTGGGATATTTATATTTCTGGGTTCCGGGCTATCCAAATAAAATTCCACGGTACCGTCGTCATAAAATTTGTAATAGGATTTATACTTACCATAGTTGGTATTTGATGGACTTCTGTGGGGCAATTTTTCCCAAGTCCCCGTAAGTTTCCTATCTATTACCCCTTTATCCTTAATACGCTTTTCAAAATAGTTTAAAGCCTCTGTTTTACTCGTTTCCGCATCATTGGTACGCTGTTCCTCTTGTTTATACTCGGTGACCATAGCCAACAACAGCTCATTGGCCTGTATTAGTTGTTCCATACTTAGGTTTTTCTGATTGGCCATTATGGTTTGGATGACCGTTTTGGTTTCCGCTAGGTCTGGATCATTGGGAAAATCCGATAAAAGACTATTTATTTCACCTACTATTTTTTCCCGTTCCTCCCCATTGTACAATTCGGTAATCGTTTCATAGGACTGCCCTAATATGTTTATTTTCTTAACCGACTTGACCATACCGACACCCTTGCCATAATATAGTTCCATTTCAGATATTTTTTGCCTACCCGAAAATGCTACATCCGTCCAGAATTCTTGAGTAACTTTATAGACATGTTCAAAGTGTTTACCCTGTATATCTATGGCAATATCCCTTTCTACGAGCGTACTTTTAATTTCAACTATTTGGCCATGCATGGCACTTTTCTCCGACCACACTTCACCAATGGGATTGTTGGGCTTGATAACCGTAGGTAAATAATAATTACCCGTTGGTTCCATACTAACATTGTATATTGGCGTGGCATAGATATCGATAACCTTAGTAATGTCTTGCATTTGCCCCACTACCTCTTGATGGTAGGTATAGATTTCATTGCCCATTACCAAGCTATTGGCTCCACACTTTATATAAGTGACCTGATTTACTTCGGGTACCGCTCCGTTAACTAATTTCCGGTAAGCTTTGTAACTGTCTCCATTAATCGTAACCTTGCCCTGAAATACATATTTAATCTCCACAATTGTGGAGCCCATTAGGCCAGTCTCTGAATAGTTGTAGGTCACCACATCTTTATTGGGAAAGAAATCGCAGCCTGTTACGGTTTGAGCATTACAAAAAAATCCAAAAAATACAATCAGAAATAGTATTGAACAATGTTTTTGCATGATGTCTACTTTTTTGAAATGATTTTTAAATACAACAACCCTTTAAGGGAAATCTGGAAAAGCTCTCTTATAAGTCCATATATCAAGGGAGCAAAATAAGTTATGACCAGGGCACCGAGAAAACTCCCAAAACCGCCTGTAAAGGAATTGGTCCCGGCAATGACCGCGACGATGATCCCAACAGGGTAGATAATGATAATAATAGCGTCAAAAACGCTGATAAACCAAGTGTAAAGTGGAAAATCCGAGGACAAAACGCTTTCTTCAGAATCGGCTGCATCGGCATTTGATAAATTTGCCAACGCATTCTTATATATTTTTAATGGTAAGGTAAACGGTTTTACTATAATCAGCTCCAAGGTCCGCAAGAGCACTTTTCCAAAATCCAATTGTTGAGAGTCCATTATTACTATTATTTTAAGTTAATCTTTACAGTATTTCCCAATAAATCCACCGCCATCCAAACAGCCGTCATCGGTAATGGTCAGTATTTGGTTTTCGCCAGCGTTAACGATCTTCACTTTATTGCCCTCAATGGTGTAGTTGCCCTCGGCGGTAGATCCCATGAAAACGAGCTCTACCGCGTCACAAGATGTAAAAGTCATCTGCTCGATAAAAGCACCATCTTGACCGACATATGTTCCTTTTAGCCCATCGCAACAACCATAAAAGAGTGCTATTAATCCGAAAATTGTAATCAGTTGAAGTGTTTTCATAATGTTAATGTTTATCTGTTAATATCTAACTAAAATTATAAGTAAAATTCCCTTATGGCAATGGCCACTTATTTTTTGCCTCACTTTATATTTTTTGTGCAAAAAGTGCCTTTTAGTGGTATTTACCATTTTGAGGCCTCCCCTTTTACGATCATAAAAATGCCTTCTTCGTTGATGTAACCTTCCCTTAATTTAGCGTTTCCTTTTTTACCGTATTCTTGTACAAAGGCCAATTTAGAAACTGGATCAAACACACTTATTTTTGCATTTGCCTTAAAGTAAAATAAGGTTGTCTTGTTTTTAAGATCTAAATAAGCTTGGTACCATTTGCTTGTAGTTTCTTCACTTGCTTCAAACGAAATCAATATTTTGCCATCGACTATATCATCATCATTATATATTAATTGCCCATTTTTTCGGATAATATCAGATGGGATGCCAAATTGCAGAAGGAAATCCTTAGCGGATATTATTTTACCTTGTTTGTCCAGGATAAACTTATATGAAACAACATTGCCAAAATGAAAATTACCGTATATGCTACAGGGTTCCTCAAAGTCAGTATTATTTATTACGAATTCTCCATTTTTATTCATATAACTATAGTTCAGACGCCCCATGCAGGGTCTTAAGCTTTCGGTAGAGTAAATCTTGGCAAGACCATCGCTAAAGTTTTCTGGTTTTTTGGAAAATTTCAACAGAACAATGATTTTACCCTCTGTATTTACAAAGCCATATTTCATTTCACCAAATTCATTTCTGTTACCTACTATCGCCGCACCCTCAGAAAAACACTCGGCAACTTCCCACTGTGCCGGAATGATAATCTGGTCTTTTATATTTTTATATCCCTTTTTTACAAATCCCTGATTGTTTAGGATGGCAGATTCTCCATTGTAGGGAATTAATCCATCATTATAACATGACATTGGCTCGCTTACATGAGTAAGTTTAAACAAACTCTCCCCTTTAATATTGACAAAAGTTTTTTCAGAATGTTCGTTATGTTTTTTTAACTCGATATAGTTGCCGTTCTTTTCAATTGTAAGTGGTAAACCGGGGCTTTCGAGCACATTACCATGCGCATCTGAAATAATAGTTTTAGTAGGACTTTTATTCGGATCATGACCGATAAAGAATCCAGAATTATCGATTACTTCACTCAAACCATCATGAAAAAAATAAGAATTAAAAGGAACTTTAATTTTTCCTTTGCTGTTGATCAAAGCTGTTGCTCTTCCTCTACTGATAACCGCCGCTCCTTTGCTAAATGGCGTCATCCGATCCACATCCAACACCACGGCATCGGGGTGTACATCGCCCGGTTTTAATTGGTTGGGATCTTGGGTAATAGGAGCGGCTTCTTTTTCTGTTTTCTCCTTACTTTGTGCAATCGGGTTTTGAGCCTCATTTTCCTCGGGTGGTACTTGCTTCTCTATAGACGGATCTTTTTCGGTGCGCGTCTTCTCCCCTTGACCTTGTCCGTTCTTTTTCTTCTTTTTAAATAATTCTACGAGTTTCTTTCCCTTTTCCAAGGCCTCATCGGCTTTTTCAACCTCTTTGCCCACTTTTTCTATTTTCCTTCCCGTTGTGCTTTGGGCAGCCAGGCTATTTGCCGTCAACAACAACAATGTCATGGCGACTGCTAAAATTTTTGATTTCATGATTCTTTGATTTTAAATGTCTATTCTTCCTTACAATATTTCCCCATAATAAACCCTCCGTCCAAACAGCCCCTGGAATCAATACTAAGTATCTGCATGCCCATGGCCGTATTTATCTTTACTTGGCTTCCCTCCTTCTCATACTCTGCCTCTACAATTGATCCTAAAAAAATCAGTTCTACTTTGTGGTTTGAGGTAAAAACGATTTTGTCGAAATGAGACCGATCAGTACCTAGATAGGTGCCCTTCATTTGATTGCAACTGATCAGAACCGGTAGGCACAGTAATATAAATATTAGTCTTCGCGGTTTCATAGTGTAATGTTTAAGTTGTATAAATCTAGGTTCCAAAAAAGGAAATGACAATGAAGGATTATTATTTGCGCCATTCCACTTTTTTCCTGCACCATTTTAGATGATAACTGTGAAAATTTTGTTAACTTTCATCCTAGTAATCCCATCTCTTCCGTGTCTTTTTACACAAAACCCAAACAGGATGAGAAAGACAGTAATTTACCTCATAGTTGTACTAACTCCCCTATTTTCATTTTCGCAACAAAAACAAATTGATTCTCTCGAAAAGTTGTTGTTGAAAAATCTGCAACAAGACACTGTTCGTTTGAACCTACTTATCGACCTGGCCTATGACTATTATTCATTTAACCCTGACAAAGGCCTTGAACGGGCCAACGAGGCCATTGAACTGGCATTGCAATTGCAGCAAACCAAAAAGTTGGCCTCGGCTTATCAGTACAAAGGGCATAATTATGCATCAAAGGGAAAGGATACCATGGCCTTGGAAATGTACGATAAGGCCATAGCCGTTCATAAGAAGATCGATAACCACAACGGGGTCGCCCGGACCATTTTTAATAAAGGTCTTATTTATTTTGGATGGTCCGATTATCGACGATCGACCGATGCCTATCTTAAGGCCTATACCGTTTTTGAGCAGGAAAAAGACAGTTTTTTGATGGCGAAGATGTTGAACTCGATAGGGATTAACAATATGTACGTATCGGATTATCCCAAGGCCATATCAAGATTTTTATCGGCCACAAGGATCTATGATAAAATAGGGGTTACCGATGGAATCGAATATGCCAATGTGCAGAACAATATCGGCCTTGTTTACAAGCGATTGGAAAAATTCGACGAGGCATTGGCCTACTATGAAAAAGCGTTGGAACTATTCAGAAAAATTGACAATAAGTCCCAAATGGCCACGGCGTTGAGCAACATAGGCAATGTTTACGATAATTTGGGCAAATCCGAAAAAGCCATCGAACTGCAGCAGCAAGCCTATGAGATAAATAAGGCAATAGGTAACAAAAGAGGTATGGCCAGTAATTTGAACAATATGGGCATCGCCTACACCTCGTTGTCACAGTACAATAAAGCATTGGAATACCTTAATCAAACCAAAAGCATCTATGAAGAATTAGGCGACCTCATTAACCTTGGTATCGTACATTCCTATTTAGGGGAAAGCTATTTGAATCTAGTCGATGATCGCTTGCCGATAGGCAACCGATATGAAAAGGCCAACGCTCACTTTAAAAAAGCACTGCAATTGGCCGAACAAGCGGGGTCGCTCGAAGATCAGAACATTGCTATGGAGAATTTAGCCAAGACCTATATGCAAATGGGGAATTATAAGGATGCTTTCGAGGCAAAGAATAGCGCGATCAATTTACAGGATAGTATTCGCTCATCGGAAAAAAGAGAGGAAATCGCCCGCTTGCAAATGCAATATGAATTCGACAAAAAAGCGGCTGTGACCAGGGCCGAACATGAAAAAGAACAGGTAGTGGCGCAGGCCGAGGTCCAACGGCAAAAGTTTATTAAAAATGGCACCCTGCTCGGAGGAAGCGGTCTAATTATGGGGGTATTGGCAGGCCTATTATTGTATAAAAGGAAAAGAGATGCCGTAGCCCTTAAAAACGAGGCGGAATATAATACCAAAATAATCGATACCGAATTAAAGGCCCTACGGTCACAAATGAACCCGCATTTTATTTTTAATTCGCTGAATTCAATAAATGCCTTTATCGCCAAAAACGATAAGGTCGCCGCAAGCGACTATTTGATTAAATTCGCTAAACTGATGCGTAAGACTTTGGAGAATTCTGAAAAAAAGGAAATTCCGATTCGCGAAGACCTTGAATTACTTGGGACTTACCTTGAGATCGAATCAAAGCGATTGGATAACAAATTTACCTATGAAATTATATTGGATAAGCATATCGATCCTGAAAACACCTTGGTGCCTCCCCTGTTGTTGCAGCCCTTTATCGAAAATAGCATCTGGCACGGCATAGCCCCTAAAGACGGACCAGGACATATTATTCTTAGCGTGAAAAAGAAGGAAGATATGATTGTTTATACCATTGAAGATGATGGTGTGGGCCGGAAAAAAAATATCAATACTGAAAATTCCGAAAACGACAAATCCTTTGGTATGAAATTAACCAAGAGTAGGATCGGGATTATCAACAAGCGTAAAAATAGCAATGGAAGTGTCCGTTTGATAGACAAGAAAGAAGGAGTACGCATCGAAGTTGAACTTCCTTTAGAATTGGCATTCTAAATGATACGCACACTGATCATTGACGATGAACAGCATTGTATTGACCGTGTCAAACAACTGCTTATGCCTTTCGGTGAAAAAATCGAATGTGTCGGCACTGCAAAAACCTTAGAAAATGCGCTCACTTTAACCAAAGAAGTATCGCCCGATCTTGTTTTTTTAGATGTACGGATCGAGGACAAGACGGGATTTGACTTTCTTAGGGTCGTTTCACCCATTTCCTTTGATGTTATTTTTACGACCGCCTATGAAAAATATGCGGTGCAAGCGTTTAAGTTCAGCGCGGTGGATTATCTGTTAAAACCAATCGATGCAGATGATTTTAAAAATTCCATACAAAAATTTGAAATAAAATCCTCCTCAAAACATCTTGAACAAAAAATCGATGTGTTATTGCATAACCTAAAAGCCCAAAATACGATCAAGAAAATAACGGTACCCACCTTGGACGGCTTTGAGTTTTTAGAAATCACCGATATTGCACGTTGTCAGGCCGATGTGAACTATACCGATATTCATTTAAAAAACGGCAAAAAATTAACGGTGTCTAAAACCTTAAAGAGTTTTGAAGAGCTCCTTGAGCCTGAGCAGTTTTTTAGGGTACATAATTCTCACTTAATCAACTTAAGAGAAGTGAAAAAATATACCAAAGGCAAAGGTGGCTATGTCACCATGAACGACAATACCCACATTGAGGTTTCCACAAGGCGAAAGGAGGAGTTTTTGAGACGATTGGTTTAAAGTCAAGCACCAACTCGGGCCGAATGTATATGTCCAGTGCTTAAGAATGCCCTTTTACTTAGTTGCCTTACAAGGCTACGATGGAGCGATATTGATAAATTGGATTGTTCAGAGTTTCGTGGCAAAGATACTGAGTCTTGAATTATTTTTAGACAAAGAAAACTGATGGATTGGAATATCTTTATATTTCCAAACGAGCCACTAACCGATTAGATACTTCTACAATAGTAGTCAGGAAACTTTCTTCTTTGGGCAACTCCCAATAGACCAAATTCTTAAAATCACCTTGGTAAGTGGCTTTTAGTTGGTTCCAAGTTTCTTCAGGGCTTTTGAAAATCAAGGCTTCATTGGGATGATACTTTAACCAATCATTATTGTTCTTAAAGCTTTGCACATCGTCGTTAGCTACTTTTAACAGCATTGTATCGAAAGTCTCCGACCTGAAAAACTCTTGAACCGTTTTACCCTTCAATAGCCGATGAATATCATAAACGTGCCTGATTTTGTTGTTCAAGTCCTCTATCGGGTTTTCGGTATGTGAAAATCTTACCAAGCTCATTATCTTTTCACCAAGCGTTCTTTCGACAGCCAGTACAAGTGGCAAAACAGTTTAAATGTCAAGTTTTTTGCACAAGGAACTTGATATTTAGTAAAAAGATATAATCCCTAATCTTATTTGACAGCCATCCGGTACCATAGTTGACTATGTTGATGAAGTCAATAAATGTAGGCTGTAGGCAATAGCTTATTTGATGGCTATTTGATACCAACAGTAGTTTTTAGTAGAATTGGCCTTACGTCATTTAATTCCATGTTCCTGCGGAAGCTGAAAAACCTACGGTTTTCCAACCTCCTCCTTTAGGCACCGCGCATAACGCTCGTTTATCGAAGCACCCCCTAAATTTCAGCCGCTAATTTATTGCTATTTTTACTTAACCATCGAAGATGTAATCAAAATAGCCTTGAAATCAGAAAATAAAGAATATATTCAATTATTTCGGTCAATTTTTAAAGGCCGAGAAGATGTCTTTGCCATTAGATGGGAGAAGGGAACCAAAAGCGGCTATGTGCCCGCCTACTTTTACGACCCTTACCGATATAGGGTTCATAAAATCAATGGGGGAACTTTTAGGGATTTTACCGAAAAATCTTTTTTGCCCTTAAACGACAGTCAGGTTCTCAAACATTTAGAAGGCGAACAGCAAATAGGAATTTATCCCCTACTAAAAGACAATACTTCTATGTTTATTGCAGCTGATTTTGATAAGGAAAATTGGCAACAGGAATGCAAGGATTTTATCGCGCTTTGTGAGTCCAAAAATATACCAGCATATTTGGAGCGTTCCCGTTCTGGAAACGGTGGGCATGTTTGGATATTTTTTGAAACACCCTACCCCGCCATAAAAAGCAGAACAATTTTTAAACAGCTGCTCGAAGAAAGTGGCACATTTACCATATTCGATAAAACATCAAGTTTTGATCGTTTATTTCCCAATCAGGATTTCCTTTCCGGAAAGGGCTTGGGGAACCTTATAGCATTGCCCTTATCGAAACCAAATGTTGAGCAGGGCAATAGCTGCTTTATCGACCCCAAATCTTTCGCTCCGTATGAAAATCAATGGCATTTCTAAAAGCAAATCCAAAGATTAAAACCCCCTGAACTTGATGTTTTGTACCATTCAATCCTTAAAAACGATGCGAACGAATTGGGAGACTCTTTTTCCGGCAATACACTTGTCATCCGTTTGGCTAGCGAAATTAGGATCAATAAGACCGACTTGACCTCGCCATTGGTCAATTTTATAAAAGATACATTCAACGTTGCCAACCCTGACTATTTCATAAAGAAAAAGACAGGAAGAAACACATGGAACACCGATCGGTATTTCAATCTTGTTTCTGAATCGAAAAATGAAGTCATTCTTCCAAGAGGTACTATTGGACAATTACTGCGATTTTGTAACAAACAAAAAATCGATTTTGAATTTCAGGACAAAAGAAAAAAATCGGAGGACATACCGTTTACTTTTAGCACTGAGTTGCTGGAACATCAGAAAACCGTACTATCGGCTGTTTCAAAAAAGGATTTTGGGGTCATTACCGCTCCCCCCGGATCTGGCAAAACCATAATAGGGCTGAAAATAATTGCCGACAAACGCCAGCCCTCCTTGATAGTTGTTCATAGAAAACAACTTTTGAACCAGTGGATGGAACGTATCGAAGCTTTTCTGAAAATACCTAAAAACCAGATTGGTCAAATAGGTCAGGGTAAAGCAAAAATAGGAAAGCAAGTTACAATAGCCATGATCCAAAGTCTGGGCAAAAAAATAGACACTCCTGAAATACGCGAAAAATTTAAAACCGTAATCATTGACGAATGTCATCACATTCCCGCTGCATCCTATGCATCTACCATTTCCAAACTTTCCCCTTATTACCTATACGGACTTACAGCCACACCTTTCAGAAAAAATAGTGATGGTAGACTTATTTTTGCCCATTTGGGAGAACCTATAGCCACTATCAAACCGCAGGATATAGAAACCTTTAAAAAAGCACGGGTTATCGTCAGGAATACCAATCTGGATATTCCCTTTAATTCAAAAACGGACACGTTCGAAACCTTGTCCAAAGTGTTGGTACACGATTCGGCACGCAACAAAAGCATAGTTGACGATATTACTTCAGAAGTAAATGTCGGTAAACGAGTGGTCGTAATCACGGAACGAAAGGAACACATTACAATCCTATATCAGTTTTTAAAGCAAAAATTTGAGGTTATTGCATTGAGCGGGGACGATTCGGACAGCGATCGAAGTTTAAAATGGAAAATCCTTAACGAAGGAAACTATCAAATCCTGATTACTACAGGTCAATTCTTTGGGGAAGGCACGGATCTACAAAATGTTACTTGCCTGTTTTTGGTCTATCCCTTTTCTTTCAAGGGAAAGCTGATCCAATATATAGGAAGGGTACAGCGTTCCGAAATTGCACCGTTAATTTATGATTACCGGGATTCTAAGATTGATTACCTTAATCGACTATTTCTGAAAAGAAACACCTACTACCGGAATCTGGATAGACAGGCCACCCTGTTTGACGATGCCCCCACCGCGATTCCCAAGGCACAAGGAAGTAGTTCAATGAGCGCAACAATAAATATGCCTATAGAACAGCTCGATTTTCGGATTGGTACAATTTTATTTGTCCATAAAAGCAGCAAGTTACCAGTTGGGTTGGAATTCGAAATTGAAAATGATTATATCCGCCCCGAGTTTGAGGTGCTAAAACCCTATTTCGCGAAAGTGTTGGGGTCTAAGAGCGTTGAAATACATATTTCCGCTGAGTTTGAGAACAATATTTTAGTAGCACAGTTGGCAACTTCCAGTGACCTGGAAAGGATAAATCGCGAAATTCTGGAAAGCGTACGATTTAGGTTTGTAGAAAAACGCCTTTTCGGTAAAAAATATACCCTATATGATGAATCAAATAGAGGAGAGGAGGAAGTTGAGATTCAAAAGCTATATCCATCGAAACACGAATTATTGGAGGAAATCCTCTCAAAGAGAAACGTGAAACATTTTCGCCAGCTACGTTATTTGGCCGACAATCATGCGCGCGCGATCTTAAAGCTTCGATTTGTGCTTCATCCATTTTCATTTGTTTTCCTGTTGTCCGGAAATCACCAGTTCCATGTAATTTTGGAAACCTTGGATACCGAGGAAGCGACTTACATTTGGCATTTCGACAAAAATAGCTCGACCTTAAAGGAAAATCTAGCTTCGGTCGATTTGGCATTGAATACGATTAGAAATCAGGGCAGGCTGCCTTATTTGGGAACCCGACCCGTAAACTTTAGCCGAATTATCCACGATTATTCCAATGATAGAAAAGGGTTTATTCAGTGGAGGGATATGTTAGAGGAGAAAATTTACTGAAGCCAGAGTTAAAAAGAATGTTAAACCTGTTTAGCGGTTGAATTTTAGGATAAAAAAACAAAAAAAATCGTGCACCTTCCCCCTTATAATTCCAATGTTCCCGCGAAATTGGAAAAACCTACCATTTTCCAATACCCTCTGTACTCCACATAAAATTAGCGCGGTGTCAACAATTGGGGCGTAGAAAAAACTCGGACTATAGTGTACATACCAGGTGTGCGTGGGGTTACATTCCCATTTTAAAAGTAATGGAGACCTCCCCAGTCTCCTTATTGACGCTTACCGTTGGTTTTCCCGTGGCGGCAATATCGTTTCCTGTGCTCATCTTGTAGATGCCGGTCAAAAACTCCATTCCCTTGGTCATTACCACTTCCATTTGCTCAAGATCGGCTTCCCTTTTTCCGTTTCCGCTACTTTCCGTGGATGCCGTTTGTGGTTTTTGGTTTTCCGGTTTGCCTATCTTTTCGGGAGACAGGTTTGTTTTAAAGAGTTCGGTTTGTGAGGCTTCCATGGTCATTTCCCGTAGCTCCTCTTCCTCTTGGGTTTCCATGCCGAATTCCTCGTAGTTGGCGGGTTCCGTAAAACTATCTTCGCCGAGCACTTCTTCCAGTTGCCGAATAAATTGCGATTTACCCTTCTCGGAAAAATCCACCTCATCGGTAAGGCTTCCCGAATTCAATACGCCTTCAAAGAGATTCTGTTTTAGCAAAAGACCGGTAGCGATCTTCATCTCTATGGAATTGTGCGACAATAGGTTGAACACGTGCAACTTCCGTTTCTTTTGTCCGATCCGGTCGATTCGGCCGATACGTTGGTTTTTCTTGGCAGGGTTCCAAGGCAGTTCAAAATTGATTACCGTATCGGCAACCTGCAGGTTGAGGCCGGTACCGCCCGATTCGCTGGAGAGAAAAACGCTACAATCCGGGTTGTCCTCGAATTCCTTGATTAATTCGCCGCGCTTCTTTACGGGCACTTTACCCGTTAGCATGGTATAGGTAATACTTTCCTTTTTGAGCATATCGCCAATAAGGTTCAACATGGTGACCCATTCCGAAAAAATGATAATCTTTCTATCGTTATTCTTGATATCCAGGCTTTCTATCAGAATTTCCCTGAGTTCCACCATTTTTGGCGAAATATGGGTTTCCTTGTCGATTAGATAGGTCGAGTCGCACACCATTCGCATATTGGTCAATAGGTGCATCAGTTTTTGCCAGTCGTAGGTAGTCTTAAACTTTTTGGCAAGAATAGAGGCAATACCCCTTGCGAAACTGGCATGCAGTCCAGCCTGCTCGTCTGAAAGTTCTACATAAACGCTTTTTTGGATGACGTTGGGCAACTGGTCGAATACCTCTTGTTTTTCCCTTCGGACGAGGATGGGCTCCAGTCGGGCTTTCAGGCTTTGCAGGTTATAGTAACCGCTGATCTTGTTCTTGTAGTTGGCGTCAAAAATACAATGCTGGTATGAGAACTCCCACTGGGGCGTCAGATAATAGGGATCCAAAAACTGTACGATGGAATACAGATCCAGCAACTTGTTCTCCAAAGGAGTACCCGTAATCACCAAGGCGTGCTTTTTGTGTATGGCCTTTACGGCATTTGCCGTTTTGGTCTCATAGTTCTTTATCTTCTGTGCCTCGTCAAGTATCACGAAATCATACCCGGCTTTGTTAATAAAGGGTAAGTCTCGCAGTACGGTCTCATAATTGATGATATGGAAAAAAGAGGGGTCGTTAAGATACATTTCGTTCCGTTCCCCGGGGTAGCCTTCAACCACAACGGCCTTCTCTTCAGTAAACTTTAAGATCTCGTTCTTCCATTGGCTTTTTACCGATGCCGGACAGATCACCAGCGTCTTCCTGAAATTAAATATCTTTTTTTTGAGCACGGCCGCCGAGATAGCTTGGAGGGTTTTCCCCAGTCCCATTTCATCGGCGATAATAACGCCTTTTTTAAAGACCGCAAACGCCACGCCCTCTTTTTGATAAGGGTATAAGGTTGCCTTTATGGGCGAAAGGTCCAGATCTGTACTTTTTCGTTGTTGTTCCAGTGCGTTGTTCTCGAAATAGGCCTCCACTTTTTCATAGACCTCTTCCCGTATCTTTATGCGCTCAAGATCCCTGGATTTGTGTACAAAGGAAAAAAACGAGGCTATTTGAGAATCCTCGATATAGTTTTTGTTCCCAAAATGCGATTTTAGCAGTTGCTTTTCCTCCATTCTCAGTTCTTCAGGATAGAACCACGTAGTCCTATAGTCGTTCAAAGGATCCGTAAAGATTTCAATAAATGGATACTTTTTGTCCATTTTCCTGGTTTTGGAAGGATTGTCTTCCAAATAGTCGAACAGGAACATGATATGCTTGGTAGTGCCCAGCTTGTTAGTGCGCCAATCGATATTGTTGATATAGCCCGTTTTGTTCTTGAAATCGCGAAGGGTGATCTTGTAGGCTTTTCCCTTTTCGTTGATCAAGGTGTGTTCGCCGTGCAGATTATGGGCCAACTGTATTTTATATTCAGCTTTTTTAGCCTTTTCATAACGTTCTTCCATCACCCGCTTTATCATGCCCTTTCGGGTGTACTTGATGCCTTCGGAAAGCGTTTGGCCCTTAAATATGTCCTCTATAACGTAGAGGGCGGTCAGGCCATGGGCATCCCATTCGGTAAGGTTATCGTCCGTTTTTAGGTATTTCCGATCCTCCCCAGCAACAGCTATCTGTATGGTACGATCTTCACCGTTTTCTATCAGTACCGTGATTTTTTCTTTCCCTTGGGATAGAATTGTATGGGCGCCTTCCCCGAAAATATATCTTGCTTTTTTTATTTCTGACAGGGATAACGTTCCTTTCTCCTCTATCGATTTTATTGTTTGTTCTACCAGTTCAAGCATTGTACGCCGTGTTTTCTTTTATATTCAAATTTACTCAAACAGCAATGTCTTTTTTTAGGTTCCACTGGTCATTTTATAATAATTTATTAACCAATGGTTGTGGAAAAGTCGGATCCGATTATCGATAGCTATGGAAAGGCCATATAAACCCCCTGCTCCTCGAAGTTTGCAACTTCGCATAGCGGGTATGATAGTCGCACTTATAGATTACATGGCTTGGTTTCTTATATTTACCCATGGGGTAAAGATAGGGCACAACCAAAAGAACACGACCACCCCAAAAGGAGGTGGTTTTTTAAGATGAAATAAACCCTTGAGCTCTTTCAATACCTCTAAAAAAAGAACAATATGAGTACGGTTAAAACAAAAATAGGCAGACGTTCCTTTGTTAAAAGTTCGGCTTTGGCCGGAGGAGGTATTATACTTGGCTTTAATTGGCTAGCCTCCTGTAAAATAACGCCGGAAGAGGTGAACAGTTTACCTGGAATGGTTCAAACTAAACGGCTATTTGAAGATAGGGGACAACGGTTCGGTAACGATTATGTCGCCTAATCCCGAAGGTGGTCAGAACGTGAAAACTTCCATGCCTATGATTATGACAGACGGTATCTACCGCCCTGCCTACCACGCCAAATTTCGTGCAGGTCTGGATGCTGACAATAATCTGATCGCTTTTCACGTAAAGACCGGGGGCATTCCCGAAAGCCCCTTGCGCGAGGATCGCTTTCCGGCAGGTGCAGTGGACCATTATCTTGACGAGGATTGGACCATTGACACCAATCTAACCGTAGGATCGTTTCGGGCGCTGCGATCCAATTTTATGGCCAGTGCGGAACAGTCCTTTTTAGACGAGGTAGCGGAAGCCGCGGGAAAAGACCCCATCGATTTCCGATTGGAGTTGCTTGATCGCGCCATCAATAACCCCCTGGAGGGCGTAACCAATGATTATGACCCCGTACGTTATGCCGGGGTTTTAAAACTGGTAAAGGAAAAATCAAATTGGGGCAACACAGACTCGAAAATACACCGTGGGGCCACTGCCTATTTTTGCCACAACTCCTATGTGGCGCAAGTGCTCTACATGGTAATGGTAAACGACAAGCCTGTGGTACAAAAGGTCACTTGTGCCCTGGACTGCGGTATAGTGGTCAATCCCGATGGAGCTTCAAATATGGCCGAAGGTGGTATCGTTGACGGTATAGGAAATGCATTCTATGGGGAGCTAACCTTCAGGGACGGGGTACCGGAAAAGAGCAACTTCGATAGGTACCGTATGATCCGAATGAGCGAGTCGCCCAAAGAAATCGATGTCCATTTCGTAGAAAGCGAGGTAGAACCAACTGGCTTGGGCGAACCGACTTTCCCGCCCATTTTCGCGGCTGTGGCCAATGCGCTTTGCCAGGCGACAGGCAAACGGCATTACCATCACCCTTTTCTTAGCGAAAAGCCGTTAGTGGGCTGACCGGTTTTCATGCCATTCCGTTGTCAGCACCAATTACAGATCAAACAAATAAAGAATTTCTTAAAAGTTTACCCGCCTCTGGCGGGCAACTATCCATGCCTGTCCGTCCTATGGCGGAGGCTTGGATACGCAATGGAATTGCCAACCTGAACGCCAGCCCGACAAGTCATTCTGGCGGGGCACGGGCAGGCTTTGGTTAAATGTTAATCGTTAATAGTTGATATCTTACCATTAACGGTTAACCAATAACCAATAAAGAATTTCTTAAAAGTTTACCCGCCTCTGGCGGGCGACTATCCCTGCCTACCGGCCAGGCAGGCCCGAGGCAAGCCATAAGGGAATTACTTAGATTAACCTATTCGAAAAAAGTTTTTAGCCCCGCACCGTAGGGCCTAAGTTCATGCATTAGGGAAACAAGCGATGAACCGGAAAAAGTTTGCGGCAAACCTCAAAAGTCTGGCTGTTAAGAATTCTGGGGATATGGTCCGAATTGCGCGATTAACAGCGGATCAGGTTTGATGTTCAGACAGAAAAAAACAGACGAACAAGAAGACCTCTGTCTTTCCGCCCAGCTTTTGCTCAATGAATCCCGGGCCGGGAAAGTATAACCCTACAATACCAAATTCCCTGCCAGCTGTTTTAGAATTATCTCCGAAAGTTTTGCCTGGAATTTAGCATTGCTGTAACGCACTTTGGCGTTGATGTAATTCAACTGTGCCGTTCTAAACTCTATGGTAGGTATTGTCCCGATCCTATATTTTTCAACCGTAATGTCCAGATTTTCCTTCGCAATAGCCTCATTTTTTCCCTCTAGCCCAATAAGACTTATATTGGTCAAATAGGTCTGGTAGGTGGTCCCTACGAGCGACATCAGTTCCTGCTTTTGTTCTGCAATGGCTACTTCGGCATTTTCAAGGGCTATCTTTCCTGTTTTCTCATTTCTGTTCTGTTTCAAACCGTCAAATAAAGTTAAGGTCGCACCAAAACCGTAATTCCATCCCCTGGAATTTGAACTGGTGGTAAATCCAAGGCTGGATTCGGAACGGCCAAAATTGTATCCCGTGGTGGCAAATATAGAAGGATAACGGGATGCCCTTATTTGCTTGAGTTCCAATTCGCTGATCCGCTTATTGATCATTTCAGCCTCAAGTTGGGGGTTTTCATTAGCGACAAGTGCTTCCAACTCTGGTAATATCAATCCCTCATCAACAAAAATTTCAGGTACCACGTTAAAATTGGTTTTAAGGTCACGGGCCAATTGTTCGTTCAATTGAATTTTGGTATTGGCATAGAGCTCCTTTTGCCTCTGCATTAGGGTTTGGTCTGTATGCAAATCCACTTGGGCGTTCAAAACCTCTAATTTAGAAGCTTTACCAATGGTAAAGCGGTTTAGCGCAAGCTCTGCCCGTTGCTCCGAAATGATAATGGTACTGTCCAAGGCAGAAAGCTGTTGTTGTTGTTGTACCAGATCATAATACGTAATCATGACCTCGCCTACCCTGGTCAAAATTACCTGTTTTAACTCGGCCTCCCCCAATTTCTGCGTTTCCTTCAATTGTTCAAAATTTGCGAACATCCGCAGGCCGTCAAATAGTGTCCAATCCAGTGCTACGCCATAATTCAGACTATTGTTCCTGGCATTGTCCCGTTCAACCTGCGTGCCGTCAGAACGGGTTTGGGACAAATATTGAACACTGTTATTATCCGTTATACTTGCCCCGATCCTGGGAAGCATTCCTGCATTCCCCGGACTTATCGAAACCTCATCAATTTGTAATTCATTGGCGGCCGTCTTGATCTGATAATTATTCTCCAATGCCATCTGGACGGCATCCTCCACCCTCAGAATTTCCTGGGCAGAGCACATGGTTGTCATAAAAAGAAATGCAAAAAAGATGTGGGAATAACCGCGGTTGCTCATACTAATAGGTTTCGAGGACTTTGAATTCAGGTCGTTGAATTTTTTCCCTCGACCACATGATATATAGCGCCGGAATAATGAACAATGTAAGTATCAAAGAGAACATGGTACCTCCAATGATCACGACTCCCATTCCGATGCGGCTGGTAGAAGCGGCTCCCAAGGACAGTGCAATTGGCAATGCGCCCAATGCTATGGTTAGACTGGTCATCAAAATAGGGCGTAATCTGGATTCCGAGGCTCTCAGAACCGATTCCATTTTCGGCAACCCCTGTTCCCGTAATTGGTTGGCAAATTCAACGATTAATATTCCATTCTTAGTTACCAGGCCAATCAGCATAATCGTCCCTATTTGGCTAAATATATTCCAGGTCTGGCCAAAGAGCCATAAGGAGAACATGGCCCCCGCCACGGCCATCGGTACGGTTAAAATAATAATAAATGGATCGATAAAACTTTCAAATTGGGCGGCCAGGATCAGAAAAATCAGTAGTAAGGCAAGTCCAAAAGCGAAGATGGTATTGGAACTACTTTCTACAAAATCCCGCGATTCGCCGCCCAGATCTGTCGTAAAGGTATCATCCAGAACCTTTTCCTTAATGCTTTCCATTGCATCGATTCCGTCACTTATACTTTTACCGGGAGCAAGATTTGCCGAAACAGTGGCGGACATATATCGGTTGTTGTGAAATAACTGGGGCGGACTGCTATGTTCTGTAGTTGTGACCAGATTATCCAGTTGGATCAAAAGTCCGTCTTTGTTCTTTACGAAAATGGAGGTAAGGTCCATAGGCGCGTCACGGTCATTCTTATCAAATTGACCAATTACCTGATACTGTTTTCCGTTCATCAAAAAGTAACCAAAGCGTTGACCACTCAATGACAATTGTAACGTTTGTGCCACATCCAATACCGAAACGCCCAAACTTTGCGCTTTTTCCCGATCTATAGTGACATAAATTTCTGGCTTGTCGAATTTTAGATTTACATCGGTAAAGGAAAATGTTTCGTTTTTTTCTGCCTCCTCCATAAACTCGGGGATCTTTTCCTCCAGTTTTTGAAAATTTTGTGCCTGTATGATAAACTGTATGGGAGGTCCACCGCGACGGTTTACCGAGATCGTTGGTCTTTCGGAAACATTGGATTTTCCGCCCACATAGGACTTGGCCCACCTTGCGAGGTCATTGGCGATTTCATTTTGTGAACGTTCCCTTTCACCAGGGTCCACCAGGGCAATATTGGCACGACCGCTATTCACCGAGGAGGTTCCAAATCCAGGGGAAGTAAGAACCAAACTCACCTTTTTCTCAGGTACCGAATCATTAATAAGTTCCGTAATATTGGTCATTAGTCGATCCATGTACTCATAGGACGATCCTTCAGGGGCGGAAACGCTCAATCGAACAAAACTACGGTCGTCATACGGAGCCGTTTCCTTTTGAAGTAGTGTATAAAAAAGTGCAATTAAACCTATACAAGCCAACAATATGGGGAAGCTCAGCCATTTCATTCCCATAAAAACACGTAACGAACTGGCATAGGACGTATTCATTTGTATAAAATACTTCTCAGTAAAGTGATAGAATTTCGATTGCTTCTGTTTTCCCGGTCTAATTAAATAGGCGTTCAACATTGGGGTCAACGTTAAGGACACAAAGGCAGATACGAGTACTGCCGCTCCCAGGACCACACCAAATTCCCGAAACAACCTACCCACAAAGCCTTCCAAAAAAATGACAGGCAAAAATACCGCCGCAAGGGTTATCGATATGGAGATGACCGCAAAGAATATTTCGTTGGATCCTTTTATGGCAGCCTCTATCGGACTCATCCCGTCTTCCACCTTCTTATAAATATTTTCGGTGACCACAATACCATCATCCACCACAAGACCCGTAGCAAGGACAATAGCCAATAATGTCAGTACGTTAATGGAAAATCCGAACAGCCACATAATAAAGAAAGTGGCAATCAAAGAAACCGGAATATCTATTAGTGGCCGAAGCGCCATGGACCAATTTCTGAAAAATAAATAGATGACCAGGATAACCAGGATTATGGAAATCAAAAGCGTCTCGGCTACTTCGGTTACCGCTTTTCTTACAAATACGGTGTCATCTATGACCACATTCAACTTAAAACCTTCCGGCAAATCTTTTTTGAGTTTTTCATATTCCAAATAAAAAGCATCCGCAATTTCCAAATAGTTGGTCCCCGGTTGTGGAACCACAGCTATAGCTACCATGGGCTGGCCGGAATCGCTCATTTTGGTTTCCATGTTCTCACCTTCCAGACTGGCTGTACCAATATCACTAAGCCGCACTAACTTTTCGCTTTGTGCCATGATAATAATATTGTTAAATCCCTCTTCCGTATTCAGGTTTCCTATAGTCTTCACCGTTAGTTCTGTATTATCGCCGGTCAGCTTACCTGAAGGCAGCTCAACATTCTGAGCCAATAAGGCAGTACGAACATCGGCCACGGTAAGTCCGTAAGAAGCCAATTTTAGGGGATCTATCCACAACCGCATCGCGTACCTCCGCTGGCCCCATATCTGTACACTGCTTACGCCCGGGATAGTCTCTATCCTTTGGGCAATGACATTTTCGGCATAGTCCGAAAGTTCCAGAATGTTTTTCCCATCGCTTTGTACGGTCATCGAGAGTATCCTTTCGGCATCTGCATCAGATTTAGATACCACCGGAGGTGCGTCCAAATCATCTGGAAGGCTTCGTACAGCCTGGGATACCTTATCACGAACATCATTGGCGGCATCCTCCAAATTTTTATCCAGATTAAACTCAATGCTTATTGAACTAGATCCCTGAACACTGGAGGATGTAATATTTCTAATTCCGTCAATAGAATTAATGGACTTTTCCAAAGGTTCCGTAATCTGTGATTCAATGATATCTGCATTGGCACCGGAATAACTGGTACGGACCGAAACTTGTGCCGGGTCAATGGAAGGAAATTCCCGTACTCCCAGGTAGGTATATCCTATAATTCCAAAAAGAATTATGGCAATATTCATGACAATGGTAAGTACCGGTCGCCTAATGCTTAAAGTGGATAAATTCATTGTTCCGCGGTCAAAGGTTCAGATTCTTCAAAATTTACTTTTACAGGTGTGCCATTCTTCAATGCCATTACCCCATATGTAAGTATTGTATCCCCCGCATGCAAACCGGAAACCACCCGTACCGAACTGCCTGTGCGCGCTCCGATTTCCACATCGACCTCCTTGGCTTTACCGTTTTCCAAAATAAAGATCCTCTTTCCATTTTGAACAGGAATCAGTGATTCCGTTGGCACCAATAAGGCATCATTTACCGTTTCCAACGGCAAGACTACATTCGCATAGGTGCCAGGATATAGTTTGCCGTCAGGATTTTCTGCCCTAGCCCTCATTTTTAGGGTACGGGTAGCTATTTCCACCTCAGGTTCAATTGCATATATAATGGCTGTATTTTCTTCCTGAGAATCCGAGGTGGTGAACGTAAGCGTGGTACCCACCTGTACCTGGGAGGTGTATTTTTCCGGTATGGAAAAGGTGATTTTTAATTTATCCGTACTTACCAGTTTTGCTACGATTGTGGCAGGGGTAACATAGGTTCCCTTGGAAATGGAACGCAGTCCTATTGTTCCGGAAAAGGGGGCACGTACGGTGGTCTTGGAAAGTTGGGCCGCGATCAGTTCCGATTCCGCACCGGCCGATTGAAAGTCCGCACTGGCAATATCATATTCCTCCTGACTAATGGCCTGCTTTTCCAATAAAAGTTTTGCTCTTCGTTCATTTTCCGACGCCAACTTTTGGGCCGTACGTACCTTGGACAATTGGGCCTGCAATTC
The DNA here is from genome assembly GCA_041743085.1 of Flavobacteriaceae bacterium. Classification (GTDB taxonomy): domain Bacteria; phylum Bacteroidota; class Bacteroidia; order Flavobacteriales; family Flavobacteriaceae; genus JAFMPW01. The sequence continues at coordinate 23,658 of JBGTNL010000067.1, forward strand.
AATATCGTTTACTTTGAACAAGACCTGCCCCTGTGTTACCTTGCTGCCCTCCTTGAAATTGATACTCTCTACAATCCCGGATACCTCGCACCGTAGGTCTATCTGTTCATTGGCCTCCAGCGTACCGGAAAGAGATATATTATCCTTAAATATTCGTGGCCGTAGAACCATTCCGGAAACCGTTGTAGCTTGGGCCTGACTTTGAGCAGTTTGTGAGTTGTCAACTCCCCTGTTTGACAATATTCGATAGGCAACCAGGCCACCTAATCCAATAATTAATATGGTATAAACGATGTATTTTATTTTCATACTATTCGGAGGATAGAAACAAAATTTTGGGTCCTTAACCAGCCCATAACAAAGCTAATCCATACACATTATTTTATGATAAACTTAGATTTTATTTAACATTGAATATGGTCAACGTCCAAATAATCAGGTTAAACGTCATAAAGAAGAACCTTAACGACCGTCGAAAGACATAATGAAATAAAAATAAAAGATAATTGCCCTGGAATTTTAGTTACACGACTGTAATCTTGGAAGGAATATTATTTAGGGAAAAGAAATTCCTTTGAACAAAATAGTCATTCCTCCCTCTTCGTTCGTCGGATGCAAGAGGAGGGGTAAATCGGAAACCCCTAGGCAAAGCCATAGGGGGAATTACTTAGATTAAAGGCATAGAAAGCATGATTTCCGAGCTTATTAGGTAACAGGTTCTAAAAAAGAGGCTGCCCCTACCTTGAGGACAGCCTCTCCAACTAACTCAAACAACATCATTTAATGCTATTTCCTGATCAAGAACAGGATATTTGGTTTGAAAAACTTGATCTCCAAATCATCTTCAGATAACTATATTATTCTAATAACCCGGGTTCTGGGGCGTTAAATTGGGATTGTTGATCGTTTCCTGGAAGGGAATTGGAAATAACAAATGTTTCTCCTGCAATGCCTGATCCGAATTCAAATTAACATGGCCGACGAAGTCATCAAACTCGCCGTTTAGACTATTAAATACTTTTCTAAGACGCACCATATCAAACCAGATTTTCATCTCGAAAGCGAGCTCGTGCCATCGCTCTGTCCATACGGCTTCCCTAAAAGATTCTGTGGTAAATGTACCCACGGCAGGTGTTGTGAGTTGCGCCCTGTCCCTTATCATTGCCAAAGCTTCCCAGGCTTCCTGGCCAGGGCCGTTCACCTCATTTTCTGCTTCCGCATAGATCAGCAACACTTCCGCGAAACGGAATATGGGAACATTCAGGTTGTCCTTGGCTGTTCCGGGCACTCCTTCGGTACCGTTGGCGGTTACGTTGAAATGTTTGAAAATATAAGGTTTGCCCAGATCAAAAAGAGGGCCGGAGCCATTTTCATAGTAGCTGGAGTAAAACCAGCCTTCACGGTCCACTGCCCTCAGGTCGCCGTCTACATATGAGTTATAAAAATCGATCTGTGGTATGGTACTGCCTGTACCCGAAGGCCCTCTATAGCTTACCGGTTGAAAATTAGGGAACATATTGCCCATGGGATTATCGGCGACCAAATTGTTATACTGCAGGCTAAAAATATGTTCTCCCATATTGTTCAAATTTTCGTCATGTATCTCGCCATAGGTATCAAAAAGCCGAAGAGGTCCGGCATCGTCGATCACCTCCTTGGCCTTGCTGGCCGCATCTGCGTACCGAGCCGTTTCATTAATCGGATTGCCCGCCATAGTTAGGTAAACCTTGGCCAACAAAGTTTTAACAGCCGATTGGGAAACCCGTCCGCTCTCATCCACCCAGGGAAGTCCTGCCGTTTCCGCTTCCGTAAGATCAGCCAGAATCTGGTCATACACTTCACTCTGTGGGGTCCGGACAGGGAAAAAATTCTCTGAAGTTGAACTCTGCGGCAGTGTAATCAGAGGCACATCGCCCCAAAGCCTCACCGCATAAAAATAAGCCCAGGCCCTAAGAAATCTGGCTTCTCCTAATATTCTCGTTTTCTCGGCTTCGTCCATCTCTATGTCCGGAACATTTTCCAGGACCAGATTGGCATTGGCAACTACCCTGTAGACCCCTCGCCACCAGTTTCTAATATGCCCGGTATTGGCATCCCAGGATAACGAGTAAAGGTTGTTAAGATCCGAATTTTGTGCGGTCTCCGTCGTAGTGGTCCCCGTGGGTGCCAAGAGCATCTGCCAGTTAGACGAAAAGATACCGGCACCATTGCCAACAAACCTGGCATCGGCATAAACGGCCGCGATCGCCGCCTGTGCCTGTGAGGCGGTAGTATAAAAACTGTCGGGTGTCAGGTTGGACGGGTCTTGTTCGTCCAGAAAATCCGAACAACCGACCGTACCCAGCAACAAAACCGAACTGAGTAAAATCTTGCCTATATTTTGTGTTATATTAATTTTCATGATGTTATTTCTTTAAAGTTAACGGATTATATGCCTACTTGAAGCCCGAGCACAAAGGTTGTGGATTTTGGATATTCATGCCACTTCATTCCCTGTGAAAAGACGTTGTTACCCAGATTACCGCGTATGGGAATTACCTCGGGATCTCCGAGAAGCTCATCATCAACAAGTAAAAAGAAATTCTGTGTGGAAGCATACACTCTCAATTTGTTTAAATACAGTCTTTCAAGAAGCTTTGATCCAAACGAATACCCCAACATCAGGTTCTTACCCCGCACAAAAGAACCATCTTTGATCCAATGGGAATCTACGTTCGTGACATATCCCGCACGGGTATCACGGACTTGCGCGATCATGGTATTTTGATTATCGGGTGTCCAGGCATTCAATACCGTTTTGTAGCTGTTGGCCAGTGCCTGTCGGTCTTCACTGGAGTGCAGGTTCATGTCCATTACGTCGTTGCCCCATGAATATTGAAGCTCCAGAGTAAGATCCAGTCCCTTATAGGTGAGGTAATTGGTCAAAGTTCCCGAAGCAGTAGGATAACCGTTGCCGATAATACTTCTGTCTTCATCGTTTATAATTTTATCACCGTTAAAATCCTTGTATTTGATATCCCCGGGTAACAGGGTAAGCCCGTTACGATAGCTGACAAAACTTGCCGCTTCCTCGGCCTCGTCCGTACCCCATACACCTAATCTTGTAAGGCCCCAAAAAGCACCTACCGGTTCTCCTATCCTGATAATACTGGTTTCGTTGGTGATGCCCGGACCTCCAACACCGAAAATATCGGATGGGGTGGCCAGCGACAGCACTTTGTTCCTGTTCATTGAAATATTGAAGGTAGTGTTCCATGACAAATCGGCTGTGGCAATGTTCATGGTATTAAGTGAAAATTCCACCCCTTTGTTCTCCATGGAACCAACGTTCCTTCTAATTGTGTTATAACCACTCGACTCAGGTACCGGGGCATCCAGGAGCATATCGGTTGTCTTTCTGTAATAGTAATCCGCCTCTATACTGATTCGGTTTTTAAACAAGCCCAATTCTAATCCGACATCATATTGCGCCGTTTTTTCCCACTTTAAATTGGGATTCGCCAATCTATTCACTCCTGTTCCGCCGATACGGTTGCCTCCCCAAATGGTTTCATAATCGGATCTCAAAAGGGAAAGGGACGAGTATGGCGGTATTTCGGAGTTACCGGTTACGCCATAGCTTGTCCGTAGTTTTAGATTGGAAATGGTTTCGCTATCTGCCAAAAAGTTTTCATCGGAGACCCTCCAGGCCACGGCAGCAGAGGGGAAAAAAGAAAATTTATTGTTTTCACCGAACTTTGAGGAGCCGTCCGCCCTACCGGTCACAGTGAACAAGTACTTGCCAAACAGGTTGTAATTGATCCTTCCAAAATAGGAATTCAAAGCCTCCCTGGATGCCTCTGAATCAACCCCAAGGTTGTCAGAACCGGCGCCCAAATTATTGTATTCGAAATAATCGGTCGGGAAGTTGTTGGATTCAGCATTTACGAAAATTGAGTTTGTCTGCTGCCAGGACAATCCCAATAAAGCGGTCAACGAATTGTCCTCGTTTATCTCTTTTGTATAGGTGAGGTAATTTTCTATGGACCAGAAGATCTCCTTTTCACTACTGATCGAGGCAAAGGCCTGGTTGTTACCGGCTAATGTAGCATCACGGAATTCAGGATTTTCCTGCGTAATTACATTAGCGCCTACTACAGTTCTCATTTCCAGATCTTTCGTGAAATTGATATTCGTATAAACACTGCCCGAAGCCGTTTGAGTATTCAGGATATATTTTTGACCGTCTAGCCTATGTACCGAGTTATAGGTGCCTTCCGCAAAAGGATAGTCCCTGTTATCGGCAAACAGGCCTTCTTTGGGGCCACTTGGATATCTTACGGGCAAGAACGGAAAATCCTCGACCATCCTACGTGGAACCTGATCATTTGTATCCGCCAGATTTTCGGTCTGGTAATTATAACTGAGAGAGCCGCCAACCATTAACCATGGCTGGATCTGGTCATCTATGGAAAACCGTCCTGAATAGCGTTTTAAAAAGGTGTTTTTCAGAAGGCCCTGTTCGTCATTAATTCCGAGTGAAATGGCGTAGGTAGTCCTTTCGTTTCCGCCCGAAAAGCCCAGCTGATGGTTTTGGGATAATCTGTGCTGCTGCACTTCCCTGGCCCAATCGGTATCAAATATGGCATCTCCATTGCTATCAAACAATGGTGCCATCAGGGGGTCGGCTCGTTTAAGTCTGGGTTCGTATTGGGCAAAATTTCCTGCTGCCCATCCCTCGGGATCAAATTTCTCCGTGTTTTCCCAGGAAAGCTGTTCTATCATTTTGTACTCTGCGGCATTGAGGACCTTAGCACGGTTGGGGCCAAATTCCTTTACGTTATATTCCACGTTATAGGAGATCCTGCCCTGACCGGCCTGTCCCCTTTTGGTGGTAACCAAAATAACACCATTCGCGCCCCTGGCACCATAAATCGCCGTAGAGGAGGCATCTTTAAGCACCTCAATGGATACCACGTCGTTGGGGTTCAAAAAATCAATGGCCGAAGTGAACTGGGCGAAGTTGCCCTGGGGCAATTGCACCCCATCAACCACATAAAGCGGATTGTTAGAAGAGTTAATTGAACTGAACCCCCGTATCCTGACATTGGTCTTACCCCCCGGCCGACCGGAATTGGTATTGACCTGTACGCCGGCAACTTTGCCCGACAAGGCCTGATTGAGCGATTGGGCGGGACGCTCCTGTAGTTGCTCCGTATCTACCTGCCCGACTGCCCCTGTAAGATCTGATTTTCTCTGGCTACCGTAGCCGATAAGGACTATTTCTTCGAGTTGACTGGCATCCTCCTCTAAAGTAACATTCATGGTCGACCTTCCATCAACCCCTACCTCCAAGGTCTTATAACCCAGATAACTAAAAACCAAGGTTGCATTGCCAGGCACATTTTCCAGTGTGTAGTTTCCGCCAAAATCAGTTTGCGTGCCGTTGGTGGTGCCTTTCACCAATACGTTTGCCCCTGCCAATGGACCCGTATCATCTGAAACATTGCCAGTGATCGTCTGGGCTTTCGATATATTGAAACAGAGCAAGGTTAATATGGACAAGACAAAGGTAACTCCTGTAATTTTCATAAGTGTTCTATTATTTGGTTGAGTTAAAAAGCAAGTAAAGCGTTACTGTATTATTTATCAGTAGATCATTCAATAAATGATATATGTAACACAGTTGAATGGGCGCAAAAACGGTATAGTATACTGCATCAGTGTGCAAAAAGAAAACTCAATATTGCCCTGACTTCGTATTTTATTCCTCGCAAGGCTCTCAGGGACTCTTATTTGATTGTGACATAGAAATGGTTTTAAAAAGGTGAGACTTGTTGCACTAAAACAATTGGGCGAAAAGGAAATCCAAAGTACTACCTTCAGACGGGCCACTTATAAACCTCAATTCAATTCTTACAAGTAATATCCTTACAAGTCATTCATACTAATCTTTATTCTATTAGGAATTATAGGGCCTACATATTAGAAATATCTTAGTTGTCTATTGAATTATTCTACAATCAAAAAAACAATAAAATTCTTACAGTTGACAAAAATGACAAGAGAATTTTATGCAAAGGTTTGCATAAATAAAATCTATAATGCTACAAATAAGATGGGATCAGGGCCTTAGGTGTTAAGTCCTGATAAGTACTGCCTGAGTAGCGCACGTCATCATAACAAAGTCCTGTTTTTAACATAAAATAGATTTGAGGACTCTAAAAAATAATGAAAACAAAGATTGAAAAGAAGGAAATACTATAGGTGTTTAAGGACAGTCTAAATTGGCCTAAAAGCAAATTCGCACGGGTTTGTGCCGCATTTATTTCAGTACTCGTCCTTCTTTTTGGATTTCCGTTGAAACAACATGAAGTGTGCGAATCCGTTGCACTCAGGATCATTAATTTATTTAGTGAAACCCCATTTTAATAATCCCGCTTTTTAGCGGGAGCGGTTAAAATGGATGGTTGAACTAACCCCGCTTTTTCAGCGGGGCCTAGGTTTAATACCTCGACCCTTGGGTCGATTCCTTCTATTGGGTCCAGGGCTTGCCCTGGGGTTTAATGCCATTTACTCTTTATCCCGGCAGGGTTTATATTTTTATATGCCGGACTATAAACGAACAAAAAAAAGAAATTTGATCTATGCAGATGCCTTTAAATTATGCGTAGGAACCGGTTTCTACTTTTGGATGCTATTCCTGTCTATACTGATATTTATCTCATCAACGACCCCATAGAACCAAACCTTGTAAAGAACAATGAAACTTTTGGTTCGGAAATATCCGTGTGGGAAATGGTGTTTTGGAACTCTACAGAGATTGTCGGCACAACCCTGATCGCAGGTTTGCGTGCCTGGTTTTTCGCAGGATTTAGAAAGGGTGCGTAATCCAATAAGCCCCTTTCATGAGATTAAATGGTTATCAGCCGGGCTGCGGTCAATACAAATATAATTCGCCAAGGAGAGCTAATGAAAGTTTTTGAACTTCTAACCGCCCGGAAAATGCTAATCGCCAAAGGAGATTAGTGATGGCCCTTGTCCAAAAGAGGGCAAGGAATGTGTTGATCAGGAATCGGTCATTGATCAAACTTTATCCCATTATGGATGATATAAAATTTCCCTCCAACAGGATACCCGGCTAATCGCTGCTTTGTCAGTAGCTTGAAAATCACGTGTCTTAAAATCACTTTCCGGAAGTCCGGACCTTTAAAAATATAGAGGCTTCTTAGCCCACTAACCTAATGACCAACCAGTCCTGTACTCCCGTTTCACAAAGGCATTGACTTCATCAAGATTGGTCACCCTCATATTTTCCGCATCCCAGGTCATTTCAATATTTCTGCCGGGATATTCAAAATAGGCTTCTCCTTTATCATTCTTCGTTTCATTTCTGATATCCACTCCCCTGATGGCCAGATTTGCTATCAATAAAGTTTCCGTCAGAGGTCCTGAGATTTCAAAGGGAGCGCTCACTTCTTTTTTGCCATAGCCTGCAATGGCAGCCTCAACCCATTGGGCGTAATGTCCTCCTGCCCCTCCGGGAACCCTTTCGAATTCTTGCGGCACATTCACTTCGTCGGTTTTGGAGGTGGGCAGTAGTCTTGGATTCTCGCCATAGGTACTGCACATCATTTTTCCTTTTGATCCTATGAACAACACTCCATTTCCACCATCGCCAAAAGTTTCATTGGGTTCCAGTTCCTCCGGCCGTGTTGGCTGAATCCCGCCATCCATCCAATGCAAAACAACATCTTCATCGGTTTTGGAGGTTTTGGGAAACGTCATGGTAACATGACTCGACGGTGGGCAACTTTCAGGAAAATATCCACGCTTAAATTCATCTACATATACACTTCCTACGCTGCATTGCACATCTTTTGGGTATTTCAGGTCCAAAACCCGGTAAGGCGCTTCCACCAAATGGCAGCCCATATCTCCCAGCGCGCCAGTTCCATAATCCCACCAGCCCCTCCAGTTGAACGGCACGAGGCCACTGATGTAATTCTTAAAAGGCGCGGTTCCCAACCACAGGTCCCAATCCAGCCCTTCCGGTACTTCCGCCTTGGAACCTGGCCACGGAATTCCTTGTGGCCAAACCGGCCGATCGGTCCAGCAATACACCGTATGTACCTTCCCAATTAAGCCGGCATTATACCATTCGCGTAATTTACGGACCCCATCCGACGATGATCCCTGGTTTCCCATCTGGCTGACCACCTTGTATTTTTCTGCTGCCTCGGTTAATTTTCGCGCTTCATAAATATCGTGGGTTAAAGGCTTTTGGACATATACATGTTTTCCCAGTTCCATCGCGGCCAAGGCTGCGACCGCATGCGAATGGTCCGGGGTGGATACGGAAACAGCGTCAAAATTTTTGGATTCTTTCTCCAGAAGCTCACGCCAGTCCTTATAATAGGTTGCTTTAGGGAAACGAGCTACTGAGTCTGCCGCCCTTCGGTCATCCACATCGCACAAATAGGCAATATCCGCTTTTCCCGATTGTGCAAAACTGTGTATGTCGCTTTCTCCCTTGCCACCAACCCCTATTCCGGCAATCAACAGTTTATCGCTGGGAGGAATATAACCCGGGCCACCCAGCACGTGACGGGGTACTATACTTACCCCGGCAGTAACAATGGCGGTGCTTTTTATAAAATTCCTGCGGGAATTGGATTTGGAAACGTTCGCTTTCAACATGATCTTGGTTTTAAATTTATAAATCAGGCCTAAAATGAATATATTTTAACTGATAAAATCAAGGAAGAATACATCAGGGCCATATTTGCTATAGTTGTTCTAAAGGTATTGGCTTTATCTTAGAAATGCAATTACTGCCCAAAGTTTTAAACACAGACAAAGCGATTATATATTTCTGTAAAATACCGGTCGTAGGTCGGTTTTCTTTATAGGTTTTTGCCTGGCACCCTTATGATTTTTTATGTTGATCCGGTTTTCGAATTGTTTTATAAATATACTCAATAACAAAACAAACCACAATCGGACCAAGAGAAATCACTATGCCTTTGGTATTGTCCCTGAGCTGCTGAACGATCAAAACAAGAAATGCCGCGGCACAAAGGAGGGTTCCGGCCATGGTAATAATTTTACTTGCATTTACTTTTTTGGCTTTCCTGAAGGCGACATAGTTCACTACGGAGAAGATCAAAAGAAATCCTGAGCTCCCTGAAGTTGATATACTTTCCAAATCCAAAAAGTTAGCAATGAAAAAGGTTAGGATAACTGTGATCAACAATCCAATAGGTTTGTTACAAAATAGATAACAGAACTCATGGGGAAGTTCGTTATCTTCGGCAAGTTCAAAACTTACCCTGCTTCCGCCCTAAAGGGTTGCATTAATGGCCGAAAAGGAAGATATGAGGGCCTATTTGACCAATCAGCGGTTTTGCGGCTTTGGCTAGCCCATTATCCTTTGCTTTGGCTATGACCTCAAAATTAAGTGAACCAACAGTACCTATGGCTATAAGAATATAAAAGATTAATGATCTGCCTTAACCAACTTGTCTTTATGTCCGGTACCACAATTTCCATTTCTGGGTTTAATTCCCATAAAGTTTTTTCTGTTGGCGTGAATCCCAGGCACCTCCCGGGGCTCATTGACCGAACTGAAGTTGCTCAATACCACTATTTCGACACCCTTGATAAAGTCTCAATTTAAATTTAGAAACACTATTTTTGCCAGAATTTTATAGTGTCATGTTCCACATTTTTGAAAAAAAAATATTCCTTATAGATCATCTGGATAATTTCGTGGACATCCATAATCACATTCTACCGGGTATTGATGACGGGGCAAAAACCCCGGAGGAATCAGTTGAACTTATCAATGGGTTTTCGGAATTCGGGGTCAGCAAATTTATAGCTACACCCCATATTATGCATAATTATTATCCAAATACGCCAGAATCTATTCTCAAGGCACTGGAATCGTTAAGGAATGAACTTCTGACCCAGAATCTTAAAAATGTTTCGGTATCCGCTTCCGCAGAACATATGATAGACGAAAATTTTGGGGCCATTCTGAGCGATGATGCTGTAATGCCTATGTGCAAGGACTATCTGCTTGTGGAAATGTCCTATCTTCAACCCCCGCTTAATTTCGATACGGCCATAATTGAAATTGTGAGCAATCGTTTATATCCGATACTGGCGCATCCTGAGCGCTATGGTTTTTTACACCATAAAATTAAAAAGTACTCCCTCTACAAGAAACAGGGAATACTTTTTCAGTTAAATTTATTGTCCCTCGGGGAGTATTACGGAAAAGAGGTTCCAAAAATTGCAATGAAATTACTGGAAGATGGTTTGATTGATTTCGCCGCATCCGACGTTCATAACCTCGACCAACTTAATTCCCTCAAAAACCTCTCTGTTTCCAAAAAAGTTTTGAGGCAGATGTTGCCTATTCTCCATAATACTATACAGACTTTTTATTAGGGCGTGTTAACACTAAGCCTAAAAGTGGCTTTTACGCCCTTTTTCCGTATTTTTTCGTTCGTTTTTGCACACGTAGCCTGCTATGCTTAGTAAAAACAGCCTCGAAATCCGAAAAAATCATCAAAAAATCCATGATTTCCGTTTAGTGTTAACACGCCCTAGAATTTGTTACTTCCTTACGACCAACTTCTTCGTATAAATTTGGTCTCCGTCCATGATTGAATTTACCATGTAAATTCCACTCTCCAGACCTGCTATATCGATGGTATACACATTATCAATAGTGGTTATTTCGGATTGGTTCAGCTTTTTGACCAATCTCCCGCCAATGTCGTAGATCGATACTTCCCGAAGATGTGCAAAAGGATCGTTTACGACAATATAAACATGGTCAAAGGCAGGATTGGGGTAAAGCTGAATATCCGATCCTGAAACTTCACGCACTTTTTCATTTGCAAAATCGGAAAAGGATCCGTTGGCCGATTCATTATCTGTACCAATGCCTTTGCCGGCATTCTGACTTGTGATCGAGAATTGCAAAGTCAAGGTCCCTAATGCAGTGCCGCTTCTGTTAGATCCGCTATAAGCTGTGCCACTTATGAGGTAGGTACCTAATGGAAACAGCACCCCGTTATAATCCCCGCCAACATCCCCGAACAAGGCGTAGGGGGCCACATTTTCTGTCCAAGTTCTGTTCAAGGGGCCCGATAGGGAAAATGATACACTACCAACGGTCGCCGGGTTGGTGTTTGCCCGGATATTATGGGGCTGGTTCTGTAACGTGCCCGGATCTATCCGAGTGCCGTTTTGCAGGTTAAGGACGTCGTTGTCAGTAGTGGCATTTACGATAGTAAAACTTGCCAACCCAAGGGGATTGGGCTCATTGACTATGACCGTTATTATAGCAGTATTTGTAAGACCACCACCGTCAGTTACCCTGAGTTCAACATCGTAAGTGCCCGCTGTGGCGAAGGTATATACCGGATTGGCGACTGTGGAGGTATTACCTCCATCTTTAAAATCCCAAAAATAACCAACTACCCCCACATCGTCATTAGAACCGCTTCCAGTAAAGGTTACTTGTAAAGGAGACTGACCCGTTGAGGGGCTTGCGGTGGCGATGGCCACGGGAGGCTGATTGGTTCCTCCCTGATCGTTTATTGAAAATTGAAGGGTCAATGTCCCTAGTGCCGCACCACTCTTGTTAACTCCGCCATAAGCGGTGGCACTTATGGTATAGTTACCTGATGGTAAGGGATTGCCAACATAGTCTCCACTATTATCGCCGAACAACGCATAGGGTGCAACATTTTCTGTCCTGATACTATTTACAGGGCCTGAGAGGCTCATGGCTACGCTGCCTACTATGGCGGGGTTCGTATTTGCCCGTATATTCAACCCTTTACCCTGGGTTATGGCCGAACTGATCTGCTGATTATTTGTTAGCGTAAACAGGTCGGTGTCCTGGTCCCCATTTACCATGGTCAGGCTTACCACACCACTGGAATTGCCACCGGCTATCCCCCCCAATTGTACGGTGGATTTGGCTGTTGCACCATGATCAATTGTAAGTACCGCCGTTTTACCGCTTAAGCTACCGGTATAGGAGACTATTATGGTATGCTGGCTGTTGGGCTTTAAAAGGGAATTGGCCAGATTGCCGGTAACGATAGAAAAATCCGAAGCATTTGTGCCCGAGATCTGCATGGATCTGATGATCACGCCAACATTGCCACTACTAATTCCCAAATTAATATTCGCCGTGGAATTATGGACTATCTGCACGCTTGCCGGTACCGTTACGGTACTGGAAACACTTGCCACTCCCGTAGGATTATCGCTGCCCAGGTATTCCATGTTTTTTTGATTCCCACCACCGAGAGCGGGAGATCCGGCAAGTATAAAAACGCCGTTGCCGGACACGATTCCCTGGGTACCATGCCGTTCGTGATTTAGATCAGCCAATCTTGTCCATTTTCCGGTTGCCGGATCATAAGATTCCGTGATCTTAAGGGCATCGTTTGTATTAACGCCATAAACGATCTCATTTTGCACCTCCCCGCCGATGACCAGCAGTTTTCCATTATAATTCACCACTGCCGCCGCCGCCCTCGGGGTTGGAAGGTTGCCAACTGCCGGAAGCGTACTCCAGTTTTTTGTGTTGAAGTCATACACGTCTACCTGGGGGATGACCGGCTTAAAGGTGCCTCCGGTCCCGCCAGACAATCTGCCCCCTGCGGCATAAAGTTTATTACCAATGACGGCCACATGAAAATGATCTCGTGCCCGTGGTGCATTAGCCAGGGTCGTCCAGGTTCCAGTGGCCGGGTCATAGGCATCGAACCAATTGACATATCCTCCGTTGTGGCCGATGGTATTTCCTCCAACAATATAAAACTTGTCATTATAAACCGCTAATCCGGAAGAGCCTCTTCTTCTGGCCGATGGTATCTCGGGCCCCTTTATCCACTGCTGGGTGGCCGGATCAAAGGCCCAGACATATTCCTCCGGAGCCTCGTTGGGAAACAGGTTATCTTTGAAGGCACCTATTACCCATATTAAGCCCTGGTATTCCGTGGCCTGGTAATGGTTAAACTCTACCGGTGCGGAATTGGTTAAAGCAGTCCAACTGTTGGTTGCATAATTATAAATGTCCAGCGTCTTCGCATTTTCACGGCCTCCCATAAGATAGAATTTCGAACCTGCCTGCACAAACGAGCATTCGTGGCGGGCCGTATAGTTCTCCGATTCATTTTTGTCTGCCCACCCCAGCCCGATCGTCCAGGTAAAACCAACGGTCACCGCGGTAGATCCTGGTTTGCTTGCCGTAACACTTACGGTGTGATTGCCGTCACCGCTGGGGCCACCTGTAGCCGCACCCGCGGCAATTGTTCCGAATATATGGCCATTGGTCGGCTCAATTTGAACACCGGCCGGCTGTCCGGAAATGGTGTAGGTGAAATTGGCCGCCGGATTGCCACCACTTGCATTGACGTTAAAGTTAGGCACCCCCCCAACGGCATTGAACTGATTGGCTATGGGTGCTACCACTATTGGAGGGTACTGTGCATTTTGACCGTACACTTCAATAGCCGCAACCTTTGGTTGGTCTACCCCTCCAACATTGGGTTGAGCAGAGAAATTTATGTTAAGGTTCCCATCATTTACAGTCGTATTAAAGGATTTGGTGACCACTGTTTGAGGCCCTACATCCGCATAAATATCATAATTGTCGAGGACCAACGAATTTTCTATGCTCACGTCAAATATGCGTTTGCCGATTCCACCCGCACCACCTCCTGTGGCGCCCCAGTAAATTTCAGCAAAATGAAGAACTACCGTATACTGCCCACTGGACAAAGGAATGTTATACGAAAAAGCAGGAGGAGAGGCGCTGCGTTCTGTTTTATACAATTCCGGAACCTGGGCATTGGAGTTGGTGAATACTTTTCCGCCTACAAAATATTGATCTGCTGCATAAAGCGAACCATTGTGGGTAATTTGCGGGCCCCCGGCATTGAGGCGTAGCTGAAATCCCGGGGTATCATAAGCCACGTTAATAAAATCCCAGGTCGCGGTAAATCCGTTTCCGCCTCCCCTTGTGGCGATTAGTCCAACAGCCATTCCTTTAATATCATTTGAAGCCAGGAAACTTGCGGGAAGCACTGCCGGCGATCCCAATGGGATTATTGTGCTTCCCCCGTTCAGCGAATATAAAAACTGGGCCGTATTCGCCGCAGGATTTACTTTAAAATACAAATCAACGGAATTTGCTCCGGTGAGGCCGGTAACGTTATAAATAGTGTTCGTACTGCTCCCTCCGTTCTCCAATAGCAGATTGAATCCGTCAATACCATCACCGGAAGAACCTCCGTTCATAACCACGGCCTTAAGGTAATTATTCTGATCGCCGTTCCCGATGTAGATTCCCTGTGATTGTCCATTTCCCGCTTCCTGGGAACCGAACGGATTTTCCAGCTTGGAATGTACCGTGAAGGGCGCCGAGCTGTTATTTACGTTGATCCCAAATTGAAACCCATTGTCCTGATTGTTGGCGCTGCCGAGAGCATCGCCATTGGTCACTGTCTCCACCGTGGCCTTTCCACCCGCGCCTCCGAAAGCAAGGTTGTTCTCGTTAAATTGGTTCAGATAATTGGTAGTCCCCGCCGGATTTAACATGAGTCCTGTAAAGCCAAGCCCAAAAAACCCGGTCCCGGGATCGTTGTTCCAAAAAGGATAACTTATTGGGAGGTTGGTAGTTGCACCATTATTCGGATCTAGGGCAAAGACATCAGCGACATCCGGGATACCATCGTTGTCATCATCAGGATCATTCAAATCGGACACAAGGTCATTATCGTTATCAGCAGGCTTACTTCCTCCGGAGCAATGGTCAGTGCCATTGGCCACCTCATCGCCATTGGTGTATCCGTCGCTATCGTAATCCAAGGCGGCATTATAACCTGATTGTCCGGGTTGAATGCAATTGACAAAATCTGTCGGTTCAAAGATGGTGATATTGTTAGCACCGTAGGTAGCCGCCCAGATCGTGCCAGGAAAAGGATCGGCGTCTCCCTGAGCGATCACATCCAAAGATTGACTGCCAAACCCGGTTAAAAAAGAATTATTTTTAGCTATGAGGCCAGTACCTGCGGTATTGCGACGATAGCGGTTGATGGTGCCGCCGGAGGTGTAGGAAGCCGTAAGGATATCCCCTTGCATGGCCCCACTGAAATTACTTGCGGTATATTCACAGATTCCATTGGTTGAGGAATTTACGACATCCAGGATATTGACCTTAGTACTACTTACGGCACCGGCCAGATATTCTCCCTGGCGCGTATCATCCGGAAATCCCCCGATGGAGAAGGAGTTGTTAAAATATCCCGAAACCCCTGCCAGGAGCGTCCCAAAATTATGGGATGAATCCAACACCCATTGTGAACCGTTATACTTATAATTTTTAACCCCGGCTCGCGACGGAAACGCACGGATCGGCACAGAATGCCCTGCATAGTAGGTCCCGTTTGCGTCATTCACAGTGCCCAAATAATGTAGGGCATCGCCTATTGTAGCCGTATTAGTTTCATTAAAGTCATTTGTTACATAATCTCCTGCTCCGGGGTTGTAGCTCGACTGATTGGACTTGATGGTTCCGTTGCTGGTATAGATTACCGGAGGACCTCCCCAGGTAATATTGGACCCGTTGTCCGAAGTAAAGATCTTGCCATCTGTGGTCACCAAAATATCATAGGCATTTCGATACCCTGGTGAAAAGATCTGCACCGGCCCTCCCGGTTCCGGAAAGGCCTGGTTAAGGCCGTTATTGCCTCCAAAGGGATCACCAAGATCAATCGTGGCATTGCGCATAGGATGTCCGGCGGGATACGGGAAGCTGGGATGCGTGTTTGTAATATTTGTTCGTTCCGGATCATTTAAGGTTGGCAAATCGTAAACGAAAGGTGTACCACTCCGCGGATCCGTATAAATAGTCATTCCTTGGAGCTGGGTAATATTAATGATCAGTAATGCGCTGGAAAGAAAGGTCTCCGAAGTGCCTGCAAAATTATTGCTTGGCGCGCCCATATTGGCATTTCCACCCTGTTGTAAAAGCAGATAGGTGGTTCCTCCCTTTTGAAAGATGGCCATTCCGTTGGTAGAATGGTTTTCTTCGCAACGGGGCAGGCCACGGACAAGATCTACGCGTAACCAACCGCTGCCTGTCCATGTGAGTCGGGAAAGCACCCCGGAATTTGTATCGAGATTGGTATTATTCCCGGAAGAACCCCCGCCAATACGTGAGTCCGAAGAACTAACGTATAGGATGGGTACAGCCGGCGTTCCCGCTGCTAGCAGGCCGGTTATCTGGCGCGTTGCAAGCGAGTTGAGGCTACCATCGTCATTGTGGTTGGGAATCCCCGTTTTTACCTGGTTAATGGTTTCCGAAGCGCTCACGGCATATCTGCCACTTCCCGGTATTGCCCCGTTGCGTTGTACCGTAAAGGCGTAGATGGTCCCGTTCTGTTGTGCAACATATAACCGGCCGTCAGGACCGAAGTCCAGTGAAGTAGGGTTTAGCAGATTCTCGCCTGTTAAACCGAACGAATTAAAGCTCTGGGCTGCTAAAAATGTGATCTGAAAAAGGAAAAACGTCAATATCAGTGCGTAAATAGGACAGGGACAATTTTTTTTCATCCAAACTCAATTTCAATTTATTCAAAATATATAATGGAAGGGAACTACAACACTTATATCTTAAGAAGTGATTTAAACTTCAATCGGATATTAGTTATAAACGATAAAATAGCATGTAGGATGTGGGGAGTAAAATATCAGTAATAAAAGTAATTAGAATTTGTGAATGCATGTACTATTTAGGCGTTTTTTTGTACATCATAGTTTCCTCCAAACCAGTAGAAGATTCTTACGTGAACTACGCATTGTTCTTTTATTTGCTGACAGCGATAAGGCCAGAGAGGAAAAGCTATGCCATAGCACACTTTTCCCATCCATAAATAATACATGCCTTAATTCTTGACCAATAATTTGACCAGGAGCGGATCTCCTTCGCTCATTTCAAGTCCAACAAAATAGAGCCCGTCCCTCAAAGTCGCTACGGGCACTTCATAGGTACCTCCGGTAACAAATAATTGTTGCGCATTAAAGGAACTGATCAACCTGCCACTATAGTCATGTAAATAAATTTTCATCACTATCAATTCCGTAGGTTTGTTTAAAACCTGCACCTTTGCTATACCATTTTGGGATGGATTTTCAACAAGGATTGCCATCATATCTCCGGAAAGACCCCCTACATTAATGGTCACCGTTGCAGTTCCCACCAGCCCTCCTGCATCCGTTACGGTTAGAACTACAGTATATTCTCCCGGTTCCGTGTATGTGTGTTCCGGATCCACTTCAGTAGACGTGGTTCCATCTCCAAAATCCCAGACGAATGTCGTAACCCCAAAATCATCTACTGAATTCCTGCCGGTAAATATTACGTTTAAGGGTGCATTTCCACTGGAGGGCTCTGCCCCGATAACCGCCGTTGGTGGCATATTTGAGGATGAACCAACAACTACGGACACAGTTGCCGTGCCTGTAAGCCCCCCGGAATCTGTCACTGTTAGTTGAACATTATATGTTCCATCAGCGGTAAAGGTATATGCAGGATTTATATCTGTTGATGTATTACCGTCCATAAAATCCCATAGGTAACTTATTATTCCATTATCACCGTGTGAATTCTCACCATTGAAAATAACCGAAAGTGGTGCGGTCCCGCTGGTTGGGCTTGCCAATGCGACTGCCGTTGGGGGGTTGTTGCCAGAACCGGTAACGGTGATAGTAATTGCTGCGGTATCTGTAAGTCCTGCGTCATCCGTTACAGTGAGTTCAACAGTATAGCTGCCCGGAGTTGTAAAGGTGTAGGTAGGATCGGCATCACTTGAGGTATTGCCTCCATCCATGAACTCCCATAAATAAGCTACCACTCCCACGTCATCGGTAGAATTACTTCCCGTAAAAGTAACTTCAAGGGGAGCATCACCTGCCAAAGGTGTTGCTTCCGGCAACGACACGGGGGGTTGATTCCCTGTTGGATCATTTACCGTAATGGTTATGGTTTCAACATCTTCCAAACCTCCACCGTCAGTGACGGTCAGGGTAACGTCGTAGTTACCGGGGTTTGCGAAAGTATAAAAAGGATCCGCTTCCGTAGAGGTGTTGCCGCCATCCATAAAATCCCATAGGTAACCCACTACCCCTACATCATCCGTTGAATTGCTTCCCGTAAAAGTAACTTCCAGGGGTGCATTACCGGACTCCGGGGTGGCTTCGGGAACAGATACTGGTGGTTGGTTGCCACCAGGATCGCCTACTGTAATAGTGAGCGTTTCCGTATCAGTTAATCCACCTCCATCAGTTACCGTAAGTATTACATCATAATTCCCGGCGGCACTAAAGGTGTATGTAGGATCGGCTTCTGTGGATATATTGCCCGCCTCAATAAACTGCCATAGATAATCCACAATTCCAACGTCATCCGTTGAATTACTACCCGTAAAAGTAACTTCCAGGGGTGCATTACCAGACAAGGGAGTAGCCTCGGCCACGGCAACGGGTGGATTATTTCCGGCAGGATTGGCAACCGAAATCAGGACGGTAGTGGTATCCGCTAAGCCCTCGCCATCCGTAACGGTTAGTTCAACCAAATAATCCCCTGCCACTGAAAAGGTATGTTCCGTGTCTGCCGCGGTGGAAGTAGCCCCATCCTTGAAATCCCACAGATAACTCACAATACCAACGTCGTCCGTAGAATTGCTACCCGTAAATGTAACTTCCAAAGGAGCATCGCCTGCCTCGGGCGTGGCTTCCGCAACCGCTACAGGTGCTTCATTGCCGGCGGGGTTGTTCACTACTATGGTAACCGTATCGGTATCCGTTAATCCACCGACATCCGTTACTGTAAGTTCCACTTCATAGGTTCCGGGATTTGCAAAGGTATGTATAGGATCCACTTCCCCTGAAGTTGGACTACCATCCTTAAAATCCCATAGATAACTTACAATTCCTAAATCATCCGTAGAGTTGCTGCCAATAAAGCCGACATCCAATGGAGCATCCCCGGAAAGTGGAATAGCTTCGGCCAATGCCGTGGGAGGTTCATTAGTGCCATCGCCTATGATCCACACAAATTGGATTTGTGTGTCCAGGGGCGGTGTCCCGTCATCCGTTACTGTAATTTCAACATTATAAGGACTATTCTCTGCAGCACCCTGGCCGATCGAAGTCTGTGATTCCGGGGCGTTCGTTAATTCTGAATCAGAATAATTCTGACCATCCACTTTGTACAACGCTATTTTGTCAATAGCATGCCCGGCCGAACGTTCCGATACCTCCATGGTATACGTACCCGGATTCTCAAAACGCACATAAATATTATAACCATCATTATCATTAGTAAGCGCCTGCCAGTTGTATACTTCCGGAGAACCATTACTCCTGTATATTTTAAAATAACCATTACCGGATGCCCCGACAGGTGTGGTACCATTAGGAGGTAGACCCGCTGTTTCCCTGCCACTGCCTACCGGAAATACAATATTGTTCTGAGCACCATCCAGTTCAGCTATCAAAGCCGCCTCGCTGCCAGGAGTCCCTTTATAACCAAAGAACCATACTCCATTGGCATTGGGAAAACGCAACCAGTTGTCATTCTGGTCGGTAGCCGATATACCACTGTAAAAACTTCTCCAGTTAAAGCGGTATACTCCCGGGGTGGTAATATTTATCCGATAAGGAATGGCCCCCCCGTTCTGATTGTTAAGATGATCGGTACCGGCAATGATCCCTGTTGCCCCGCCGGTTGTTGTTATGGCCCAGGAAGGATCCAGGGTCCCTGATTCGGCCTCAATGATCAGCAGTCCGTTCTCTTCTAGAAAAGTATTCAACGTTCCGTCCGCTATGGTTCCGGAGATCAATCCTGTGGCCGGATCAATGATCAGATCCGGGGGAAGGCCGGTTGCCGCATACGCCAGATCAGTGGTCATATCCGTTGCTTCAATCTGCAGGGAAACAACATCCCCTTCATTGTTAAATTGATCTCCCGGATTTGTAACATTGGGAGGCAAATTGTTATTTGACAAAATAATATCAACAGAAGAATTATTTCCGTAATTGATGGTAAGCACCGCATTTCTGTCAGGACCCGCGCCTGTGAGCTCCACGGAAATCGCATGTGCACTGTTTGCGCTCAACAATTGATTAGTAAGTTCGCCGCCTTGAATGACAAAGTCGGCCGCATTGGATCCGGAAAGTACCATTGAGGTTACAAAAACCCCCACGTTCCCGTCCACAATATCCAGGGTAATATCCTCAGTTGTACCATCCAGTATTTGAACGCCGGCCGGTGCGTTTAGCGTACTTGCCACACTGGGATCACCTACGGGATTATCTTCCCCGAAATATTCCATATTTTTCTGGTTGCCACCACCCTGAAGCGGTGAACCTGCCAGAATGAAAATTCCGTTTCCAGAAACAATTGCCTGGGTACCGTGTCTGGGGGAGTTAAGACTGGCTAAATTTCTCCATGACTGGGCTACAGGATCATACTCTTCCGTTACGGTAAGTGATGGGCCGGGCGCTGCGGTTTCTCCGCCTATGACTACAAGCCGGTCATTGTAATTCACTGAAGAGGCTCCCCCTCTAGGTGTTGGAATGTTCTGACCTGCGGGTAGGGTACTCCAGGTATTATTTGTGAAGTCATATACGTCTACTTCACTCAGTGTCTGATTAAAAACATTATCCGGAAAGTCGGACTGGCGTCCACCGGCCGCATAGAGTTTATCCCCTATAACTGCAGCAGCAAAGTGATCTCTGGCGCGCGGGGCATCTGCCAGCGGTGTCCATACTCCCGTAGCCGGATCATATTCATCAAACCACGGTACAAATCCCCCGTCGTGCCCGTCCGTATTCCCTGCCACCACATAGAACTTGTTGTTATAAACTACCAATCCGGAAGACCCTCTTCTTCTTCCTAAAGGAATCTGGGGACCTTGGATCCATTCCTGGTTTGCAGGGTCGAAGGCCCATATATATTCTGCAGGGATCTCATTGGGATAATTATTATCTTTAAAGGCTCCTATTAACCATATAAGTCCCTGATATTCAGTTGCCTGAAAGTGGTTAAATTCAAAAGGTGCCGAATTAGCCAGTGACGTCCAGCTATTAGATGTATAGTCGTAGATATCGACGGTCAGGGCATTTTCGCGCCCTCCCATTAAATAAAACTTGTCTCCGGCCTGAACAAAGGAATTCTCATGGCGGGCCGTGTAATTTTCATCTTCATCCTTGTTGATCCAGGCCTGTGAAATGATCCAGTCAAATACCTGACTGGCCGGTGCGGAGCCCGGTTTTGTAACTGTAACAACAACAACGTGGACCCCGTTATTATCGGGGCCACCGACCGCGGCCGATTGATCTATGGTCCCGGTTATTACTCCTGTGGATGGATTTATGCTAAGTCCTTCGGGTTGCCCTGAGATATAATAACCGATATTTTCCCCGGGATTCCCGCCAGCGGCATTGGTTGCCAGATTAACAGCATCGTTTACATCATTGGTCTGATTGGCGATGGCATCCAGAGTAAGCGAGGGATTGGAATTGTCTATCTCAAAAATTTCAATAGCATTGATCAGAGGATTTTCCGCTATATCGTGTAAAAATGTAATATTCAATTCCCCGTCCGCTACGGTTACGGGATAGGAGAGCATCCCCCCTACCTGATCACCGAATCGCGAGATAATATCCAGATCATTTTCTACCAAAGCACCTTCAATATCTATGTCGAATACGCGCTGTCCAACCTGGCTTGTGCCAGTAAACGCATTGCCAATATAGAGGTTTACTGCAAAATCCCCGTTCTCAACCGGAAGGATAAATTGCATTTCCTGGCCACTTGGCGTATCGTACCGCTCCTGTGCAAATAATTGATTGAATACGGTCTCATCTACATAAGCAGGCACTGAACTATGCCTGTTCTCGTTCAGAAGTCCCGATGTCACAATAAGGCCGGTGTTTACACTGTAAATACCTCCGGTATAAGCGCCCGGAGCAGCATTGAACCTCCAGTCCGGCCCATTGTCGGTTGCAGTCACTGCTTCCCCTCCGGCATTGATCCTGTAGGAAGTTGGGTTCACAACGTTCCATTGAAAAGTTATAGTGACCGCATCGGTGTTGCCGGCGTCACTGTCATCAACGGTAATAGATACAGCGTAAGGACTATTGGTTTCAGCTCCCGCCGTAATAGTACCTCCAATCTGGCCATTGGTCGGTTCTATTGTAAGCCCTGGTGGTAAACCTTGTGCACTATAGCCTAAATTACCATCTCCGCCAACTGCGAAGACAACCAGACTACCATCTAACTGCTCGCCAATATTACTGGTTTGATCCAGAATCTGATCAACATAAATAGGGGTATTGGCATCAGAAGCGTTTAGTATTTCTATACCATTAACGAACGGGTTTTCTATTAAGCCGTGTACAAATGAAATATCGATAGATCCGTCAGTAACTTTAACAATGTGGCTTAAAACGGTCCCCACTTGATGGCCATAAGTCCCGGAAAGATCTATATCCTTAAGCAGTGGATACGTAAGACCTTCCAAGGATACGCTAAAAATTCGTTCTCCCGCGTTTGCCGTCCCTGACCATCCATTACCCATGTATAATCGCATCTCATAATTCCCTGGTTGGGCAACGGGAAAAGAGTAGGTCATGTTCGGTGCCCCCGCGGCGATATCCGCGCGCTCCGTTTCATAGATGTCCGTAGGGGTTGTGGTAAGATTAACTTCCGGCGTGTAGCTATTCATCCCAAACCCAAAAGCATTATTGCTGCCAGGTACCGCCAGATACTGTGAATTATTTGCAGGGGTGTCCTGTTCCCAATCTATTCCGCCGTCAATGGCAGCAATTGCGGGCCCCCCGGTATTAACCCTGAATAAGGCCACTGGAGTATCTGTTACCGTAACCGTAAAAGTTTGTTCAACAAAATTGGTTCCTTCGTCGGTAGCCCGAATAGTTATGTCGGTAACTTCAGGGGTCGAAGGATAGGACAAGGTTAGTACATTATCCGTTATGGTTGCCCCAATGGTGTTGTTGGTATTGGCCTCTACAGTATATGTAAGATTTTCGTCTCCAAAATCATCACTGAAATAATCATTTAAATTAATGTCCTCATCAGGCTCATTAATTAATCTCGAAATATCTTCCAGTGCTAATTGAACAAAAGGACTGCTTCCTAAAACATTTAAAAAGTCCCAAGTTCCCTCTAATTCAAATCCTGAGGCATTGGATGTGCCGATCAGCCCTGTTACGAGATCTGTTCCAGCATTCTGTATAGCCGTAAGAATACTTCCGGAAGCATTAATCGTCCCGAGAGTTTGCGGATTTCCTGTATCAAAAGAATATAACAGATCAACTTGTCCCGATGTTGCATCTACAACAAAGAAAAAAGTTACAATACTGTTTGGTCTACTACCTATGGTTATTGGAATATCGATAGATGCCTGCGGAATATCATCTATTTCTTGTTGTGCAGTTAACCCGCTTTGGGTGAGAACAAATTTGATATAATTACTTTGCGTGCCATCTCCAATAAAGATTCCTAATTCGCCATTAGGCGTATTTCCATTACCATAGAGCTGTAAAGGCGCATTAAATCCAACTATACGCCCGGAAACTGTAAAACTTCCAAGGCTCTGGTCTACTTGCACCCCATATTGAAATCCTTTTTCCTGGTCATTGGAATTGCCCAAAGCAGTTCCGTCAGTCATTTGCATTGTCATTCCGCCGATTGCTCCTCCCAATATATCATTTGGATTTGGATCATTTGGATCATCCTTTCGATCCAGCCAATTCAACCAGTTGGGATTTGGATCCCCATTATTCATTAAACCTGTCATCCCTAATCCCAGGTAGCCCCCTAGGGCGGTATCTGAAAAAAGTTCATTTTCCACCGGATAGGAAAAGGCGTCACTGCCCGGGGCATCCGGAGTCCCTAATTGTAGGGGATCTAAGTCATCATTAATGCCATCCGCATCATCATCCGGGTCATTTAGGTCAGAGACCAAGGGTGCTCCGGCAGACTTATCAAAATCATTTGGTTGTGAAGCCCCAACACAGGGATCCGTGCCATTATCTTCTTCATCCTGATTGGTATAGCCATCGTTGTCATAGTCTGCATTGGCATCATATCCGAGGTCTCCAGGGTTGATGCAATTTACCGGATCCGCAGGTTCAATTACCACTATCTTACTAACGACATTGGTATCCCCGGCCTGACCAGTAAAAATACCCACCCAGATGGTGCCCGGAAACGGGTCGTTATCACTATTACATGTAATACCCAGGGCGTTTCCACCAAGGTTTGACGCAAAAGCAGTTTGGAGTGTTTCAAGACTACCATCTGGATTTAAGGCGGCTCTGCGCAAAACGCCACCATTGACACCTGCGATCAAATTGCCTTGTAGAGCACCGCTAAAATTAGATGCCGTATACTCATCCAATCCGTTGGTGTTCGTTCCCCATAAGGTAACGGGATTGTCATCCGGACCGTCCGGGTTATTTATTCCAGGGCCTCTCCAATCACCTTCAACAAGATTGGCTGCGGGAACAACCTGTGCCCAGTTAGCGGGGAGCCCAATATTGGGATCCATTGTAGATCCTTCAGTGGAACCATCCGGATCATAGATCTGTGTTCTGAAAACAGCTCCCGCATTCCCATTTGGATCTGGCGTATAGTAAATACCCGCGCCATTTGGATTTGCCCTTGTTGGGTTAGGATGACCCCCATAGTAGCTGCCAAAACTATAATTTTGTATATCTGTGGTTATCAACTGTAAGTGATCCTGATTGTTCGCCTGTTCGCCTCCTGAGGGCGAGCTGCTTCCCGGTTCACCAACGATGTAGTTATTAGTGACATTTGGAGTTCCCTCATTTTCGGGGAAACCTCCCCAACCGCCGTTTGCACCGTTATCCGTTGCATATACAGCTCCACTTTCAGTAACAACCAGATCGTATGAATTGCGATAGCCAGGCGAAAAGATTTGGACTGGTCCCCCGGCCACTAACATGGCCTGATTCAATCCGTCATTACCTCCGAAGGGGTCATTAACATCCACACCGGTATACCCCACAGCATCTGGGTCCGTGGGCCCTACATTAGCTCTGGTAGGATCATCCAAGGTGGGAAGATCATAAACATAATCCCGGCCATTACTGTTCAAGATAGGCATAGTTTCCAGCATGGAGAGATTAATTGCAAGGATAGCTCCCGAAAGAGCATATTCCTGGGTAAAAGAAAAATTATTCGAAGGTGATCCGGCATTTGTGATTCCGCCGGATGCTACGATCAAATAATCCGTCCCATTCACTATAGCGAATTCCAATCCATTAGTGGCATGGTTTTCTTCTGACCTCGGAAGACCCCGAACCAAATCGACTACATCCCATGAGGCACCATTCCAAGAAAAACGAGTTATAATCCCTGAATTTGTATCTAGTCCCGAATCTTGAGCGCTAGGCCCACCGCCCACTCGGAAATCGCTGGAAGAAACATAAAATACCGGGTTGGTAGCCGTTCCAGTGACAGCAATACCTATTGTTTCTCTCAAGTTATCCGCGTTAAAGCTTCCGTCATCGTCATAATTCTGAATGTCCTTCACCCCGTTTAAAGGCTCCACGGCTGTTACTTCATAGTCGTTAGGGCCATTCCGCTGAATGGTCAATATCTTTATAGTTCCCGTATACTCTGCCACATAAAGTCTGCCATCCGGGCCAAACATCAGTGAAGTGGTGGCAAAAATATTGCCGTTGCCATTAAAATCCAGGTCACTTTGATCAAAATTAAATTGAGCATTCAGGTCCGCAGATGGTAGCGTAAATAAACATAGAAACAAGCCCACAACAAAGAGTCGGAAGTAGGCAGGGTAGCATATATTCATAGTGTCAGATAGTTATATACGGCAATTCTTTAATTATAATCTTTTAAAATTATTTGGTTTTGCCCCAACAGCAAAGATAACTTAATAACAACTGAATAGGGAAATACCCTACCGCTTTTCGTCTAAATTCGAAGGTTTATCGTTTAAAGTACTATTGCCGGTTACAAAGAACAACTTCATCGTAAATACCAAAAAAAATATCCCCTGCGTTCCTACGTATTTCGCACAATAACAGCATTTTTTGCATAAAACAAATGGGTCGAATTTATCAATTGACGCATAAATTGTGCTCAGCCTTTTGAAAGAATACGATATGGGCACCTCCCTCTCACGGAGGTCTTATGTGGAAAGCATTCGGGGTCGGGCTGTTCTTTGAAAAGGATGGTGCAATAATTTGAAGGGGGCTCTAAAAAAAACCGGGATATCCGGGGTTATTGTGCAAATTCGGCTAGTGTGGTGTCAACACTATTTTTAGTCAGCCCAAACCTTGTTCTTTTTCACCTGTCCTACGTTAAAAAATATTTCCGTAGCTACGGTTATGCAAAGATTTTTTGCCTTGGCCAGATAAAAAATTACAGCGGCTTAACCGACACACCAGCCTTGACACCCCACTAGTTACTTTTTTAAAACTTCCACCATTTTTTTTGAGACTTTCCATAGCCATAACCATATCTTCCACCATAGCCCAAATTAGCGGATTTTACATCGTTCACCACAAAAGCCAAGCCATTAATTTTGCCTTCATCCCTAAGTTTAATAGGATATTGTACCGCCTTTTTTTCGGTCATGCCAGCCCGGGTTACATAAATGAGATGATCCGCATAATCACTAATTAACAGTGTATCTGTCACCACCATTAAAGGTGCTGTATCCACAATCACATAATCATATAGTTCCGAGGCCTCCCTCATTAAATGTTTTAGCCTGTCGCTCATCAGTAGTTCTGCCGGGTTTGGTGGAATCCTTCCTGAATATATGACATCGATGGTATTGTGATGAACAAGCATGGGGTTTACAATATCCTTTACCTGCAGCCCGTCATCATATAAATATTCCGTTAAACCCGCATCTTTGTTTCTACTGGGCTTTGATAGTTTGTCGACCTGATTTCCCATAAAAAAGGTATACAACTTCGGATTCCGGATATCCGCTCCAATGAGGAGCACTTTTTTATTGGTACTTGCCAGGATCATGGACAAATTGGTAGATACAAATGTTTTTCCTTCCCCGGGTACGCTGGAAGTAATATATACAACATTGTTTTTTCCAAGCCCTTTCTTGGTTTTGATGAGGTAGTCGAGATTTGTTCTAAGGATCC
This sequence comes from Flavobacteriaceae bacterium, assembly GCA_041743085.1. Taxonomy (GTDB): domain Bacteria; phylum Bacteroidota; class Bacteroidia; order Flavobacteriales; family Flavobacteriaceae; genus JAFMPW01. The sequence continues at coordinate 50,919 of JBGTNL010000067.1, forward strand.
TGAGAGATTCGGCAAGTACCGAACGATCTTCCCTTACGACAATTTTCTCCTCATTCTTTGCTAATTTAGGGATTTCCCCAAGTACGGGTGTGTCTTTCGTCATTTGCTCCAGGGTATGCATATTATGCACCTTATTATCCAGAATATCCTTGGCGTAAATGATACTAAAAGGTAAAAGCAATCCTAAAATCAGGGAACTTAAAAAAATCAGCTGTCTTTTCGGAGAAACAGGTAGTTCGCTGGCGTTATGGGCGTTATCAATAACTTTTGACTTTGGCGCCTGGGAGGCAACCGCAATTTGAGCCTCTTCTCTTTTTTGCAATAAGTAGAGATATAAAGATTCCGTAGTCTGCTGCCTTCTTGTGATATCTCGCAACGCACGCTCGTTTCCCGGAGCAGAATAAATTTTTGAATTAATAATGGCTTGCTGACCGCTTAAGGTATTCACCTGCATCCCCAAATTGTTTACAGTGCTATTTAAACTGGACCGCATACTTTGCTTTAGCCCCCGCAGTTCCTCATCTAAATTCTGAATAATTGGTGATCTTTCGGTAGAACTTTTAAGCATGCGTTGTCTTTCCAGAACCAATTGATTGTATCGTTGCGTTGTACTCGCAATAGTGGGGTCATTTAGGCCGATATTGCCTGGTAATACCTCAAATCCGTCCTGTTGATCAACAATGTCCTGCATTGAAGCGGCAATTTGAAGTTGCGTATTGAAGTTGGCAAGTTCCTGTCTGTTTGCGGCACCTACATTAAGATTGATATTGGCCTCAGAGGCAATGTCGGTTAAGCCTTTACTTGTTTTCAGGTCTTCAGCGGACTGGTCCACGGTAGAAAGGCTGGAAGATATGTCAGCGATCCTATCGTTGATGAACTCTGATGTCCTGTCGGCTATAATCTTCTTATCTTCAATGGCATTCCTGTTGTAAATTTTAATGAGCGCATCTAAAATATCCCTTGCCTTCTCCTTAATCGGATCTTCGAGCCTAATACCTAGAATATTAGAAAATTCACCCGGATTCGTTATTATAACTTTGGATTGGTAAGCTTGTGCCACCCTTTCGATAGGTGTCACTATTACTTTAATTGTTTTATCCTTGTAGCCCGAAAAATTCTCGGTGTTCGGCAAAACTACCATACCTCCCAACGGCGTATCAATATTCTTGCCATAGGCGTATACTTTCACCGGCTTGTCCTCCTCCTCACTATATCCAAAAGTAGTGGAGGATGACAGGGTCAGAAAAAATGAAAATCTCGCTTTGTTAATTATGGAATCCGCTGCAATAAAGTTTATTTTGACCGGAGGATTTGAATACCGTTCGGCATCTATGATATTTCCCATAACCATTACCTTGGTATTGAGGCCCAACTCCTTTACCACTTCAATAAAATTGGATCTGGAATTGATGATTTGTATCTCATCCTCCACTTTAGTTGAACTATTGAACAACCCCAAATCGGAAAAAAGATCTAAACTGGCATTCGAATTATTCTCGTCTACAATTTGGATTTTCGCCTGTGCGGCATATTCCGGAATTACGTACCTTAAGTAAATAAATGCTAATGAAAAAGATACCAATACAGACAATACAAACCATTTCCAATGTTTTGTATAAGCGCTGATTATTTCCTTCAGATCGATATTATCTTTATCCGAACCTTTAAAATTAAAACTCATTAAATGCTAAATTAAAATGACTACCGTCTTGTAATCAATATTATGCCCGAGGTAATTAATAGAGATACAATAGAAATTGCTATTGTAGTTCTGCTGTCCAATGAGGATGAAGTAACTGCGGAATTGTTTGGTTCAACATAAACCACATCATTCTGGGTTAAGTAATAGACGGGCGAACTTAAAGCCTCCTTCCGAGTGAGATCAATTCTAGTGTATACTTTAGTTCCATCAAAGTCCCGTATCACCATAACATTGTCCCGTCTTCCCTTTATATTCAGGTCTCCGGCCATGCCCAGCGCTTCAAGAACTGAAATTCGTTCTCCGTTCACAGCATATGTTCCAGGCCTGTTAACCTGGCCTAATACAGTAACACTGAAGTTCCTGAGTCGAATATTAATAATCGGGTCTTTGAGGTATTCGGAAAGCCGGTCACGCAAAAGTACTCTCGTTTCTTCAGGGGAAAGTCCGGCAATTTTAACCTTTCCAATTACGGGGAAATCGATCTCCCCCTGCTGATCAATCAAATAATCTACCTGCTCAGCGGTTATCCCGCCTTCGGAAGCGCCACGAAACAGATTGAAGGGTACGCTGGCCTCGTTATCTAGCGTAGACACATAAATACTCACCAAATCGTCTACTTTAAACTTAGGGGTAAAGCTGTTTTTGTCGACCAGGGTTTCAAAACTACTGGCATCCTGAAAATAGACAACGTCCCTCTTAGACGCGCAGGAGTTTAATATTAGCGCCATGATAAAAGTCGTAACAGCAAAAGGTAATGAACGGAAAAGATTTTTATTGCGTAACATATAGTGATTTTTTTGCAAGTATACTTACAATTATTAGGACTGAAATATTTTCTTGATAATATCTGGAGGCGATTCTAAATTCCCGGAACCATCAAGTTTGCAGAATTCGGAATTATTAGAGACGTATTCAGGGACTATTTCCTTCATGAGTTTCACGGTATCCCCGTTAAAGAACATATTTGAAACACAGAGTTCATCTACCTTGGACCTGACTTTGGCATAATTGAGTTCCCTTACCTTACTGATCATTATTTTCTGATGGTAGGTCGGTAATGTGTTTTCGCCGTTTGCCAATAACTCTTCATATAATTTTTCACCCGGGCGTAAGCCGGTAATCCGAATATCAATATCTTCAGGGTACCGCAGTCCGGATAGTTTTATCATATTCTTGGCCAAATCAAAAATACGTACGGATTTGCCCATGTCAAACAGGAATATTTCCCCACCCTGGCCCATGGCCGCCGCCTCTAATACCAACTGGGAAGCCTCCGGTATTGTCATAAAATACCTGGTTATATCCTTATGTGTTACCGTAAGGGGGCCCCCATTCTCAATTTGTTTTTTAAACAGGGGAATGACCGAGCCATTGGATCCCAATACATTTCCGAAGCGGGTGGTAATAAATTTGGTTTTGTTTTCCTGATGCATGCAACTGATATACATTTCGGCAATGCGCTTGGTAGCACCCATCACATTAGTGGGGTTCACGGCCTTATCGGTAGATACAAAGACAAACTTATCAACGTCGTAATTCAATGACAAGTCTACCAACATTTTTGTCCCGGCAATATTTACTTTTATTGCCTCGTAAGCATTGTATTCCATAAGTGGTACGTGCTTGTATGCGGCGGCATGAAAGACAATAGTTGGTTTGTATTCCTGAAAGAAGGTATTCATCCTGTTTTTATCACGGATGTCCCCAACCATGGGAATAAAATTGTGATAGCCATTTTGTTTAAGTTCCTGCTGAAGGTCGTATAAAGGCGATTCTGCCTGGTCTATAATGATCAATGATTTATAATCATAGTTAGCGATCTGTCTTACTATTTCACTTCCAATGGAACCCGCACCTCCGGTTACCATGATAACCTGCCCTTTTAATTCGTTAGAAACTTTTGATTTCTTAATATTTATAGGCACTCTGTTCAACAAATCCTCGATTTGAACCTGTTTTATCTGCGATAGCTTAAGCTCTCCGTTGATCCAGTCCTCTACTGGCGGCACAATCTTAACCTGCACATTATAATCAACCAGGCTTTCCACAATTTCCCTAAGACGGTTGTTGTCTATATTATTAATGGATACAATGATCTCCTCAATTTCCCGTTTCTCAATAAATGAACCGGAAAGTTCGCCTTTTGAATAAACTTTCACCCCGTTTATGCTCTTTCCTACTTTATTATTATCATCATCAACATAACCGACTACCCTTGAATTGCTGGCGGTGTGACTTGTTAAGGCATTATAGGTAAGTATACCGGATTCACCTGCACCGTAGATGACAACATTCTTGGTAGTTTTGAACTTCTTTACCAAATTATAGTACAAGGTCTTGAATACGTACCTGGAGGCTGTGAGGACAATAAAACCAATTAAGCTATGTATAATAATTATGGATAAAGGAATGGTAAAATCTTCCATAAAACTGGTTTGCCTATTAATAATTACCAGGAAGATGGTAACGATACTGGACAAACATATGGCGTTGAATATATTATAAACATCCCGGACACCTGTATGACGTACAACCCCTGTATAGGATCCGGTCATTACAAAGGCAATAAGTGCAATCAAAGCCACAAATGGCAGTTGGATAAGAAGCTCTTCGGTTTCAAAATTGAGCGTTAAATTGAACCGTATTAAATAGGAGAGTATAAATGACATACATATGAGAAATACATCAATGCAAAGAACCAACCATTTGGAGGCATATCTGTGTGCATTACTCATCAGGTAATTTTTAATCATGGGGCAGTGATTTAAGTATTAAGGCAACAATTCTTTCCAGATCGTGATCCGTTAAATTAGAACCGCTCGGCAAACATAGACCACGCCGAAAGAGATCTTCCGAAATACCATTGCTATAATTCGAATAGTTTTTAAATACGGGTTGCAGGTGCATGGGTTTCCATAAGGGTCTGGATTCAATTTCTTCTTTTAAAAGGGCTATTCTTATCTTTTCGCGAACTTCATAGGAAGCTGTTAGTATACATGTTAACCATCTATTGGAGTAATGCCCTTCCGGCTCCTCCAGAAAGTCTATTCCTGAAAGATGGCCCAATTGCCTTTTATAAAATTCAAAATTTTCCCTTCTGGCGGCGACCCTGTCATCCAAAACTTCCATTTGTCCTCTGCCTATGCCGGCAAGGACATTACTCAATCTATAATTATAGCCTATATGTGAGTGTTGGTAATGCGGTGCATCATCCCTGGCTTGAGTAGCCAGGAAAATCGCTTTTTTCTTAAAACTTTCATTTTCGCTCACAAGTGCCCCTCCCCCGGATGTGGTAATTATTTTATTCCCATTAAAGGACAAGATGCCAATATCCCCAAAACTACTACAGGTCCTTCCCTTGTATGTACTGCCCAGGGCTTCCGCACTATCCTCTATGACAGGAATTTGATATTTTTCTGAAATTTCATTGATCTCATCAATCATATAAGGCATTCCGTATAGGTGAACGGCAATTATTGCCTTCGGTTTTTTCCCATTGGAAATCCGCTCCAGGATTGCTTTTTCGAGTAACTCAGGGCAAATATTCCATGTTGATTGCTCGCTATCAACAAAAACGGGGGTTGCGCCTAAATAAAGTATCGGGTTCGCGGAGGCGGAAAAAGTAAAACTCTGACATATCACCTCATCGCCTTTGGACACTCCCAGTATTTCCAGGGCAAGATGTATTGCTGCGGTCCCTGAACTCAGTGCGGCTACGCGGACATTCTGGCCCAGATAGGTTTCGATGGCTTGCTCAAAATAACTTACATTCGGACCCAAAGGTGCCACCCAGTTCGTATCAAAAGCCTCTTTCACATAAGTCTCTTCCCTGCCCCCCATATGAGGAGACGAAAGCCATATTTTTGTTGCAGTTACCAATAGTTTTTAAATTTTACAATTACCCGAAATGGCCTTCATCTTCAAATTATCCTGTCGGTATCAGTTTTACCGTACTGATTTAGAACTGCACTGAATGCATACCAATATACAAACTATTCAAGTTAATGATACACTTCGTAGGCAAATATCAGGCAATCTAAGTTGTAAAAGTAAATATAAGAAGCATACCTTGAAAAATTTGTTGGCACATTTCGTCAAAATGACCTTAATATAGGTTCACGGGAATGTACCATTTCGTTAGCCCCCATAAATTGCCAATTAACAGTATTGTTAGCCGCAGTTAACCGAGGTTTTATCCACTTAAACCCTTTTGAATAAAGTAAAAGCTCCCACATGATCAGTACTCCTTTTATAATTCCTAATTTTGTCTTCGTTATAAAAAATTGAAATTCAAAAACCGTTATAAATTTGAATTTATGAAAATTTTGATCACCGGTGCGGCCGGTTTTATTGGTTTCCATGTTGCCCTTAAATTAATTGAATCAGGTCACCATGTAGTTGGCCTTGATAACATTAATGACTACTATGATATTGATTTAAAGTTCGCGCGATTAAAGCAACTTGGTATGGACAGGAATTGTTCGGAGCAATTTCTTAAAAAATGTATCAGTAAACATTTTGGCAGCGAGTTTTCTTTCGTAAGAATGCACCTGGAAGACCGGGAGGCCCTGCCCGGGCTTTTTAAAGAAGAAAAATTTGACGTTGTATGCAATCTGGCGGCCCAGGCCGGGGTACGATATAGTTTGGAAAACCCCGCAGCTTATATCGACAGCAATATTGTTGGGTTTCTTAACCTCCTGGAATGTTGCAGACATTATAATATAGAGCATTTGGTTTATGCAAGTAGTTCAAGCGTATACGGATTGAACAAGGAGGTTCCCTTCCGGGTGGAACACAACGTAGACCATCCTATAAGCTTATACGCTGCCACAAAGAAAAGTAACGAACTTATGGCCCACACCTATAGTCATCTCTATAAATTTGCTACAACAGGACTTCGCTTCTTTACTGTTTATGGCCCCTGGGGGAGACCAGATATGGCCATGTTCCTGTTTACGGACGCGATCTTAAAGGAGAAACCCATAAAAGTATTCAATTACGGAAATATGGAGCGCGACTTCACTTATATTGACGATATCGCGGAAGGTGTGGTCCGAATAGTCGAGGGAAATGTCCAATCTCGTCATGAGAATGAGGAACTCTATAAGCTTTATAATATCGGGAATAATAATTCAGTTAAACTGATGGACTTTATTCACGCCATTGAAGAAAATCTTAAAAAAAAGGCCATAAAGGAAATGATGCCCATGCAACCGGGAGATGTCGAAAAAACCTGGGCCAATGTTGACGATCTTATCTCGGACTATAATTATGAACCAAATACGGAAATCTCCCAAGGAGTAAAAGCATTTGTTAACTGGTATTTGAAATTTTACGGCGTGTAATTCTCAATTATATCTAATTTTTGGGCGATACACCTTATTTAATTTAACCATTCCTTTATTTTTCACGTAATTTGCCGCCTGTAATTGGCATGTTACTAAACCACTATGGATTGAAAATCCATGCCTGTCCGTCCTATGGCGGAGGTTTTGAAAAGCAATGAAATTGCCAACGGTTATCGGGTTACCAAGCTGTTCGTTACTTAGTCGGAACGCCTTAATAACTTAATAATCAATGACCCAATAACTAATATGGCCAAAATGTTTTCAGAAACCGAAAGTCTTGCACTAAAGTGCATACCTGCCTGCCGCAGGCAGGGTTTTCAACTAACGATTGTGACCAATGAAAATCTCTTTCCTTAAGCAAATAACTACATGATTATAAAAACTTTAGATCTTAATCCCGACTACACTATTTTGATTACCGGGGGGGCCGGTTTTATCGGATCAAATCTCTGTAAAGAACTCCTGGAAAACGGGAATAAGGTGCGATGCCTGGACAATTTTGCAACCGGGAAAAAAGAGAATATAAAGCCATTTACCGCTAATTCCAATTTTACTCTAATAGAAGGCGATATAAGGGATATAACCACCTGTAAGAAGGCATGTAGCGGGTCCGACTTTGTACTCCACCAGGCGGCCCTGGGCTCCGTACCTCGCTCCATCAATGATCCCATCACCAGCAATGACGTCAATGTTTCCGGATTTTTAAATATGCTCGTTGCCTCCCGCGATGCGGGAATAAAACGATTTATATATGCCGCAAGCTCGTCTACCTACGGGGATTCCAAATCACTACCCAAAGTTGAAGATGAAATCGGCAAACCCTTATCGCCCTACGCTATAACCAAATATGTTAATGAACTCTATGCCGATGTTTTCAGTAAAACCTATGGCATGGAAACTATCGGACTGCGGTATTTTAATGTTTTTGGGCGACATCAGGACCCCAATGGGGCCTATGCCGCCGTAATCCCGAAATTTGTGCTGCAATTTATCAATCACGATTCCCCTAAAATTAATGGGGACGGAAGTTTCTCAAGGGATTTTACATATATCGATAATGTCGTAGAAGCCAACATAAGATCAATTGTTGCTACAGATCCCAAAGCCGTTAATACCGTTTATAATGTTGCCTACGGAGAAAGGACTACATTAAATGAATTGGTTGCATTGTTAAGGGATTACCTGTCCGAATATGATACGGAGATAAAATCAATAGAGGCCATTTATGGACAAGAACGGGCGGGAGACGTACCACATTCGTTGGCATCAATAGACAAGGCCAGGGAACTACTGGGTTATGATCCTAAATTCGATATGGAAAGGGGCCTGGAGGAAGCGGTGGCGTGGTATTGGGAGAATTTAGAACGATAAAACCGGTTGTCCTGTTAAAATTGGCAATTGCATTACACAAGCGTTAGGACACCTCCTGGGTAGCTATCTACGCTTTACAAAATGACTTGCAGAATCGCGAGTAAACAAAGGTTGAAAGATAAAATTAACAATTTAATTTAGATATTTGTGCTATGAAAAAACTGAGAATTCTCTTTATAGCTGTGGCCGGACTGTTTTTTTATTCAGTGCTAATGTTATCATTGGCACGAAATATTTATCTGAATAGAGACCGTGGTGAACGTTGGGGAATGATAGCCGAACCCATAAAATTTATGGCCGAGATTCCTTCGTTGGCTAAGCAAAGTCTCGAGCCTGGCGAATTTATGGTCGGCAATTCCGATTACAAGGATGGTGTTCAGTATTTTAGCAGCACCGGATTGAATAATTACCCTAAGCTATTAGTATCATTCAAAGATGAAGCTTTCGGACAAAAATTCGATTTAATAGACCTTCAGACCGGAAAGACCATAAAACGATGGGAACCGGATAATAAATTACTATTTAATAAGGCATATAATCCTGAAAATCCCCTGAAGCCCTTAGAGGGGAGTGATCTCCATTTTAATCATGCCCTGTTTGGAGCTGATAGCTCATTGATATTTACAGCTCCAATAACAAGTCTGATCGTAAAAATAGATAAGAATAGTGAAATCATCTGGTTAAGAAATGACCAGAGATATCACCATAGTCTGGAATTTGACCACGAGGGCAATATCTATTCGAATACCAGACCATTTCTGTCCAAGAAGTTCGACTTTTTACCTCAAGATTATGAATATTACAGGGGAGTACTTAAAGACGATGGGATCGCCAAAATAGATTCAAATACAGGAGATGTACTATTTGATAAATCCATTCTTGAAATATTGATCGAGAATGGATATGAAGAGCTGCTCCTGAGCAAAGGACAATTTTCAAGTGATCCCCTCCATTTGAATGATATTCAACCTGCACTTACCGATTCGGAATTCTGGGATATAGGTGATCTTCTGGTCTCATGCAGAAATCTAAACACTGTATTCCTTTATCGGCCATCTACAAATAAGATAATATGGCTAAAACAAGGCCCGTGGTATAACCAGCACGATGTTGACTTTTTGGAAGGCAATAAAATAGTCGTTTTTAGCAACAATGTGATAAGAGAAGAGAGCATGACAACCCCTAGAATCATCCAACATCACTTTTTTTTTAGCGACAAAAGACCCCATAACGACGTTTATATTTATAATTTCGAAAAAGATTCTGCGGAGACTCCATATAGTCAGTTGATGAAAAATGAAGATATACGCACGTATACAGGAGGTAGATGTGATGTTTTACCAAATGGAGATGTATTTGTGGAAGACACTGAACACGGAAAAATAATTATTGGAGACTCTATTAAAAAGAAGATTGAATATGTAAAAAGAATAGACGATGAACATATATCGGCTCTGTTCTGGAGTAGATTAATTTATTAAAAAAACGCCTATGTTTATATATTTGGGACCTGGCCTTGGAGGCGGGATCATTGCGGTCATAACCGGTATTTTTTTAACATTTTTTGCTTTTCTGGTAGCCGTTTTCTGGCTTCCCTTAAAACGGTTCTTTGGCTTTTTAAAAGGGAAAAAAACAAAGGAATAGTTAATCTATATACTGATTTTAATTTTTATCAGGGGTTCCTGCCTTGTTGTCGGCAATTTAGTTGCAGTAGTCCTGGTGAGCAACTTCACCGCATCATAATGCCGGGCAATCCGCAGGTATATTTAGAAGGCTCCACAGTGCCGAGGAGGAATATATTTATCAAACGGAATATTCTATGTGCTTCAAATCAAAAACATCCGAACTATGTCGAGTAATTAATCGAACAATAGGCATTTCTGATAATTAATTTCTTTCTTTGCGCTATGAAAAAATTAAGATTACTATTTATAGTCATAGCGGGACTATTTTTTTATACCATGCTTATCTCCGCACTTGTCCG
>JBGTNL010000068.1:0-18397 GCA_041743085.1 Flavobacteriaceae bacterium
ATTGATTATTAAGTTATTATAGCGTTCCGACTAAATAACGAATAACTTAGTAACCCAATAACTGTTCGCAATTTCATTGCTTTTCAAAACCTCCGCCATAGGACGGACAGGCATGGATTTTCAATCCATAGTGGTTTAGTCAAATTTTCCTAATTTTGCGGATTCTGACAAAGTACTGCATTGAATGCCAAAAATAGGAGACATACAATTACCCGACTTTCCACTGCTTCTTGCCCCAATGGAAGATGTAAGTGATCCGCCTTTCCGGGCCTTATGTAAGGAACAAGGGGCTGATGTGGTGTACACGGAGTTTATTTCTTCTGAAGGCTTAATACGGGATGCGGCTAAAAGCGTTATGAAGCTTGATATTTATGAAAAGGAAAGGCCGGTAGGAATACAGATCTTTGGAGCCAATCTTGATTCGATGCTGAGATCAGTGGAAATTGTGGAAAAAACAGGTCCGGATATCATAGACCTCAACTTCGGGTGTCCGGTAAAAAAAGTAGTCTGTAAGGGAGCGGGTGCCGGCATCTTAAAGGATATTGACCTTATGGTTTCCCTTACCAAAGCCATGGTAGAACATACCCATTTACCGGTAACCGTTAAGACACGGCTGGGGTGGGACCGCGATTCCATACGGATCGTTGAGGTTGCTGAACGCCTGCAGGATGTTGGTTGCAAAGCAATTGCGATCCACGGCAGAACCCGCGTACAGATGTACAAGGGAGAAGCGGATTGGGAGCCTATTGCAAGGGTAAAGAACAATCAGCGCATGCACATACCAGTCTTTGGGAACGGGGATCTGGACACACCAGAGGCAGCTAAAAAAATGAAGGATGAATATGGCCTGGACGGGGCCATGATAGGGAGGGCGAGTATTGGATACCCCTGGTTCTTTAATGAAGTAAAACATTTTCTTGCCACCGGCACTCAGCTGTTACCACCGACTATGGAAGAACGTGTAACGGCTGCCCGCCGACATCTTCAGATGGCGATCGACTGGAAAGGTGAAAAGCTTGGGGTTTTTGAAACCAGAAGGCATTACACTAATTACTTTAAAGGGGTCCCGGATTTTAAACCATATCGCATGAAAATGGTGACCAGTGATGATGCAGCGGATGTTTTTGCAGTCTTTGATGAGGTATTGGAAAAGTTTGGGGATCACGTGTTCGCATAAATTGGGGGCCTTTCAGATTTTTTTCTTATTCCCATAGGATCTTCTGCCATTCCTTAGCTGTTTGACTCATATTTCAATTAGTTTTTTAGAAATTCTGCTGCTGGCAATTTTAGAAGCAATGATGCCAAGAACTACTATGGTGGCTAAAACAATAAGCACATTCAAAAGTTTATATTCCACCGGATAGGCCAGGGAAGGTGTAATCAGCAACCAGCCAAAAACCAATTGCGACCAGATCAGAAGAGACCCCAGCAACACCCCTATCAGTCCGCCTAAACTTGTTACGATAACCCCCTGCGTAAAATAGATCCGTCGGAGTTCCTTTATGGTAGTTCCCAAACTATATAGCGTTTTTAAGTTTTGCTGCTTGTCCAGTATCATCATTATAATTGCGCCAACCACATTGAACAGGGCGATAATAAGTACCAGGGTAAAAATAAGGTAGGTGGCCACATTTTCCGTATTCAGCATGCGGTAAAGGGTGCTGTTCAACTCTTGCCGGTTTTTCAGAACTACCCCATCTGCAACGATCTCCTTAATTTGGGCAGTTGTGGTTTTAAAGTCGGCATTCTGCCGGAGCCTGAAATTAATCCCGGAAACCTGTGTGCTGTCCTTTTCTAATAAAGCCTGCACAAGAGGTAATTCGACAAAAACATATTTTTCATCCAGATTTGTCTCAATGGCATATACTCCTGAGAGAATTACAGGGAGTTGGTTGTACGGCTGGGTTTGGCCGGAAAGTGATCCCGTCCCGGGTTTCGGGGCAATAACCACCAGAGGGCTGCGGTAATTATTCACGGAAAGACCCAGCAGATTAGCAATGCCTATTCCTACAACCGCCTGTTGAGAGTCAATATTCCAGTTACCCATGTATAGGGTACTGTCTATACCGGTTGTAGCGTTGTAGTTTTCATCCACCCCTTTGATATAGGCAATGTGGCTTTTCTGCTGGTGGGTCAGGAACACGCGTTCCTCAAGTTCTTTGGAGAACGAGGCTATGCCCGGTAATTGGGTTAATTTTTCTTCCTGCTGTAGCGTAATTGAGTAAAATTTTCCTGTGGCGGCCACCGCCTTCAGATCCGGATCAAAAGTGTTGCTGAAGGAAAGGCTGAAGGTCTTGAGCCCTGCAAAGGCGGAGAGTACAATGAATAGCGCAGCAGAACCAATAACTATCACCAGAAAAGTAATAAAATTGATGATGTTCACTGCATTCTGGCTGCTTTTGGAACGCACATACCTTTTCGCGATGTACAAGGGGAGGTTCAAATCTTATGACTTTTTTCGGCGTGGCAGCAGGTCCCGATTTTCAATAGGATTGTCGCCCCCTTCAAGAGATTTCTCAATATTGTCTATGTATTCCAGCGAATCATCCAGATAAAAAGTGAGCTCTGGCATACGGCGTAGCTGGTGCCTGGTACGTTGCGCCAGTTCGTGTTTTATGTGAGGCTGCCTCCGCTTAATATCGCTTAGGAGATCATTGGCCTCCTTCGTTGGAAAAATACTTACGTACACCTTGGCAAGCGATAAATCTGCGGTAACATATACTTTGGAAACAGAAATCAAGGTTCCCCGCAAGCCGCCTTCAGTCGCGGCTCTTTGCAGCACATCTGCCAGATCTTTCTGGATGACCCCGGCTATCTTTTTCCGTCGTTGCGTTTCCATAGGGTAAAAGTACGGACAATTGAATGAATCCATTGGCTTCATGTATTCATTTCTTTCGCTCGTATTAAAGAAATGGACATAGAAGGTACGCTTTCTCCAGATGTTTTTTTGCACCTATTGTGCAAAATCAGTTATAAACTCCGCTGTATGGCCTCTGGCTGACAGCCAAATTTCGGAGCTTTTAAAGCTTATTCTGCGGAGAAGGATGCCCCCATAAATACTATCAATACCCAATAATGGGGTGCCCAGGTTTGAGTAAATGGCATTAAACCCCAGGGCAAGCCCTGGACCCAATAGAAGGAATCGACCGAAGGGTCGAGGTATTAAACCTGGATCCCGCTGAAAAAGCGGGGTTAGTTCAACCATGCATTTTAACCGCTCCCGCTAAAAAGCGAGATTATTAAAATGGGGTTTCACTAAGAAATAATGGCGCTGCAAGCGGAAGTGCGTTTCGCAAATGGGAAAAAGAGTATGTAGCGTCCATGGTTCAGGCCCCAGCCAAAAATCTCATATAAACCTTCTTGATTTTTTGGCTCGTTTTGTACTGCCCCGTCGTGTAGCCGCTATGGCAGGGCACGGTAAAGACAAAATGAACAAGAAGTCTATTTTCAACTGGCTGTTAAAATCGTACATTTGAAATAGCACTGTATCACTCACAAGAAGTAAAAAGAATGATCAAAATTGACCATATCGGGATAGCGGTAAAAGATCTTGATACCTCCAACCAGCTTTTCGCAAAACTTCTGGGGGCATCGCATTATAAGATAGAAGAAGTGGCCACGGAAGGGGTAAGAACCTCTTTTTTTAAGTCGGGGCCCAACAAGGTAGAATTGCTGGAGGCGATAGATAATGATGGTCCTATTGCAAAATTCATAGCGAAAAAAGGCGAGGGCATTCATCACATTGCTTTCGAAGTGAAAGATATTGAGGCAGAAATAGAAAGGTTAGTCCGGGAAGGTTTTGAGGTTTTAAATAAAAAACCAAAAAGAGGGGCAGACAATAAACTGGTTGCTTTTTTGCATCCGGGAAGTGCCAATGGGGTTTTGGTGGAACTTTGCCAGGAAATAAGCGAGAATAGGAAGTAGGAGCGCTTGCGGTGTTTAAAAATAAGTGGTAATATTGCAGTCCGAAAATTTCAGATTTTCGTAAATTATTGATAGTAACCAGCATAAATTTTGGTCCTATAGCTCAGTTGGTTAGAGCACCTGACTCATAATCAGGTGGTCCCTGGTTCGAGCCCAGGTGGGACCACTTTTATAAATCGCAACTGTCTAGTATTTAGGCGGTTGCGTTTTTAATTATCTACATTATGAACACATATTGAACACAAAGTCTTGCTATAACAGAAAAAGGGTTAAAAAACCCTTTAATTTTGATCAGTAACTTAAATCACTGCAAATCGAATTCTTAATTCTTTTCAAATTTAATTTCGCCCTTTTTAATGATTTCTTTATAAGTAACCAGAACTCCAATGTAATCAATTAGTGCTTGTCCATCTTTCATTTGCAAATTTTTGCTTATAGCCAAAGTCATAGCATCTTGATTAAACTTATTATTGCCGGTTGGATTGGACATATTGCTCATGGCGTCAATTTGCTTATTAATGGCAAGGCCAATTTTTTTTGGATTGTTTTCTTGAATTTGATTTTTAACTACGGCTATAATATTCTTAAAAATCTGAGGATTGCTTGTTCTTATTACATGTGAAGTACTGCTTAAAAACTTGACATATTCGCTATCTAAAACCTCATCAACTTCATCGACATACCCAATCGTCTCATAACTATTTTTAGCTTTAATTTGCTTTTTATAGCTGAATAAAACCATTTCATAATCCGTTAAATCGTCCTTTTTCCATTTAATTAATTCCTTTGATAATATGTTTTCATCAAAGTTTGGTGATTCCATGATATTACCTATTTCGGCCATAGCTCGAACCTGTTTGTTAATTGTATAAACAATCATTTCGTGGTTATCTTGCCATTTACTCTTAGCAAAAGTTAATATCTCTTTATAGATAATTGGAGAGCTATTTTTTATTATCTCAGCTTCCTGGCTTAGTCCCTGAGAAAAACTGATTGAACAACCAAACAAAAAAATCCCTAGAATAATATATCTTGTTTTCATGTGTTGATTTATTTAGTGATAATGAAATATCATTAGTGTCCATTTAAAATATACTAATTTTCATTTGTTTTGTCCGGTAACGAGTGTGCAGTATTTCTTAGGTGGTGTTTCATTTTGGTATAGGTTTTAGATTATTACAAAGGGCTCCCATTATCCATAAATTATGCCCTACAGGTTACCGTAATAAATCAAATATTGATGCTCATTAGGGCAAATATAACCCACTAACCCTATACGGTTATAACCCTCATGTGAATTTTGTTGAGTTTCCATATTCAATGGAAAAGCTAGAATTCAACAATGTGTTTGGTAAGTTTGTGAAGTTTAAGCGGACTGAAAAAGGATGGTCGCAATCAGAACTGGCCTCTAAGATTGGACACAATTCCCAAAATGTTTCCCGTATGGAACGGGGGAAGATAAGCCCTACCCTGTATTGGTGCTATGAAATTCTGGCCCCGGCATTTGAAATGGATCTCATGCAGTTCCTGACAGAATTTGAAATATTCCGTAAAAACAGTTAGTTCGAAAGAAAAATAGGCCTTTCTGCATGGGTTGCCCATCGTTCCCAATATCTTTTTAACTTATGGATCAGCTCGGCCTTAGGTAATTCCAATTCCTCTTTGAAACTCCATATCCCCAAAGTATGGATTATCAAAGCATTAAATTGTTCAGTTGTTAAGTCGTTGAATTCAATGAACTCCACAAGTTCATCAAAGCTAGTTATCTGTATTGTCATTGTTTGTGGTAAATATTTTGCGAACAATTTTGATGGTAACGGGATTTATCCCCCCATCACTTGTAATCTCCGTGGTCTTTAGGGTGGGAAGGACAAATTTTGCCATGTCCAATATCAACCTAACTCTGTCCCTTGGTTCCAGCTGATCAATATCCTGTTGCAGTTTCTTAAAATTATTCTCCAATAGGTCTTTGAATAGTTCCCGTACTTCTGCGGTGGTCTTATTGGGCGTTCCGGCTCGGCTGGACAATTTGCCCGCTCTTACTGCTGTTGCTTTTGTAAATGCCATATCTCGTTATTTAATGTTAGTTTAACATGGTTTAAACTCTTATTAATTGTCCGTTGGTATCGGTCAACTCAAAAGCTATTACCAGTTCCTTTATTGCCGGATTGGTTTTGTACCATTTTAGCAAAATTCTTTCAGTATTGGTGCGCACCCTTTCCGGTACTGATTTTTCTCTCTTATGGTTTCTAATTTGTCCAATTATGGGAATTGCCAAATTTACCCCAACCTCATCAATATAAATATCTGCTAAGTCCGTACTGTCCGGGTAACCTGTATTTTTCAGATAATCGTTAACCGAAATATCAAAATCGAAATCCTTTAACTCCATTGCCCTGTCCTGCCAGGCGTTGTATTCGATTTTATCGGGAAACGCAATTATTTTATAATTCCTTAGCGGTTTCAGCATTTCATATTTAAAGCCCTGTTTGCTCCCGGTGGCCAGCCAAACGTATTCAGGTTTAAAAAGGCTCATTATAACGGCTGTCTTTTCACTCTCTACTACTGCCACGGTTTTGGTTTCGTTTTCGTTGATGAGGTGCAAACCAAACAAACATTGTTTTAGGTTGAAATCCTTTAGCTTTAGTGTACTGCCGACGCTGTTAATGTATGCTTTGCCGTTGGCATTCTTTGAGCGTTTTCCTGTTTCTCGATCGTATAACATTATTTTGCCGTGTCTTACTTTCTCGTTGTTGTCAATCTGCCAAAACACGGTTGCACCGTTCCAGAGCTTTGAAGTTCCGATTAGGTATTTCAAGATAGCATCCTTAACCTCATTTTCACTAAACAGGGTTTTCAGGAATTGAACAAAGTTGTTCTGTTTGAAGTTCCGCCCGCTTTTTGTTACCATCTCGTAATCGTGGTAACTGGTTGGTGGTGGAGGTACGTATTTCACTTCATAGGTGTTTTTAAATTCGCCCTTGGGCATTTCCCAATATTGACAATTTTGTTCACGGTCGCAACGTCCGTAATGCTCCGGTAAGTATTCCCTTGTTTCGTTATCCACGTACCGGACAAAAGTCTTTTTTGTGCATAGTGGGCAGCGGTGTTTTTTACTTCCTTTTTCCAATGAATATCTATACTGCATGGCTTCTTTTTTTTAAACCCTTGACAATGTTGTCAAAGTTGACAAACGCCAATGATAACAAAGGTTTTGAGCGTTTTTGTCATTGTCAAGGCTTTGACAAAGTTGGATATCTTGGCAATCTTTTGGCAAACACTTTTTATCGTAACAAATTGTAGTACAGTTATTTAATCTCATCTTTGCCGTCTTTGTCGTCTTTGCCACTATCCTTTAAATTTTTTTCTGTAATTGCCCGCTTTCAGGTCTTTACAATTACCGAAATTCCAAAACAGTTTTTCGTTTTTCATAAAGCGGTCGCCGGTCCTTATACTCATCTTCATTTGCTCAAATAAGGGGAGTACGTCTACCCTTTTAAATTCCTTGGGCAAAGCTTTGTATAAATCCATTTGGATAGCTGTAAGGTCTTCCAATGGGTTTTTGGTCATTATTCGGTCGTGAACACGGTAGGTGTTCAACCTGAAATATTCAACCAGCTTTATAGCTTTTTCCAAACTCTCGTTCTTCAGGTCGATATTATAATGCCCTGTAACGGCTTGGTGCATCATTTCAATAACCAAAGCCAACCGCCAAACGTATGTTTCCATTTTCGCCTGGATAGATCGTTCCAAGGTATCGTTAAAACATTCCTTTACTTTTTGGTGTTGCCACTCCTTAAATACTTCAATGTTTTCGGCATTTGCTATTATGGTTTGATGAGGTGCTTCCAGTAGGTTATTAATAAATCTATTGTAATTCCCTTGGTGGGTTTCAGGAATATCCAACCCGGTAAACAAAATCGGGTCTATGCTTTCAGGATACACAAACAGAAACCTATCCAAGAACCCGTCTTCGCTTCGGTTGTTCCTAGCTAGCTGTTTAACAATTTCGGGTTGCATCCCGCCTAAAATATTTACATTGGTCTGGGCTATCCTTATGGGTTCTTTAGTAACCCTGTCAACTGTCAACTCGTTGCCGTTGAAAAGATCAAGATACATTTGTTGGTCGCCCCCTTTTTTGTATTGGTCAAAGGAATTGATCCAACGCATTAACTCATCCTGAAATATCAAAATGCCCCTTTCGTTGTACTGTAAGGCTTCCGCCAGTTTTTCAGGTGTGAAATCCTTTAATGTGAATTTGGCATATTTCGGTTTTTTGCCCCGTGTATCTTTGTCTTTTTGCTCATATTCCTGCATCAAACTTTGATACTCAATATAGGATTGGTTATCCTTTTTCTCAATGGTCTTTTTAGCAAAACTAAGCGGGTGGGTCTTACCAGTCCCACGGCTCCCAATAATTGATAACCAAAGTATCGGTTTCGATTTGTAACTGCCATTGTTGAGGTGTACGCTGTTCCCTATTGCCGTGGCACAAACAGAAAGTATCCCAGCACTAAAATAATCTTTGTTGAAACCTTTCGTATTGCGGGCGGTGTATACCAGCTTTTGAATTGCATCGGGAAAAACCTCCAAAGGGAAACCGTTCCCTGAAGTCTGCATTTCTGAATCTATGGCATGGCTCAAATCGCCTAATCGTGGTGTTGTCTTTATTGCTCTCATACGTCAAACATTTTTAATTGGTTTGACTTCGGGAACAACTGACGGTTGGTGGTAAGGTAGCTTGCCCGATGTTTAGAAATTTGGCAACGGTCTTTTTTGACTATATCAACGCAATTACGTTTTCGCCACTTGGAAACGTACCGGCAAATATTAGCCCTAAAAATTCCTGTTTCGGTACTTACCATCAACATTGTTTTTGGCTGCCTATAAAGTGATGCAAATACCTTTTCCATTTGCGCCTGAAATTGCTTATCTTGACGGTGTCCTTTTCCAAAAGACTTTACAACGCCGGTGGGGTTTAGTGCTCTCATACGGCGTTATTTTTTTAGTTTGGTCAAGGCTTCCATAAGTTCCGAACGCTTGTAAAAACGTTTCCCACCAATGCCGTAAGATTGGATTTTGCCCTCTTTTTCCCACTTCCAAAGTGAACTAGCGGATGCCAATTTCCCCCGCACCTCGCTCTTAGGGACAAGGTCGTCTAATGGGTCGGCCGTGGGAGTGGGTTGTGGATCATAGATTTTGTGCCTTTCTGCCAAAAGTTTGGCAGTTCTTTCGGCAACTCGCTGGATAAGGATTTCCGGCGCAATGGGTGTAAGGATAAGATTCTCCATATCGATTTTATATTTTAGATATGGGCAAATCTATTTCGGGGGTTTGTCCTTGAGCGGACGGCTTTCGGTCTTTTTATGGACGCATATCCGTCTTTTTATCCTTAAGCCATTCTTTAGCAGTTGAATAAAGTTTTTCCCTTTTGATATTATCCACTTCGCTATACGGGCGTATTTTGTCAATAGGTTCTTGGTACTGCTGGTTAAACCATTCTAAAAACTGTTTTGGTCGTTGGTGTAAGTGCTTTTCATTGTGCATTTTCCAAAAAAAGAAACTTAAATCCGCAATACGCCCTCTCTTAACTGAAATGAAGTGTTTAAGTATGTAA
The DNA here is from genome assembly GCA_041743085.1 of Flavobacteriaceae bacterium. Taxonomy (GTDB): domain Bacteria; phylum Bacteroidota; class Bacteroidia; order Flavobacteriales; family Flavobacteriaceae; genus JAFMPW01. The sequence goes on from JBGTNL010000068.1 coordinate 9,542, forward strand.
TCAAAAAGGATAAACCCATTATTTGCAAAAATATGACTGTGTTCGTTGGTGTCGCTGTGCTCTGTTTCTGTGAAATGTTTTGATCGTAAACTATTCTCGGCATCTCTTATGGCATTCTCAAGTTTATTCAAGTCCGATAATCTAAACTGACTAGGAAATCCAACGGTAACACTTTCAACTTTAAAATTGGCCAATTTTTTAGCCATATCCTTAGCCATAATATTATTTTGATCTTTTTTATATTCATAATAAGTAATTACTTCCTCCAAACGTTTTCCATAATACGCATCATCAAAAGACAATTCATTACGGTTAGCTTTGCTTATTAAATCGATTAACCCTTTTTTTTCTTTCTCATATTTTTGGTCGATCTCTATTTTATACTTGTCTATTAATTGATAAAAGGGGGGGAAAAAGTCATCGATTTCATAACAATAATACTTTTTTGCTATTCCAAATTCTCTTATGAAGTAGCGACTAAAATTTGCGCTATGTCTGGCTTTACCTAATATTCCTTCTAATCTAAATATCATTATTTAGCGTTCATTAAAAGTTCGTAGGCTTCAAATGCCGTGTCTTTGCTACTTTTCCCGATATAGGAAAGCAACATTGTTTCGGTGCCATGTCCGGTTATGTTCTTTAGGTAACTCGTTGGTATTTTGCCGTAATAGTTGGTAGCAAATGAACGCCTGCCAATATGGGAAGTTACCAACCGCCATTTTTCATATTCCCCTAATACATTTCGTATTTGGGTGTCGCCGTCCGGATTTAGGTTGGTTGCTAACCGCCCACTTATGTTCTTATCAATTTTTGCCCGTCTGCATACCTCTTTAATCCATTCATTGTATCGCTGGTCGCTTATAGGGCGTGGAAATTGGCCGTTACGTTTATCCAGTAACTCCACCACTTCGGGTAATACAGGAATTGTTACGATCTTCCCGGTCTTAACTTGCGTGATATCCAAAAACGTGGCTCCTTTCTCTCTCCTTAGCATTTTGGATGTGAAGCGCATAAAATCTGATACCCTTTGCCCGGTATAACAACTAATAATAAGCCAGTCCCTTGCGTTATCGAGGTAATCGGTAAGCCCTTGCAGCTCCTTTATTTTCTGCAATTCGACAAAAGACAGGTAAATTTTCGGTGTTTTTTCGCTCTTAATTTTAAGGTTGTCCAATTCGGGGCTTACTAAAACGCCTTTCATTTTAGCATGATTGCATACCCTTTTGATTAAGGCCAAATCTTTTTTAATGGTGTTCTGGGAGTAGTTTTCAGATTGGCAATACTCTATGAAGTCATTCTTGAAATCGTCTTTTATATCCCGTATTTCGATGTTTTGGGCAGTTTCTTTTTCGTACCGCTCCAGCTTATGTTTTGTTACCTTAAACTTGTTCTGCTCTACATTGCTTAACTCGTGCTTTCTTATATTTAGGTAGTAATCCCAATACCCTAATAGGCTATAGGGTATAACCTCAAACGTATCGGGTTCGGGCGGGTAGTAATAGGTGTGTACGGTGTTTTTTAACCAATCTTTGTCAATGGCTGAGGTTTGCGCTTTGTCAAATTCATTCAGTACATAATTCCGTAAATCCCGGGTATGGTCTTCAACCTCTTTTTTACGATTGGATTTAACGACATCCCGAAAGTTTATGCCGTCCTGGTATTCTTTCCAAAACGATCTTGAAACCTCAACTTTGGACCTAGTATAAAATGAATATCGCTTACCGCTATGTGTGAATGATAACCTGGCCTCTAAAGATGCATTATCCTTATTGGAACGGTATTGATATGTGAGTGCCGGCATAATGGATTATTTGAACACTCAAAAATACAAATATTGAACACGAATTGAACACAAATAGCGAACAAAATTGAATTATTTAAAATTCTTTAGAACGATAGGGTTTTGTAATTCCCTATATTTATTAATATTCTCTGTGTTTTTAGGTTCAGGTTCATATTATGCCGTTCGGGGCTTTTTGGTTCAGGTGGGACCACTAGTAAAATCGAGCAGTTACAATATTTTGTAACTGCTTTTTTCTTTTAGCAGCGTGCTTTCAGCGTGCTTTTTTAGAATCAATGGAATACAATTTCTTCCTTAATTCAATAGTTGTAGGTAAGGGAAAATCGGCTTAACCCCGGTATTTTCCATAAGTATGACAGGGCTTCCAAGTAATAGGGAGCTTTTTTAGCGGTGCATGTAGATTGCACATGGTTTCTTTCTCTGATGTTTCTTCAAAATTATATAAGCACAGCGATTTATAAATGACCATTCTATCTGGCCAATTTCATTCACAATGATGCCGATAATGTTCTGGATGCTGTTTTGAATTCTTGAAGTTAAAAGTTTCCTATTCCTATTCCTGTTCCTGGAATTTTTAGAAGGAGAGTCTTTAAAGTCCATTTTTTACATTTTCAATAGTTGTCGGAGCTACTGACGGAGCTACTGACGGAGCTACTAACGGAGCAAATGAGGGTGCAGTTGAGGGAGCAAGTGAACGAAAGAAAGGAAAACTAAAATGTTTGTTCATAGTGATTTAAAGCGATGAACGTAATGGGGGGACTGTTTAAAATTTGCTGTAACTTAAAGAGACAGATTTGATTGGGTTCAATTGGAACGCCTTCCATGAGTAAAAAAAATAGTTGTTTTTGTTGAAGAGCAAGAAATTGTACATTCGGATAAATTGCGGGATAAATTGCGGGATAAATTGCTAATAGGTTTGAGTATATATAATTGGTGTTGTTTAAATGGTTAACTATATGTAGGCGTTCATTGACAATGAACATTGTAAAATAATGAACGTAAACCAAAAGATGGATGCTTAGTGCTACAAGCTTTCTAGAACACAGACAATAAAAATACGATGGTAGCACCAGCCTTGCTGATTTATTCTGATTTGGTCAATATTGTTTTTTAGAGAGGTAAGGATTAGGGACTTCATAAAACGTAATCTACTAATAATCTAAAAATAATATAATATTTGTTTGCAATCAACTACATTTAATGTATATTTACGCAAATAGATTTATAGTGATAGGTCAGGCCATTTCAGATTATTTATATGAAATTCAAGCTCAAGGTAGGTACGCTATTAGCTTACCTGAGATAAGGGAGCGCTTTGGTCCGAACGAAAAGGCGATCGCTCAAAAATTACACCGTTTAAAAAAAGAGAACAAACTCGCTCAGGTGCGTAAGGAGTTTTATGTAATCGTTCCCCCTCAATATTCCCATCAAGGAATATTGCCAACTACCTATTACTTGGATGATATGATGACATTCCTGAAAAGGGAATATTATCTAGGTTTATATTCTGCAGCAGCATTACACGGAGCTGGACATCAACAGCCCATGCAATCGCAAATTATAATTGAGAAACCAGCGTTAAGGGATATAAAAACCAAGAATCAACATCTAAATTTTTTTACTAAAAGTTCATGGAACAACGACTGGTTGGACAAAAAAAAGACCGATGCAGGATATGTGTTGGTCTCATCTCCCGAATTAACCGTTATAGATTTAGTGCATTATCACAAACAAATAGGCGGATTAAATCGAGTAATTCCTGTTTTGGAAGAACTTAGCGAAAATCTGAAATCGTCAAAACTTGTTGCTATTGCCAAGGAATCGTCCTTTCCGACCATACAGCGATTGGGTTATTTATTAGAGCAGTTGACCGAAACAAAACTGGCAGAAAGTCTGTCGAATATGTTGGCAGCAAATAAGACCAATGCCGCCCCCTTGTCACTATCCCATAAAAATAAAAACGGATTCAAAGATGAAAAATGGAATCTTATTATAAATGCTGAATTAGAGTTCTCATGATACCAAGGAGATATATCACGGAATGGAAAGCAAACGCACCTTGGCCGACCGATGCCCAAGTGGAACAGGATCTGGTCATAGAACGGGCTTTGGTCGCTTTGTTTTCAGACCCTTTTTTAAAGGAGCATGTAGCTTTTCGTGGTGGCACGGCCTTGCATAAAATTTATTTAAAACCGCAAGCTCGTTATTCCGAGGATATCGATTTGGTTCAGATAAAGGAAGGCCCGATAAAACCCATTTTACAGGCAATTAGAAGGCAACTTGATTTTTTGGGAACCAAAAGAAACATCAAGCAGAATATAAATATGAATACTGCTACCTACCGTTTTGAATCTGAGATTCCCCCGGTGGTCAATATGAGATTAAAGATTGAAATAAACACAAGAGAGCACTTCACGGTTATGGGATATACTGAGATGGAGCATAAAATGGAAAATGGATGGTTTTCTGGTAGTTGCAGCATGAATTCCTTTTCTATTGAGGAGTTGTTGGCTACGAAGCTAAGAGCACTCTATCAACGAAGAAAGGGACGGGATTTATTTGACTTATTTCACGCCATGACACAGCTTGATGTTGATACCAAGGAATTGGTGGATACTTATAGAGAGTACATGAACTTTTCCAGAGGCCAATCACCAACTCAAAAACAGTTTTTGTTGAATATGGATCAAAAAATAGAAGACCCTGATTTTGGCGGGGATATTTATGCATTATTGCGCCCGGGTGTTGAATATGACCAGAACAGCGCATATGACTTAATAAAAGAAAGGTTGATTCAAAGAATATGAACTATGTCAGACCCGAAATCATATATTTTGCAAACCAACCAAATGATAAATAATTTCAAAGCACATGCTTCAACTTTAAACTTTGTTAAATTTATCCGTTGAATAACCTTACAAAAGACTAATGCCATTATTCCAAACATCTGTACTTAAGAAATACCTATCTCAACAAGACCAAACAGCAGTAGAAAAAGCTTACCGGAAATACTCTAAATATTTCCTTAATGCAGAGATACAGGAGAACATTCGCAGTAGTAAGGAAGAGCAATTTCAAGCTACTTTTCTTACCGAATTGTTCGTGAATGTGTTTGATTACACCATTAACCCCAGTCCTCAATACAATTTAACCACAGAGTATAAAAACGAAAAGAACAATCGGAAGGCGGACGGTGCCATTCTAAACAACGGAACAACGGTTGCTGTTGTCGAACTTAAAGGAACAAATACCAAAGATTTAGAAAGCATACGTCCTCAGGCATTTGATTATAAGGTAAACCATAAGGGTTGCCTGTATGTGATTACGTCCAATTTCGAAAAGCTGCGGTTTTATATCGATGATGTCACTGATCATGAGCCTTTTGATCAGTTCCAACTAACGCAAGACAGGTTTCCCCTATTATATCTCTGCTTGCACAAAGATAATTTGCTCAACGCTAGTTATGGTGTTGTCGCCGATATAGGTTTTGGCATTGGTAAATTGACCCGAGAGCTGGTCGTCCAAATCCGTACGATCCGTAATCAAGACGATGGAGGGACTCTGGAAATACTCGCTTTTCATTAATAGGCGCACCAAAAAAAGCATGGTAAAACTTTTGCCGCAGCCGGTAGCACCAAAATAGGTGCCGCCTTTGCCATCCCCTTCGGGCTTTTGTGCCTTTTTGATGCTATCGAACAAAGCCCGTGCGGCATAATATTGCGGATAGCGGCAGACTATTTTTTCATCTTTTGCGGAAGAATCCGGCAGATAGATAAAATTGCGGACAATATCGCGCAGTCGGTTGTGGTGAAGCATGCCCTGTACGAGCGTAAACATACTGTCTATGCCATCAACGTCTTTGGCCAGACCCGCAATTCTACGCTAGGCATAATAGAATTCATAGGGTGCAAAAAAGGAACCGGCTTTGGTATTAGCTCCATCACTGATGACGCAAAAAGCGTTGTATTTAAAAAGTTCCGGAATATCACGTTGGTAACGGGTGGTCAGTTGTACGTAGGCATCAAAAATGGTCGTGTTTTCCTGAATGGCGGTTTTAAATTCGAAGACCACCAAGGGCATTCCGTTTACGTAAATGATGCCATCGGGAATGCGGCGTTCCGTGCCTACGATTTCCAGTTGATTGACAAATTTGTAATTGTTTTCGTTGGCTTTGGAATAATCGATCAAGTATATCCAGATATCCTTTTGGGAGCGGTCTTCCCGTTTTAGGGGAAATCCGTCCGAAAGCATTCGCATCACGGTTTTATTGCTTTCATAAAGGTCCGAAGATGGAAGGGTCTTTAATCGAAGGATGATGGATTGTACCTCTGTTTCGGTTATCCCTTCTTCATGATCCTGTTGTAACAAGAAATGGTGCAGGTCTTCTTCAATTAGTACTTCGTCCTCGTCCCTTGGTATGGCATTGCCCAAATGGTGCGGATACCCTTCCTGTTCCAGTTGGGTCGCGAATACGGCTTCTAATTGTGCTTCGGTAAACTTTTTACCCATTTGGTTCGGTGTTTATTTGCCAATGGCCCCTTGTACCGCCCACTCGTTCCAAGATATTTTTTTCCTTTAGGGAATTTATGTTGTTGTCTATTGCCGTTGTACTGATACCAATGATTTCAGACATTTCCCTTTTACTGATTTTAGGATTGTCTTGGATCAAGCGAACGATTTTCTGCTGACTTTCTGCCAACCCATCTACCAACCTATTTACCAACCCATCTGCCAACTCATCTACCAACCTATCTTTTAGCTTCTCTTGTGCGGCGGCTTCATCAACAGGTGCCGCAGATGGGAATACCATTCTGAGGAAATTATCGGAGAAATGAAAACACGCTTTGCTGTACGATTCCAGTATTCTTGGAATACCCGAACCCAGTTGTTCCACCAGATCCAAATCTTTAAAAATCCGCATCAGTTCTTTGTTGCGCGGAATGGAAAAGCCATCGAAAAACTCGTTTTTGCTTAAGCCCTCGGGCAGCGAACCGGCAGACGTAATTTCAATTCTGTCTTTAAAAATCTCAAATTTCGGAGCTACTTCACGGGTATAATCGTTATGCACAAAGGCATTGATGATCGCTTCTCTAAGGGCAATGGTGTTCCAAAGGCGTGTTTCTTTACGCTCTTTGGGCGTTATCTCTGTGATGGTCCGGTTTTCAATGGCAATTTTATCCAATACATTTTTAGTCGCTTTTATTAACGAGACATAGCCATACTCGTTGCTCTCTGTTAATTCTAACCTTGTGTCGCCTTTATATTTGGCAACTTTTACCGAAATGTTATTTTCATCTGCCAAGAGGTAGGCCGCATAGTTTAAATCGCCTTGTGGAGTAACGAGTTCTAAATTCTTTTGAAACTGCTTGTTCAGCGGTTTTTGTTTTTCCTGATAATAGATACGCAGTTGTTCAAACCTTAAATCTTGTCTGTTCGCTTTTATTTTACCAATGGAATTACGGGTTCGGGAAGCGAACAATTCCTCGATCATTTTTTGGGGCATAGGCTCTGCGGCCGTGCCAATACGTAGAAAACATCCTTTTTCGGTCATGCCATATTTCTTTTTGAAATACGGTTTTTCGCTACCGCTTGCCACAATGATCTTTACAAGGGTCTTGCCCTCTTTTTCTTCCGAGACCACATCGAACAGACCCATGGCCGATGGCGAAATACTATGTTTGATACGGTCTTTTATTTTTAGCATATCTCCATCTGGGTCTGTCACACCAAGGATGGTGCCCGTTTTATCGATGCCGATATAGATCAAACCGCCCTCGTGATAGTTTAAAAAGGCCACCACCTCTTTTTCCAAATCCAAGTCTTTGGTCAATGCTGATTTGTATTCTATGCGGTTGGTTTCTGGCATTATACACTAGGGGTTAAAAAATTCCTTAATCTAACAATCGATTCTTCTAAGGCTTCATAACGAGCTTTGCCATTTTCAGCTCTATGATGAATCTGATTTCTTATGAAAGTATGACGAGTAACTTCATTAGGGTTTCCTTTCCATGGACTATCGTTAGGTTCACCAACAGTTTGTTGCAGGTATACAATATCAAATAATTTTATGTTTTGCGTAGCACCGTGTCTTAATTTTAATTCTTCATATAATTCGTTGTGATATTCTTCAGTGGCTAATCCAAAGGCAACAAAATTTATTTCATTCGCTGAATTGTAAGGTAGCACGGCTTTATCTACATTATCAATCTTTAATGTTCCGGAATCATTTAAAATCGTTCTAATTGATACCAAGTTATTTTCCTTTGCTTGTTTGACCAACAGTGGGGAATGGCTTGTAATTACGATTTGAGCATCTTTGGATAATTCTGTTAGAAGCTCCATGAAGTCAGATTGCAATTTCGGGTGTAAATGCAATTCCGGCTCATCAATGAGTATAATTAATTGTTTTTTGCCCTGCTGCGAAAGATAGAAGGAGTACAATAATGAAAATATCATCTCATATCCTGAACCCAAATCTCCTAATGGAATAATTTGCAGGTTGTCCTTCCTAACCCCAAAATATGCATTTGAGTAAGGTTTCCAATTGTCCAAAATATTTAAATCTAAGCTGTTCCCACTTATTACTTTAAAATGATTGATTGCTTCTTGGATAAAATCGTTGTTTATGCCACCAAGTTTATCCGTAAGAGGACTATAATTCCCCCCGAAATTAGGACAGTAAGTTAAGTTTAATTTGAAGTATTGGAAAATTCTAGTCTATTATTGTATTGGAAATCATAGTTGTCGGAGGCCTATCTTCTTTATTAAACAGAAAGAACTGCATATAGACAAAATTAGGACGTACTACCAAACACCTAACGAAGAAATGTTCGAAAGCCACCAAAAGCTAATATGAATTAAGAAAGATTCATCAATTTTAAACAAGCACCTAAATAAATGAAACCAGGAACAGCGACTAAAATTTTATTTTTTATATCAATATTGATTCAAACTCAATTATTTGCCCAGGTTTTAGTATCTGGAAAAGTGATCGATGAAGAAAGTAAAGAACCTTTGATCGGTGCCCAGATTATTTTGGAAACTGGAGGGGGTGC
>JBGTNL010000069.1:0-3120 GCA_041743085.1 Flavobacteriaceae bacterium
TGATAATGGGCTGTCCGCTAAAGTTGTTACTTTTGTTCATAGTATTTTAGTTTGTGGTAAAACCAAATTACTATAAAGCGGGAAATCCTTCAAGGAAATCCCGCTTTTAAAAAGTTTAATCGGACACTACTGAAAAGAAAAGATTATAAACCTTATAAATCGGTAACTTTCAACTCGGCACTTAAATTACCTAAATCCAATGCTCGGGTGTACATTTCCAAACTGCCGTCCGGTTTTTGCGGCCATTCGTTTTTTGGCCTATCCCAATAAAGTTCCACTCCGTTTCCATCAGGGTCATTTAAATAAAGAGCTTCGGAAACTCCATGGTTGGCTGCACCTGTCAACGGATACTTTTCTTCGTTCAGACGATTTAGTATCGTAGCCAAATCTTTTCTGGTAGGATAAAGAATTGCGGTATGAAACAAGCCCGTACTATTTTTGGGAGGCTGCGGACCGTTTTTACTTTGCCAAGTGTTCAAACCAATATGATGATGGTAACCCCCAGCGGATATAAAGGCAGCCTCATCGCCATATAGCGTGGTTATTTCAAAGCCGAGTAGCCCATGATAGAAATCTAAAGAGCGTTGTAAATCGGCGACTTTTAAATGTACATGTCCGATATGGGTATTAGATGGAATTTTGTATTTCTCGGTTTTCATTTTCGGATTTTAAAGTTTTTCTGTTGCTTCTTGTTCACTAATCTCCGAAGTATTGTTGCTTTTTAAAGACCTTTTCAATACATGGTATTCGGGTTCGCGGATTCTTTGGGAATTTGTTGAATGGAGTCCCAATGCTCACATATTTTCCCGTTGGTATCGAACCGAAAAAAATCCATGGTGATGTATTGGTCGTTATCGGGCCAAGTTTGATGTGTATGCAAGGCCACTAAATCTCCCTCGGCAACACTTCTTACAAACTCAATAGTTTTTACAGGATACTCTTTTTGCATCCTTTCGAAGTAATCTATAAATGACTGAGGGCCATCAGCCACAAAAGGATTATGCTGTATGTATTCTTCGCCAACATACTGTTCGATGGCTTTTTTTGGGTTGCCTTCGTAGGCGGTTTTGTAGAATGCGATTGCGGCTTTTTTGTTTTGTTCTGGGGTCATGGTTTGAAGAGTGTGCAAGGTTTACTATTATCTACTGTAGTGTTTATCGAATTTTTGATAATACTTTCTAAAATGTTTCTCGAAGTTCTCTTAACATCTCCATTGTTTTGAGATATCGAACATTGAAATTAGTACAGGCCTCTGGAATTTTGATTTTATTTTTTCTGTTTGGTTGACTGATTTCTTGAGTTACAATTATTCGATTTGCTGAATCAGCCAACGAATACGCAACTATAAATGCATCCGCTTCATCGGCATCGAGAAACTCATTCAGAGCATTTGGCAAGTAATGATTTTGCATTGAAACGGCCCATGCGGATACTTGACCATATTCATTAATGATTTCAGCAGTAGGTTTAAAGAAATCTTCTGGTAAGTTGGCTTTACACCAATCTTCGAGTGCATCATTTTTATCGTAGAGTTCTGCTTTTACTTTATCAATGCTTATAATAGTGCCTGCTGTAGCAAGTTCTTTGATTTTTTTCCAAAAACTAAAGGCTATATCAAGCGGGTAGTTAGCTCTATGCGCATCAATGAAAAAATTGCTATCGACTACGTATACTGCCATTAAAGATGTTCAGAAAAAAAAGTTTTAAAGGTATCTCCCTTTAAACTTGTTAGTTTATATGCATCTCTGTGTAGTAATTGACCCGTATTAACAGCATTATTTATGTGAGCTGCAAACGTTGGGCTAAGCCTTTTCCGTGTAGTAGCATAAAAATTGCCTCCAGATGGAAGACTCTCTTTTTTTACATATTCTCGATTCTTATATTCATTGTAAAATTCAAAAAACTCCTTCTTAGTAATTTTTCCTGTGTCCAAAGCCCTTCTTGCAATTACCACTTCACTGACTTTAAAATGTCTGGAAGCTCTTTTTATTACTGGATGATTAGCCCAAAAAGCGATAAAGGCAATTTCGGGAACAAGGAATTCTGCGGCTATTTTGTCACATAGAACTTCAATAGGATCATCGGCCGGCTGCAATTTTCTAAAATCGAAACCTGCGCTATGCCCTGTCCAAATATGAGCAAGTTCGTGGACTATTGTAAACATTTGAGCCGCTTTGGAATCAGCGTTATTAATAAACATAAAAGGGGCGAAGTCATCTACTAAGACAAAGCCCCGGCATTCGTCAACTGGAATTTTTCGATAAACATTATTTTCCACAATACCATTGAAGACAGTAATAATTCCAGCGTCCTCTATTCTTTCCACTAACTTGTTTAGAGCTACTTCCCAAGTAGCATATTCGCTTGCCCAAGATTCCGTTAAGGCTAAGGTTCTTCTTATATCGTTAACTATTTTTATAACGTCAAAAACTTTATTAAAACTACCGACAAATTCAAGGCGTTGAAAGTCGTTATCCTGTAAATAATTACTAAGCCAGTCTTGCCTTTGTTGCATCAATAAAATTATGTCATACACGTTGATACTAACATCTTGATTTTGCTGATTATTAGTTCTAAAAAATGGAATTGGAAGTTTTTCTTTTGGAGGTTCAGAAAGGAAAAGATATCCAAAAGGAAGATGTACTTTCTTAGAGAAAGCCTCTAGTTGTTTGACTGTTGGGTTTTTTTCTCCTTTCAGCCATTTTTTTAAATTAGGAACCTTCTCGCTAAATTCAGCCAAATCATACCCCGCTCGGGCTACGGCCCAAGTCAGCATATTTGGTTCAATATCAACTTCAGTTCTCATTTTGCTAAGATAGTTATTCTTTCAAGGTAATAAGTTTTTCAGAAATTTTGAGCAAATCCGGTTTATTGATTTCGGGCAAAGGTGCCAAAGGATATAATTGTTGGCCTGGGCGGCCAATGAACGCCCCTCTCCAACCGGCCCAGATGGCTCCGGCGATATCCCATCCGTGGGCAGCGATCATCATACATTCATTGGGCTGTACGCCCATTTTTCTAGCCGCCCAGTCGTAGACATCACTATCCGGTTTGTACTTTCCGATATCTTCTATACTCAATCGTTCATCGAAAAAATCGGTCAGCCCAGCATTCTTGAAT
>JBGTNL010000070.1:0-14438 GCA_041743085.1 Flavobacteriaceae bacterium
ATCTTTAGCATGGTGCCATAAAACGGCCGTTTTAGAGAACTTAACAAGTAATGACGGAGATTAGGCCATACCTGTTCCATTTGCCGTTCTTTTTAAGCGAAAAGAATTCCTCGCAGCTTGCTGCGGAAATGTCATTCCCGCTTTTGCGGGAATCTAAAGGACAGAATTCCGTTTTTCGACCTTTAGGTCGAAATAAAACCAGCGAAACCTGTGCCGAGCCTCTCGAGGTATACCCCTGTAGCCTGCTCTGGGCCTGCAGGCAGGGATAGTTGCCCGCCAGAGGCGGGTAAACTTTTAAGAAATTCTTTATTTTAAAAAAAAATTCAAAGCAGCGGTATAGCTATTAATTCTGTGTAATTCATGAGTACGCTTAGAAAGAACGCCACAGCTTATAAGGATCGAAACGCCCTTATTTTCAATGGGGCTTCCTACTCCTATGAACAGCTTCTGGATGTTTCCAAAAATGTTGCACTCAATCTCCTGAAAGAAAAAAATGACCTCAACGAGTCCCGGATCACTTTTTTGGTTCCTCCTTCGTTTGAGTATACCGCGGTACAATGGGGTATCTGGGCGGCCGGTGGCATTGCCGTCCCCTTATGTGTACTGCATCCTTTGCCCTCCATCCAATATGTTCTGGAAGACACCCAAGCCACTATGGTCATTGCCCATCCGGACCATGAGCTGTTTCTTCAACCCCTTGAAAAGAAGCTGGGGATTTCTGTAGTGTCACTCAATACCCTTCTAATTCAAAGTTTCGGTAGCCTGCCCCAAATAACTTCGGAAAGACGGGCCATGATCCTGTATACCAGCGGCACCACTTCTAAACCAAAAGGCGTTGTAACGACCCATGCCAATATTGAGGCCCAGATTACTGCGCTGGTGAATGCCTGGGAGTGGAATAAAAATGATCATATCCTCAATATTTTACCGCTCCACCATGTACATGGGATCATTAATGTGATGAGTTGTGCGCTTTGGAGCGGCGCTTGTTGTGAATTCCTTCCAAAGTTCGATGCCGAAAAGGTATGGGCAATTATTGCTTCCGGAAGATTAACCGTATTTATGGCTGTTCCGACCATTTATTACAGGCTGATCGCTTTTTGGGAAAATTCTTCGGCAGCCGAAAAATCTAGCTTATCAAAAGCGGCATCAACCCTGCGTTTGATGGTATCCGGTTCTGCTGCGCTTCCCGTTCCGGTAATGGAAAAATGGAAGGAAATCACAGCACAAACTTTATTGGAACGTTACGGTATGACTGAAATTGGCATGGGACTTTCCAATTCATACCACGGGGAGCGAAGACCGGGCCATGTGGGATTACCTTTACCCGGAGTGGAAATTCGTCTGGTGGATTCCGATAATAACGTGGTTCCTAACGGAAATCCTGGAGAAATTCAGATCAAAGGACCTGCCGTATTCAAGGAATACTGGCAAAAAAAAGAAGCCACGGAAAAAGCATTTACAAAAGATGGATGGTTTATGACCGGCGATATCGCAATCTTAAATGACGGCTTGTATAAAATTCTCGGCAGAGATAGTGTAGATATCATTAAATCGGGCGGATATAAAATATCCGCTCTCGAGATTGAAGATACGTTAAGATCGTTGCACGGAATAGCCGATTGTGCTGTAGTGGGCTTACCTGATGAAGAATGGGGCGAGGTTGTTGCCGCTTGCCTGGTCTCAAAGGCATCGAAAATAGATTATGATGAAATTTCAGACCGGCTAAGGGAACAATTGCCCGCTTATAAAATTCCAAGGAAATATATACTTCGGAAAGAACTGCCCAGAAATATTCTGGGTAAGGTTACGAAGAATGAGTTAAAGAAAATGTTTGAGGTTTAGAAAAAGAATAGGCCATCATTCCTTCCGCTAAGGTTATGGTCTTCCAGGCCCGAAGTAATCATTATTATAGGTACTGCATTCGTAAAGGATATCTGGCGTTTCGCTTTCAGATTCAATTTTGAAAGTTTAAAGGATATACACGAGGTTATCCCAGCGTTTATAATAGCTATGGTGACTTATTTGCTGGTAAGTACCCTAAGCCAAAAAAGAAGGCCGGACGAGCAACACCTCGCCGAGATTTTTTATTGATAATAAGATAAATGAGTCGTTTATTGATCTGCCTGCGCTATTTTATGCTGTTTTATCATAAAGTACTGTTAATCAGCTATTAAAATTTGCATTTCTGTTTTTTTTTGTTATATTGTAGGTTATGGTTAAATCAGATAAAAAAGAAAACGCAGCATTTTTAGAAAAGTCCATTAGTCATCTTGAAGCAAGGGGGTTTGAACATATTAAGGCCGATCTGGAAGGCTACGAAACCCCAAAATCCTTTGTCAGAAAGAGCACGGGTAACTCAATTACCCCCGACATAGTTGCAAGGAAAAACGGTAGAAAATATTTTTTTGATATCAGTCTCAAATCGGAAGAACCCAGGTCGCTGAAATCAAAATGGGTGTTCCTTGATACCTTAAGCAGGTTAAAATCCAACAGGTTCAGGATTATTACCACCAGGGGACATTATAAGTTTACAGATACCATGTTAGAAGATATTAATCTAACTAACAAAACACCTATAAAAATTTAGTGAAAAATTGCTTGAAATAGACCGAATCTGATACAACTTTCAGATAGCTTATTATTATTAGTTAGTAAAAGGAGTTTCAAAATTGAAACTCCTTTTATTTTTTTATCATCATAATGTGGGGTATGTCGTCTTCCAGATACTCCTCGCCCTCTTCATAAAATCCTAAAGAGTTATAGAACGCCTTAAGATACGTCTGGGCAGATAATTGGATGGTGGTTTCGTTAAAAATATCTTCAACTGCTTTAATGGAGGCTTTCATTATTCCCCTCCCGTATCCAAATTCCCTTTGACCTGCCTTTACCACCACCCTGCCAATACTGGCATTGTCAAAATAGTCCCCGGCTCTGAAAATTCTTGTATAGGCAATAACTTCCTTCTCCTGAGTTCCAATAACATGTAACGAGTTTTGGTCTTTCCCGTCCAGGTCCTGGTACACACAATCCTGTTCCACCACAAAAACGGCCGCCCTTAACTGAAGAAGGCTGTAAAGTTCATCATTACTAATGTCCTTAAACTTTTTTACCGCTACGGTCATATTCTCAATCTTGAACTATCACTTTTTTGTTATCGCATTTTCCAAATTCCGGCTGAATGTTTATATGATTAATACCAAAATTATGAAACACATCTTCTTCAATTTTATCCAGGATGATGTCAAATTCCGATAAATTGATATCGGTGTCGAAATCAATGTGCGCCTCAAGATGCACCTCTTCTTCATTTAACTGCCATATATGAACATGATGAACATTCTTTATGGGTTCAATCTTACTAATTGAGTCAACTATTTTTTGAACTTCAATTGTGTCCGGGGTAAAAAGCATAAGTACTCTTGTAGATGACCTGAGCAGATCATAGCCCATATAGATGAGATATAGAGCAATAACCATCGTCAACAGGGGGTCTATCCAGTATATTTCATAAAATTTCATCACAATTCCGCCTGCGAGGACCGCAACGGAAGCCATCATATCTGTTAACAAGTGAAGGTAAGCGGATTTCATATTCATATTTCTATTTGCATCCTTTCTCAAAAGAAGTACACTGAATCCATTTGCAAGAATTCCCAGCAGGGATAACCAAATGACCAGATCCGATTCTATTTCCTGTGGCTCCATAAAGCGTTCTATCGCCTCCTTTATAAGGATAACGGCAACAATTATCAGGGTGGAAGAATTTACAAATGCAGCTATGATCTCCGCTCTTTTATAGCCAAATGTTCTGTTGGTGGAAGCTTCCTTTTTCGAAACAACTGTTGCGATGTAGCTTACAACTAAGGAAAGGACGTCACTAAAATTATGTAAAGCGTCGGATAGTAAGGAAAGACTGCCCGAAATTAATCCTCCTATCACCTGAGAAATAGTGATAATGATGTTGAGAAAAATAGAAATAAAAAGATTCCTTCCCTTTAAATCGGGATAGTGGGGAGAATGACTATGATTATGTGAATGTGGGTGTGAATGCCCCATGCATCTTTTTTGGTGCAAATTTAATGCTAATTTGATCCAAGTCTGCAGAAGTGAACAACAAAAACGTGTCTAAAAAATAGTTGAAATGATCACTTATTTTTAACTATTCCCTGTGCTCCTTCCCCTGAAAGCGTAATTTATGCACACATCGCTCTCTTCCATCCCGAAGCTATAGCTCCCTGATTTGGATCTGTACGGAAAAATGGAAACTCCAACCCCGGAGATTCCGGAGAGAATGTACTAGGCAAATCCGAAAACAGTAAATACAAAAATAAGCCACTATGGATTTTCAATCCATGCCTGTCCGTCCTATGGCGGAGGTTTTGAAAAGCAATGATATTGCCAACGGTTATCGGGTTACCAAGTTGTTCGTTATTTAGTCGGAACGCCTTAATAACTTAATAATCAATGACCCAATAACTATTATGGCCAAAATGTTCTTAGAAACCGAAAGTCTTGCACTAAAGTGCATACCTGTCTGCCGCCTTTAGGCAGGGTTTCAACTAACGAATGAGACCAATGAACTAAAAAGCGGGTTAAGCACAAGGTATCTTTTCCACGCGCCGTTCGTGCCTGCCACCGGCAAATTCGGTGTTTAAAAAAGTTTGCACCATCTCCAACGCCTGCGGTAAAGCAATAAATCGCGCCGGAAGACTAAGAATATTGGCATCGTTATGTTCTCTTGCCAGTGATACAATTTCCTTATTCCAACACAAGGCTGCCCGCACTTTTTGATGTTTATTTGCAGTCATAGACGCACCATTACCACTTCCACAAATGATAATACCAATATCTGCGGTGCCCTTCTCAACAGCGTCAGCAACAGGGTGTACAAAATCCGGATAATCCACACTGTCCGACCCGTCCGTTCCATAGTTCTCTATCTCAACCTTCATGGATTTCAATAATCCCACGACTGCAAGTTTGTACTCGGTTCCTGCGTGATCATTACCAATAGCTATTTTCATTTTATTGAGCGTTAATTCTTACTCAAAGATACAAATACCTGTGCTATTTTAAGGGTGTATAGCTTATTAACAAACCCGTTTTAAATAAAAATTTAGAGCGTTCTATATGAGGAGTTTACATTTTACATTGATTGTTGACAGTCTGCTAATAATTGATCATTAGTATATTTTATTCTTTTGGTAAAATAATGCCTTACAAAACTATACCCAAAAAGCAAAACGGACTTGCTAAAATTTAAACAAAAGATATCAAATAAAATCGGTCAAAAGCTAACAAATGATTCTTTCTTTTTTTATCACAAAAATCTGTTTATATCGGTTATCAAGATAGGTTAATAAAAATTGTAACCGCCTGATAGTTACCTGAACTAAAATTTAATAGCATGTCAACAAACATTTTTATACATCAAAAGCAAATCTCCGGATACATTTTTATCGTTGCTATTAACACACTATTATAATCGCCCATAATTTATTTAATTTAAAAGAAAAAGTTGTTGTTATTGTTATTACTGTTGATAACAAAATAGTTCAAAGCGATTAGTGCAGCGGATACCTCCTGAAAGTAGTCGATAATAATTCGTAATTTGGCCCCCAAATAAAATTTAATGTCAAAGAAGAATAAACGAAAACAGGAACATCGCAAAAACGAAATAACCAAAGGAATCTTCACTGTTCTGGAAAAAGAACCAAAAAAAACCTTTAACTATAAAGAAATAGCCGCTAAATTACAGATAACGGATACGGAAGGCAGGAATATGCTAATTAAAAGACTTGACCAGTTAAAATCCAAAAAGCGAATCCTTGAAGAAAGTATGGGTAAATACCAGGTCGTTTCTACCGGAAATTACAGTATAGGAAAGGTTGACGTTACAGCCAGAGGTAACGCTTATGTTGTTATTGAAGATATTGAAGAGGATGTTTTTATCCCGTATAATAAGTTGCAAAAGGCATTTCACGGGGATATTGTCGAAGTCCGGATCTTTCCCAGACGTAATTCTAAAAAACTGGAGGGTGAGATTGTAAGGGTCAAGGAACGGAAAAAAAATTCTTTTGTAGGTATTATTGATATACAAAAGACATTTGCGTTTGTGCGCCCCACAGACTTTAGAATGTATACGGACATTTTTATCCCTATTGATAAAATCGGCAAAGCTAATGACGGTGAAAAAGTAGTTGTTAAGATAATAGAATGGCCGGAAAATGCCGATTCTCCGTACGGGGAAGTAGTTGAGGTATTAGGAAAACCCGGAGAGCACAATACTGAGATACATTCCATCCTTGCCGAATACGGGCTTCCTTATCATTTTCCCCTGGAAGTAGAACGTTTTGCCGATACGCTGGATACTTCTATAAAACAGCAGGAAATTGACAAGAGAAGAGATCTGCGGGAAGTTTTGACCTTTACCATAGATCCGAGAGATGCAAAGGATTTTGATGACGCTCTTTCTTTTGAGGTTTTATCTAACGGCAATTATGAGATTGGCATCCACATCGCGGATGTTTCCCATTATTTGAGTCCTGATACCATCCTTGATGAGGAAGCTTATGACAGGGCCACTTCGGTTTACCTGGTGGACAGGGTGGTACCCATGTTGCCGGAGGTTTTGTCTAACAACGCCTGTTCTCTGAGGCCTAACGAGGAAAAATATACCTTCTCCGCCATATTCGAACTGGATAAAAATGCGGTTTTAAGGAATCAGTGGTTTGGACGTACGGTGATCAATTCCAACGAGCGTTTTGCCTATGAGGAAGCACAGTATCTCATTGAAACCAAACAACCCACAATACCGGTAACGGTGTCAATAAGAGGGGAATCTTATTCCGTTTCCAGCGAAATTTTGCAAGCTACGTTAGCGTTAAATGATCTGGCGAAGATAATGAGGGAGACCCGCATGCAGAAGGGAGCAATTTCCTTTGATAAGCTAGAGGTGAAATTTCATCTCAACGAAGCTAATGAACCCCAAAGCGTTTATTTTAAAGAAGCAAAGGACGCCAATAAACTCATAGAGGAATTTATGTTGCTGGCGAACAGGAAGGTGTCCGAATACATAGGAAAGCAAAAACCTGAGAAAACTTTTGTTTACAGGGTACACGACGAGCCGGATGAGGAGAAACTGATTGCTTTAAACAGCATAATCTCCCGTTTTGGTCACAATATAGACTTTAAGAACAAAAAAACTATAAGTGCGTCTTTAAATAAGTTATTAGGAGATGTTAAAGGGGAGAAAGAACAAAACCTCGTAGATACGCTTGCCATCAGAAGCATGAGCAAAGCCATCTACACAACTGATAATATAGGGCATTACGGCCTGGCCTTTGACTATTACACCCATTTTACTTCACCCATACGACGCTATCCTGATGTTATGGTCCATCGCTTGTTGCAGCACTATCTGAACGGAGGCAAAACCGTAAAAGCCGAAGTATACGAGGAGCGATGCAAGCACTCCTCCAACATGGAAAATTTAGCGGCGAATGCGGAAAGGGATTCTGTAAAATATATGCAGATCAAATTTATGCAGGAACATTTGGACACAGAATTTGTAGGTGTGATCTCGGGGGTGACAGAATGGGGAATTTATGTTGAAATTATAGAAAACAAATGTGAAGGAATGGTGCGGATGAGGGATATAAAGGATGATTATTATACCTTTGATGAAAGACAATACGCCATTGTCGGGGAACGCACTAACAAAACCTATCAGTTGGGAGATGAGGTCAGGGTAATGGTGAAGGATACCGATCTGGTGAAGCGACATCTTGATTTTACACTACTCGGCAAGGCGAAATAGGCGGCCCGTTTAGCAATAGAATTTGTTTTTTATACGGGGGCAGACAACCAAAAAACCAATATTATGAAACATTTATTATTGGCTATGTTCTTTTTGACGGGATCACAAACGATATGGTCCCAGGAAGAAAAATTAACCCGGGAACTGGAGAAATTCACAGAAGTAAAGGCATTTGATGGAATTTCTGTTAATCTGATTCGATCTAATGGGAATAAAGCGGTAATTACCGGCGCCAATACCCAGAAGGTGGCCATCGTGAATAATGACGGCGTATTGAAACTTCGGATGGAAATTGACAAATTATTTAGTGGATACCGCACTTTTGTGGATCTGTACTACAGCCAGGATCTGGTGGTTATTGATGTGAACGAGGATGCAAGGATAAGTTCTGAGGAGATGATACAACAGGATGTTCTGGAGGTTAAAGCACAGGAGGGGGGCGAAGTTCTGATAAAGGCAAGGGTGGAGCAAATGCTCGTCAAATCTGTAACGGGAGGAGTTATTATTGCCACGGGATCTTCTGATAATCAGGATGTTGCCATAAATACAGGCGGTGTTTATGAAGGAAAGGAATTTAAGACAAAATTCACCACAGTAAACGTGAATGCAGGATCCAGTGCGGAGATTTTTGCCACGGACTATGTTAAAGCAACGGTAAAGGCCGGCGGAGAAGTTCTGGTATATGGAGACCCGGCAAAAATGGATGAAAAAACAGTATTCGGGGGAAAAATAACGAGGATGTAAACGATTAGAATAGATCCATGATAGAAGATGTACAGGCGGCTATTCCCTTGGGCTTTTTACTGAGCCTTATGATAGGGCCTGTTTTTTTTGTGCTCCTGGAGACCAGTGCTACCAAAGGATTTAGAGCGGGCTTGTTTTTTGACATAGGCGTTATTGTCGCAGACGTTATTTTCCTGACCATTGCTTATTTCAGTAGTTTTCAGTTACTGGAAAATTTAAGCAATCAGCCCGGGTTATATGTGTTTGGAGGCGTAATTTTGCTGGTTTACGGAATAAAAACCTTTTTTAAGAAAGTGATAAAAAAGGAAGAGCCGGACATAAAGTCTACAAAGGGGGACTATTTTAGTCTTTTTGTTAAGGGTTTCTTGTTGAATTTCATCAATATAGGAGTGCTTATGTTCTGGCTGGGGGTTATTATAATTGTGGGACCTAGTCTGGATAATGAACCAAATCGAATTGTTGTCTTTTTTTCTGCCATGCTGGTGGCGTATCTTGTAACCGACCTTATCAAAATAATACTTGCCAAGCAACTGAGAAGAAAATTAACCTCTGAGAGAATCCAAATGGTTAAAAAAGGATTGGGAGTTATTTTGATCCTCTGTGGGCTGGTCCTGATTGTAAAAGGATTTCTGCCCAAAGGCAAATTAAACTTTCAGGATGGTATTGAGAGAATAGAGAAAATACGCGACCAGGACCAAACAAACCTGAAAGCCTGACTTAAACATTCCTACATGGATTAACCCAGGGGGCTTTTGTTCCTTCCCCGGGAGAAGAGGGTGGCCAGCCAGCCGGAGTTTGGGTCTATTGGGACAAAACAAAAAAACCTCTCAACCGGGAGAGGTTCCATCAGAGGCATCGAGCGGATTCGAACCGCTGTACAAGCTTTTGCAGAGCTGCGCCTAGCCACTCGGCCACGATGCCATTTTGAGGTGCAAATGTACTATTTTTTCCTGCTTTGAAAAAGAAAGTCAACCTCTCTTTTCGTTCAAAGTAATTGTTACCGATTCTACATCTCCTCCGATGGGGGGATTTAATTTTGAGACGGAAACGTTTATTTCGGAAACCATTTCGAGTTCAGAAAAAACATGATCTATTATCCGCTTTGCAACATGTTCCAAAAGTTTGGATCTAACCTTCATTTCCTCCTTTACAATCTCGTTGATCTGAACGTAGTCCACAGTATCTGCTAATTTATCCGTAGCGGCAGCTCTGCTTAAGTCAGCGGAAAGCTCCACATTCACCAGATAATCACCTCCAATACTGCCCTCTTCCGGCAAACAGCCGTGGTAAGCATAGGTGCGGATATTGCTGACACTGACTTTCCCCATATAAAAGTTTATACAAACTTAAATGAAACTCACGAGAAAACAACACTTCCCTCATCCTGAATTGTTCAAAAGAACGGTGAGAATTTGAGGGAAAATGGGGTCGGGAAACCCGGATTTTACCTAGTATGTACACCTGCAATTGCTAAGCCCCTGGAATAGGTCTAAACCCAGGGTTACCACATGGGTTCCTGTGCTATACCCCAGGATTTCATTAAGAATGATCTGGTAAGAGTATCCAAAATAGAAATTGTTTTTCTTAAGCCCTGCAAAAGGGGCAATATACAGAGGTCTGCCTATCTGGTCGTTCAGAAAGCGATAATTGACCCCGGTATAGTAGTAATCTTCGAAGTCATAAAATCTGAATTTAATGTTAAGGTCGGTCTCAGATCTACCATCACTTTCAAATATCTTATACAATACGGATGGCTCAATTTCCAATCGGCTGTTTTTATTCTTTGTGTAGCGATACCCGGTATAGACGTAATAGTTTCTCAGCCTGTTAGGTTCGAAAATGCCATCAAATACATCGATATTTTTATCGAGGAGGTTAGAGGCATTCAAACTAAAATAGAATTTATTGAGACGATACATGGCGCCAACGTCAAAATTGTGATTTTTGGTTGATCTGTCATTTACCACATTCGGATCTTGTCCGGCGTCAATAAATTCATTAATATCTATCCTGAATTGGTTGTAATTGTAAGATATGCCGAAAGAAAGGAATTCATCCTCATATTTATCTAATGTAAGATGATGTGCAAAGGAGAGCCTTGCGCCCTGTTGTTTGGTATAACCATTGCTGTCATTATATAAGAAGATGCCAAGGCCCGATTTATTGCCAATCCTTGCGTCGGCAGCCAAGGATTGTGTATCCGGAGCGTCTTTTATACCTACCCATTGCGTAAGACCATTTACCCTTAGTTTAATATGATCACCAATACCTGCATATACCGGTGATAAAACAAAGGGGTTGTCCGCCAGATATTGAGAAAGTTGAGGAGAGTTGATCTCCTGGGCATTTGAGGCCAACGCACCCAGCAACATCATCAGGGTTAATAATCTATTACGCATAATACTGTAGGTTAAGTTTTTATCTGTATAGGGTAAAATGCCCTACAAATTCTCTGTCATCACTCGCTCCCTGGAGTTTTATAATATACCAGTAATCCCCTGTTGGTACTTCGGAGCCTTTGTAGGTGCCATCCCAACCGCTTTCATCCACGGCCACACGAGCTACCTCTCTACCATAACGGTCAAATATTTTGATTAGTATTTGTGCAAATTGCCGAATATTTCTGGGCTTCCATGTGTCGTTCATGCCATCCCCGTCCGGGGTAAAGAAATTGGGGATTTCTATGTCTATGAACTCCATGAATATCTGGGCCGAGGCTTCGCAGCCATTGGCATCAACAACCCTTACCGTATAGGTATCGGTTCTTCTTATATAGTAGATAGGATCACTACCGTTGTTATCATCATCAAAATAGAACGTATACGGAGCCAAGCCACCAGCTGCAATAGCGGTTATTTCATTGATGTTGTTTTGTTCCAGGGTTAATGTTAAAGGCTCAAAACTCTCAATCACAAAATCTTCCGTCTGTTGTACGCAACCATTGGCATGAGAAATAGCAATGTAATGGGTTCCGGGAGCAATATTTCTAAAGTCAGGATTTAACTGCATATCTGCCGGATCCGTGGAATCCAGAGCATAAAGTACATCGCCTATAACTGATTGGTCCTCCAGGATAATATTTACATAGTTTTCCGGGGTATCTCCGGTACATTCATAAACAGGCTCCACCGTTGCATTTAGATTAACACCGGGTTCAATTTCAACAATAACATTTGTCTCACAGCCCTGGGCATCTCTTACGAAAATGGCGTAAGTGCCGGCGGCAAGATCAACAAAAGAAGTTTGACCGGGCACAAGGTCAGCATCCGCATTGGAATTAAAGGCCGTGGAATAAGGTGCGGTACCGCCCGAGATCACAAGATCTATAGATCCGTCCGCACTTCCGGCACACACTTCCGGCAATGCAGTAAAAGTCACATCCACAGGCGTTGGTTCGGAAATGGTAAACTGGAAAGTGATAAAACAGCCGTTCTCATCCTGAGCGATTACATCGTAGACCCCGGCTTCAAGTTCCGTAAAAGCATTGACCGTGTCGAATTTATTAAGGTTTGGAGTTATGGCGTATAATATGGTACCGGTTCCACCCGAAACATCAACGGTTATTGTGCCGTCATTGTCCCCTGAACATGTAACGTCCGTAAATTCTTCCCGGTCTACCTGAAGGGGGATCGGCTCTTCAATAATAATTTCAGGGGTAACTTCAACACAATCCAGGCTGGTAACCCTTATATAGTAGCTTCCGGCGGCAAGGTTATTGAATTCCCCACCGGGCTGTGGGCCGGCTATTGGATTTATCAGGGCTGCATCCGTGAATAATTCGTAGGAATAATTCCCTAGTCCTCCAAAGGCATCTGCAATCAGAATTGCTGTTGCCTCCCCGGTACAGTTGATGATTGCTGCGCTATCATCAATTGCGATGGATAACGGAACGATGGCATCTACACTCACCCGATTGGAAATAGAAGCTTCGCATCCAAAGGAATCTCTTACATAATACTGATAAATTCCATCGGTCACGGTATAGACATGCGTATTTCCCCCGGACATTGGAGCGAAAACCACATTATCCGTACTCCATTCATACGGAGCTGTTCCGCCGCTTGCCGTTAGCTCTATTTCCGCAGGATTAGTACATGAAAGCGGCGTAAGCTGAATTAGGGAACTCATTACGTCCGTAGGCTCAACAATCGTTACCTGTACGGTTTCCACATCACAGTTCCATCCGTCAGAAACGGTAATACTGTATACTCCCGCTCCGAGATTGTTAAATACGGGGCTTATTTGACCGCCACTTGTAAAATTAATGGCAGCACCTGCGGGGTCGTAATAATTCAATTGATATTGATATATACCCTGACCACCGATCACGTTAATTGCCGTAATTGTGGCGTTGGTATCGCCATAACATACCAGGGTCGTCGGGGTTGCGGTGATATCCGCTGTAATGGGTGTTGGTTGTACCAGAACCTCTGTATCATTGAGGATACATCCGTTGGTATCAGTGATCTCCACCGTATAGTTTCCGGCAGACAGCCCGGTAAACACCCGGCTAATCACATTCGTTGCATTGTAAACCTGGCCGGTCGTGGTATTGGTCAAAACAATATCATATGGTGCATATCCGCCACTTGGATCAACAAATATTTCACCCTGATCATTGGTACAGGTAACGTTGGCAACTTCGCTAACCGTTGCGACCAAAGGCATATCTGGAGATAAAATGGTAATGACATTGGAATCTTCCACGCATTCCGGCGCAGCAGTTTCCGTTACCCGCACAAAATAGTTTCCGCCAGACAAACCTCCTATGGTCAAAGGATTGGCAGTTGTGTTAGCTGATCCCGTAATTCCGGTAGTCGCTCCTGTTGCAGCAAACACTTCATAGGAATAGGTTCCGGAATACCCGGCTACATCAATTTCCAGCGCCCCTGTAGCATCTCCAAAGCATATTACCGGCATGGTTGCGGTTGCTACCACATCAATAAGGTCATAGGGCGCAATATTGTATGGAACGGTATCCACATAACAGCCCGTTGTAGTATCGGTTATCCTGAAGGTATAACTGCCTACCTCGGTCAGGTTAAAGGTTGCCGTAGTATTGGTTGGTGTTCCCGTTAAGGAGCCATTAGGGTTACCAACAGGCAATAATTCGTAGGTATACACATTGGCCGGGTTTCCGTCATCTGTTACCGTGATCAACACTTCTTCCGGATTGATACACGAAATGGCAGTGGTTTGGCTTAGCGCTGCAGTAAGTACATTTAATGGATTAATTACAACCGTATCAGTGGTGGTACACCCGTTATCATCCCTTACTGTAACGGTAATGTATTGTACGGCCCCCGAGTCGTTGATGTTAAAGGTGTTCGATGTAAAGAAGTTGGCCCCGTCGATGCTGTAGGTGTATGGCGCGTTACCATCGGAACCGGTGGCCGTAATAACTGCCCGGGCTACCGAATTATCGGGGTTGCATGCAAAGCTTGTAGCTGATGCAGAAGCCGCGAGTATCAGAGGTTCATTTACTATAACTACTTCTCTCAATGAACATCCTCTCGCTGAAATTGCTTCTGCTTCATAGGAAGCCGCAGGCAGGCCGGTAAATAAAGGACTGGCTTGTGGGCCGGCTATCAGGACGCCCGCGTCGTAAAGGTTATAAGTATAGGCAGGGTTGTCATTAACACCTGTTGAACTTGGAGTAAGACTCACCATGATGCTTCCGTCACTAAGGCCGTTACAGGAAACATCAACCACTGTATGTGGATCAAAAGTTACCGGTGTGGGCATTTCGAGTGTTACGGGCGCCTGGGCATCGCATCCTGATCCTGCGGTATCGGAGACTATGGCGGTGTATGTTCCCGGGGCGAGTCCGGCAAATATGTTGGATGGCTGCGGCACCCCGCCGATGACGCTT
>JBGTNL010000071.1:0-34279 GCA_041743085.1 Flavobacteriaceae bacterium
CTATATTTGATGGGACAAACAAAATGATAGAGCAACAAGCTCTTGTTATGGCGCTTGTGAATATGATCACTCATAATCACAAAAATACATATCAGCACGCTACCCCGAGGCAGAGCCTCGAGGAATTCTATTGATTAAAAACCGCAATCGTTTTGCAGCCTCTGCGCTTATCTTTTCGCCGAATATAAGCAGCTTCAACGATGGAATTTGGCAGGGGTAACAGTTACACTTACATTATGGCCAACAGGAGTAACAGTGTTGTTTATGTTGGGGTTACAACGCACCTGCGCAGCAGGGTATGGCTGCATAAGAACAGGGCATTCCGAGGGAGCTTCACCGGCAGGTACAATTGTAACAAACTGGTGTACTACGAACCTTACGACCAAATTGTTGCTGCCATCGCCCGGGAAAAACAGCTTAAGGCCGGTAGCAGAAGACGTAAGGATATCCTTGTGAATAAGTTCAATCCACAATGGAAGGACCTGTCTGAGGGTTGGTTTTAGTTGCTTCGACCGCCGGCAGGCGGTCTCGCAATGAAGTTTAGGCGCCGTCCACATAATCCTGCAGGTAGGCGTAACCTTCGGTAAGCCTGCCGTTTTGGGTCATTCGGGCGCGGTGAAGCACGCCATCCCTGTCCTCATTGAAGAAGGCGGGAATTACGCTTTCGACAAAGGTAAATCCAAAGCCACGGCTTGCATCCCTTGGGAGCTCTGCGGGGAGGTTATTCACGGCCATGACGGCAATGGCACCGGGATCTTTGTAATCCACTTCGGATTCTGATCGGGGATCGTACCCATAGATGGGATCTGCAATGGTAGATGCTCTCAGCGTAGACGCTACCGGACCATCCACATCACAACTGATGTCGGCTACTACCTTAATTTTGAAATCGGGTTGTTTTGCATCTTCCCTGGTAAATAGATAAGGAGCTCCGATCCCATAAAAATGCCCGGCGAGATAAAGATCGGTTACTCGGGCAAATCGCATAAAGTTGGATTTGTATTCCTCCGGATGGTCAAAAAAGTCTTGCATATCCCCTTTTGTGCCATCCTTCCGCAGGTTGTATTCGTCCACATCGATCTGGCAATAGACCGCTTCTTCAAAGGTGTCATTGAGGAATGCGGTTACACCGACCTCCTTAAGTCCCATGCCATCGAGCATTTCCTTGGCACCGTTCCCTACCCTTCCTTTTCCGGTGAGCAGGATCTTGATGATGGGCAGTTTCAGGGTTTTCAGTTCACTGATGAGCGCTTCTTTATCTGCCAGCTCACTGGCTTTCGGAAGTTGATACAGCTCAAATTTCAGACCATAAGCCCTGAAGCCATTGTAGGCCCCTACGATCCCCGCGTACCGCCCGAAAGCCACCAGGCGGATCCCTTTTTGATCGGTGATCACCTCATGGTCATAGAGTTCAATATTTTTCTCCAGGATGGCCTGAAGAAGTTTGCGGTTATAGGGTTGTTTTTTGATGGTATGCGAGAAGAAAAAGTATTTTTTATCGGGGATTAAATGTTCAACAGGCACTTCCTTTACGCCAAGGAGCACATCGCACAGCGTCATTTCCGGGGCGACTTTTATCCCCGCCTGCAGGTACTCTTCATCCGTAAACACCCGGATGGGGGAAGGTTCTACACTGATTTCGGCATTCTCATACGTTTCCAGGACTTTTTGACAGGCCTGGGGGGACAGTACCGCCCGCCTGTCTGGCGGGGTTTTGCGTTCTCTTATAATTCCGAATTTCATAGACCGAGTTTGGTATACATTTTGCATAAAAATAAGTGGAAATGCAAGGGTACGCAAACTTTTGCAGCGCGCATTCGGAGTGGGGCCGATTGCGGCCAAAATTGTGTACCTTTGCTATCCTTTTGAATAAAATGGTGCGTTAGGGATAGCAGCGGCATCCTTTTTTATTGCTCTTTTACAGTGCCTGGACTGCGCTCAGCGCGGCGCACAGGAACAATAAAAAAGATACAGCGGATAGCCCGGCCCGCCAACCGGCGGGAACGATCTGATGTTCTTTGAAAACGAACTAAAAGAGACGAGATCCTTCGCTTGTCAACAGAAGTTGGAAGCTCAGGACCGATGTTCTTTGAAAAAAAAGATGGGAAAACATTCTTTTCCGCCTACAGCGGATTTGAAAAAGAAAAATTGAATTAAAGTGAGCGGACTTTACGGAGAAGTTTGTATTGAGCGAAGGCTAAATACTTAGGGACATAATAAAACAGGCCGTTCAACTATATTCAAGGTCAAATTGAACAGACCTTTCGACTAAGCTCAGGGTTCAATTCGTTCACGAAAAACAAGTTTTTCCATCTCATTGAAGGGGCCGACTGGTTTTGACAGCGAGACCAATGGCAATGTAAGCATGCCGAGCGCTGGGATACAGCTCGTTAATCTCATATTTCACACTTTTAATTGGCGATAATAACTACGCTCTTGCCGCATAATCCGAATTACAGTAGGATAATGCCTCGTCTCCGCTAGGCGGAGAAGCGAGATGTCCCTGGATAGCCCTTGTTGACGGCGATCCATTCAGGGGCACCAAAAAAGTCGACATAAGGGCCTTGTAGCTTCGGCAGGGTCACCAAAATCTTAAGAAGCTAAGTGCGGAATAGGCGGTTTTCAGTCGGTTGTGCATCGAAAATCAAATGAAGACTAAGCATGTAGAAGGCATTGTAATTGCTTGTTTGGACGAGGGTTCGAATCCCTCCGGCTCCACTCAAAAAGGCCACCTTCGGGTGGCTTTTTTCGTTCCGCCGGGCGAATCGAAGCCAACGCGCCAGCTCGCTCATAAGCAACTTTACGGGATTGCTTCGTCCCACTCTATCTCATAACCAACTTTACGGGATTGCTTCGTCCCGCCTACGGCGGGACTCGCAATGACGGGTTTTAATGAAGTTTTTAGGTGTATTGGTTGAAAATTCGATAAACAGAATTCAAAAGGCCACTTAGCGACAAGAAGGGCCTCAGGACGATAAATTTTCCTCAGGAATGAATTGAGTCGCACTTTTGTAGCAAAGTAACACTTATGAAAGCTATAAAAACTGCACTTCAAAAGGAGTTTACCGGCGACAACCTTCTGGCCGCTATCAGTTGTTTGATCCTGTCTATAACCATCTTCTTTATTATGGGGGTGATGAATGCCAGGTGACGCAATAAGCACTTAGGCCTGGCAGTTGAATATCCCGTTCTCTTTCAACAGTTTCGGGCTTGCATCCTAAAATCCTGTCAAGGCTTTGCTTCTTACGCCCCGATATTAAAATATTATAGCATATCCAAGATCTCTTAAATCAAGCCTGGAGTGCCCTGACGCCTTTTAGATGATAATTATGGTTGCTCTGGATATGAATAACTATAGCTAGGTCTTTGGATGAGCGTTTATGGAGTCTTAGGATCGAAGCGAAACGAATCAAAACCAATGCAAAATTCAGTATTCCCCTACTCCCGACCACCCTTGCTATCTTAGAAAAATACAAAGACCATCCCAAAGTGGTGAATACGAATTGTGTGATCCCTGTGCTAAGCAATCAAAAGTCGAACGCTTACCTTAAGAAAATTGCCGACCGTTGTAATGAAGTCATCTGGACTTTTCGTTTTTGTTGAATTTTTTTAGGGCCATTACCATGAAGGCCAGTAAATTGAAGCCCTTCCAGCTCGATACGGTGGTATCGAACCTGTTCAGTATCGACCTGAAACAGTCCATCCATGCGAACGTTCTTTCTACGGAATATCGTTCCCCGTAAAGCTGTTCGTCGAAGGGTTCGTCCCTGTCTACCTCTCCCTTTCTCCTGTTGTACGGAACGTTGGGGATCACTCCCTTCTTATGGCAGGCCGATCGGAAGCCCTCCGAATCGAATCCCCCGTCCCCGTTCACGAACAGTCCGTCGGTGGGTATCCCGGCCTCTTCAAGGGTACCGAACACCTCTTCGGCATGTACCTCTATATCGTAAAGGTCGTTGTGGTTGCCCGCTACTGGTTCGGACATGGCCAGGGGAAGCCCCTGCCTGTCGGTAAAATAGAGGGCGTTGGTGGTCTTGCGCTTCTTCCTTCCCTGGTAGGCCACCGCTTCGCCGCCCCTTATCGCCGTTGTATGGCTGCCGTCGAAATTCCCACTGGAGAGGTCGATCTTCGCCCTGTGCCTTGACAGCAACTTTACCCAGCAATCCTTCCAGGCCCCTTTTTTGCACCATTTCCGGTAATGCCAGAACCCGGTCTTGTAGTGCAGCACGCGACCGGTGAACAGTGCGTCGACGGGCAGCATGTGCCATTGGATCCCCGTCTTCAGCTTGTAGAGGATGCAGTTGACCACCTCTATAAGGTCGCTCTTGGTCTTGAAACCCCGTTTTGCCGTGGGCAGGTATGGGATTATCTCCGATTCTATCATATCTTTGCTCAGTACTTCGTACATGGGGTTGTGGTTTTTATTTATGTTTCGCAACACAAATATCCGCAACCCTTCATTATTGGTCAAAAAAGTCCAGATGACTTCAATATCAAAAAGAACCTCACCACCCACCTAGCCCGCCATACCTTTGCCACAACGGTTACTTTGACCAATGGTGTACCTATTGAAACGGTGGGGAAAATGTTAGGGCATAAAAATTTACGGACTACGCAGCACTATGCCAAAATAATCGATTCTAAGGTGGAGGAGGATATGGCAATTTCGAGGGAGAAGTTGGCGGGGATGGAAGGGAAAAAAGCTATCTCACTAAGATAATTAGGACTATTTTTCATAAATTCGCATATCGCGATTCGCGAATTGAAAATTTATAGAGATGAAAAAGCACAGTGGGATGCGGCCACATGATGTTGTCATATTACTCAAAATTTTAACCAAAGAAGAACGGCCATGGTATAATAAAGACCTTGCCCATGAGTTGCATATTAGTCAAAGCGAAGTCAGCGAGTCGCTAAACCGAAGTAAAATCGCCGGTCTTCTTTCCGACGATAAGAAACAAGTTTTTAAGATTGCCTTATTTGATTTTTTGACCCACGGTCTACGTTATGTTTATCCTGAACAACCTTCGTCAATGGTTCGCGGGGTTCCTACCTCTCATAGTGCCCCTCCATTGAATACAATCATACAAAGCAAGGAAGATTATGTTTGGCCCTATGCCCATGGTTCAACTCGAGGATTTGCCATCGAACCCTTACATCCCAATGTCCCAAAAGCCTGTTTGGAAGACCCAAAACTGCATGAATTGTTGGCATTGGCCGACGCATTGCGGGTAGGACGAGTACGGGAACGGAATATAGCTATCGAAGAGTTGGAAAAGCGTTTGCAATGAAGAATACGCTAATAAACAAAGAAATTATAATAAAAGTGGCTTCGGCCCTGAACGACCTAAATGACGATGTAATCTATGTAGGAGGTGCAACAGTAAGTCTTTATATCAATGATCCGGCAGCGGACGATGTCAGGTCCACAAAAGATATTGATATCAGTTTGCAAATTCTTTCGATTCCGCAATTAGAAGAAATAAGGCAGCAATTAATTGGAAAAGGGTTTTCACAATCCGCCGACCTTGGTGTGATTTGTCGTTTTAAATTAGAAAATATACTGGTCGATGTGATGAGTACCAAGGCGATCGGTTGGGCCCCTGCAAATCCATGGTTTGCTGATGGGTTCGAAAAAAGGGAAATGGCGTTGGTTGATGACCATAAAATCCAAATCATGCCACTCCCCTATTTCTTGGCCAGCAAATTCTCAGCATTTGGAGATAGAGGAGGTAATGACCCCAGATTAAGTAAAGATTTAGAGGATATAACCTATATATTGGACAATCGAACCGATTGGCATACGATTTTAGCCGGTTCGTCCGCTGAAGTAAAAAACTTCCTAAAATCCTGTTTTCAGGATATTCTTGAGAGCCCGAAATTGCAGGAAGCCATGAGGGGATTTCTTTTTTATGAAGGACAATCAAAACGTTTTGAAATGATTGTAGCTAAAATTGAATTTTTTGTAAACAGCTAACTTGGGTTCAACTTAGCAACCAGAAGTCCAACTCTTACCTAAAGGAAATTGCCGACCATTGCAACATCTACAACAACCTCACCACGCACCCCGACCGCCATACTACAAATCGGACTAACCTGCATTATGCCAAAATAATCGATTCGAAGGTGGAGGAGGACATGAAGGTGTTGAAGGAGAAGTTGGCCGGGATGAGTTCCACAAAAAAGACAGGCCGTCGGCAATAAAAATCACCATGTAAAGTCCATATCGGGGAGATTCTGCAGGGTCACTTCCGCCACACCCTCAAAATGGGCGTATATAACCATATGTTCCGGACCCGGGTCGATTCTGGTTATCGCTATATTTTCCATATTTCCGTTGAAAACCATTCCCAGTGAAGAGGGAATGCCCGATTGTAACTTTTCATTCTATACAGCCATTTTTGAGGCTATTAATTCGTTCAAATTGACTGAAGCCTTGTCGAGCACTTTTCGGTAGTACATGCGATTTGCCAAAAATTCCAGGGCTTTGTCCAATACAAAATTCTTACTTTCAGAATCGATTTTATAGGTGCCTACCGATAGTCGGCCCGATTCGGGGTCGAAGTTAAGGGAAGCGTGAACATAGAGGGGCACTTCTTTGGCCCACAACACTTTACGCGAAAGGCCGATGCGCAGCCCTAAGACCATATCATATTCTGGCGATGGGCTCGGCTGTAGGCCCAAGCGTAAAATTCGGCCCCTTTTTCGCTCACTCGTACCGATTTCCATACCGATAAGCCTGGTTTCCAGCAACTGTCGCAAGACGGGATAGGGAATTTTTATAGGAAGGCTCAGGTTTATGTTTTGGGTTTGCATTATTCTGGCGCTATTAAAATGCTCTAAAGATATAGTGCTTTAACAATCTTACTTGCCTTTACGCTATTTGGTTTGGACTGTTTTGAAAATGTTGTGCGCCTATTGTCACAAAAACTCAGGAACTACCTGGTATATGCGAAGATTTTAAATACGAATGAGCCTCGGGATATAGCGATCTTGAAAGAATACTCCGTAAGATATTCGCAATAAAAGCAACGAAGTTAAGCCCGACCGCTCCACAAAAAACTACCTTCTGGTGGTTTTTTCGTTTGCCCAAGTCGTTTCACGCCAACGCGCCAACTCACTCCTTCACCAAAAAATATGCCCTATACCTTTTCCATGCGCTGCGCTGCCTCTTTTTCATCAAAGGGAGAACAGGGAAAAATGGTATCTTCGAAACGACTAAAAATCGAATATGTCAACTGGCAAATCTTGGTTACGAACCCTCGTAGACCTGTTAGAAGTTTTTTTCAACAGCTCGCAAGGAAGCAAACGAGGCCGAACATGGCACCAACATGTGGTGCCCTATGAAGAAGGTTGGGCAGTACGTCGCGAAGGCAACGAGCGTATAACCAGCAAACATCGCAAACAGAGCACGGCCATCAACAAGGCCAAAAGTTTAGCCCGGAAATACAAGGCCGATGTCATTATTCACCGAGAAAACGGCGGTATTCGAGACCGGATAAGCTATGATGATTGAGAGTTAAATTCAACCCAACAGCCGGAAGTACAACTCGTACCTCAAAGACACTCACGACCCACTTGGCAGGGCATACGTTCGCAACCACAGTAACCAATAGTGTACCCATGGAAACCGTTAGTAAGATGCTTGGGCATAAAAATTTGCGGACTACTCAACATTATGCGAAAATCGTGAATAAGAAGGTGAGTGAGGATATGGGGGTTTTGTATGGGAAGTTGGAGGGGATGGAAAATCAAAACAGCAAATTAGATTGATTCTTCTAGAATATCTTGCGATTTTTCCAATTTTCTTAAGCATACTAGATTACAATTTTTTTATACTTGACTAATCTATAAAAAAATAAATATCCCATTAAGGAAAGAATTATGCGGTTGTTAAATATTCGGAGTCGGGAATTGTCTCAAATTCATTATGTAATTCTAATTTCGCATTAAATGTCAACACGGACCTTAATTCAGTTACAATCTTTTTAATATATTTCTTCTGCTGGTTTGAGGGAATTTCATTGAGCCAAAAGTCTTTTTCTTCATCTGGTCTGATAAGCCATCTTATAGAAAAATGCCAAAAATTCCATCGCATTGGCGTGTGGCATATTTTACATTCCGCAACAAATTGAGTTGAATTTTTAGCCCCAGGATAAACTACTTCAAGCTCTTCTAATACACCGACTTTTATATACCAGAATTTCCTGTTCTCTATTCTTTGAAAATCTTGATTAAATAGCGGCACAATAACTGTTTCAGTAGGTTCACAATATTGATGATAATACTCAAGTCTTTCGCCAATTATCTCAATTAATCCATCATCTAAGGTGAAAATACCATATAAATTTGTTGAAAAATCAACGAGTCTAGCACTTGGACTTACGAGATAGGCTTGATTTATAGAATTAGTATTGTAATCGATAATAGGCTTACCTTCTTCCTCTATGAAGTTTCTGAATATAATGCATTCGGATATATTACAATCGATAGTTTTTTTGTCTCCAGATGGCAAAATATGAACGGGATACCTGATGCTTGCGGAACGCCGGTTGAATATCCGTTTTAGCCATTCTAAAATTTTCAAAAATAAAAAATTTAATGGGCGAAGATTCGTTATTGAAGATTAACTTTAAATATTTTAATATTGAATTAAAACTACCAGACCTACTAGGTTGTTTGATACCACTTTCATAACCAACTAACACGACCTGATCATCTTCATGATCACCAGGATTATAATCAAAAAAATAGTTCAAGTGGTACTCTTTGTTTTCTTTTCTGATTACAAAAAATGCGCTATTCTCATAGGTAAGAGAAAAAGATAATTCATCTAAAGATAATTCGGACAAACCCAAAGCCACCTCTTTAAATGTCTCTTCTAGTTCTAAATAATTATAGTTAGAATCATTTTCACAGCTTTGCTTGAATTGATTGAGAAGTACAACGTAGTTTTTAGTGTGGTGTAGATACATGCTACCATGTACACTAGGCCTTATGGGGTTAAAACTCGCACGAGCCATTGTTGAATGGGTAAAACCGTCTATTGCAAAAGAATAGTGTTGATTTTCTTTTTTGGACATTAAATATCCATCTTTTCGAGTAATTGGATAAACGTTTTTATTCAGAACTGCTGGCATTATACTCTGGTTTTAAAGCTTTCAAGAAGTTTTCATCAATTATTGAAAAAAAAATTTCCTTTTGTTTGTGGTGTGCTTTTTCCACTCCTGAGATTATTTCACTTAAAGTGTTACAACTTAAATCATCGTTTAAAACATCTATATCAACTGTAGATAGTGGTTTAAGTATTCTATCTTGATCGTCCAAAACTTTTATCTGATTCCTAAGGTTCAAAAAAATTTTTAAACCATCTTGAACAAATTCAGAACGGAAAGTAAAAACATCGGATTTAATATTTGGAAGCCCATAGGTAAATGTGAATTTGAAGTTCCCTATTAGATTTAAGCCTCTATATTCACTTATATATCTTACGCTAGCCCTAGTAAATTCTAAAATAGAAGAATTTTTCTCAAGTATCTGTCCAAGTAGTTTTTGAATTTCCGTTTTATAGTCATTCCACCCTATATAATTCTCTAATATGTTAAAAACCATCCTATTCGGCAGAAGTAATAGCTTTATTTTATCATTGTAAAATAGGGGAACAATTACAGTAGGATCAAATTCTAAATCACTATTATCATCTTCAAATGGTCTATTGGAATAAGTATAAGAATCATCTACCGATTGATATATCGAACCAATTAGAATTTCGACGGGTAGAGAACAATTGTATCCAATTTCAACAATTGCATCCTTTAGTCTATCTGGCTTTATTTTTTCAGGCAACCTCATTTATATAAAATTGAAGCCCTAGTTACTGTTAAATCGATTTGTGTTAGGTAAACTATATAAATAATAACAGTTTTACAAGATGAAATTCTTTTTAAATCTACGAAGTTAATCCCTAAGGACATACTAATATTACTATAAAATTAATAACGCAAGTTTATAAAATCTATTGAGTTTAGTTGCTAAAAGTTAAAAAATCTATTTTGTAATACTAGTATTTATGCAAGTAGTAAGTATTCCCAATCTAAAATATTAAAAATTGAAGTTTATGAAAAATGACAGCGAATCAAAAAAGTATATAAGATTACAAAACCCTTTAATTTACTCCTCAAAATAATCCAAATCTATCTTCTTTATCTCTATGGTTTTGGCAACCTGAACCCCCAAGTTAAATTCGATTGCCAATTCGGTGAGTTCTTTGCCATCAATGAGTATTATTTTTTGCTGTTTGCTGTCATTCGCAGTTCGCAGTGCGCTATCGGAAAAACGGCTAGTTGTTAGAAACACTCCCTTAGTTACGCCCTGCAATGCCAATGATCCAATAAAGTTTCGGATGTCTGGGGAACCCACACTACCAGATGTAAAGCGTTTCGCTTGTATGTAAACATTCTCTAAGCCGAGTCTATCTTGACTTATAATACCATAGATACCGTCATCGCCCACTTGACCTGAATGTGTTCCGCCTTCCTCTCTAAAATCACCATAGCCCATTTTTTGTAAAAGTTCTATAACAAATTTTTCAAAATAGCTAAAAGAGTTTTCTTTCAGTTTATCCAATAACTCCGTGGCCAACTCATTGTTAATTTCAGCTACCGTGTTATCTAATATTTCGTCGGGTGTTTGGTTGTTTTGGTCATCATCATTCGATGCAATAGACTTATTACTGGCAAATGTCCTACGCCACTCTACATATTTAGGAAAATCTTCCAATTGTTTCATTCTCAGTTTGGTTGGGTTTCCTGCAAGAAATGCTAAACCCTCATCCGTAATTTTGTAAACACCTCTTTCCGGGTAGGCTATTAGTCCCGCTTTTTTTAGATAACTTCGGGTCCACCCTACCCTATTTCGGAATAAACCCATTTGGCCACTAGGTACTTTTATTTTAAGAGGCTCATCGGTCAAATTAAAATGGTTTGAAAGTTTTTGCATTACTTCGTTTAGAGAATTTTGTTGTCCATCACCGAGCAATCGCAACATTGGCAGCATTATCGATTGAAAATCGGGTATATCATTTCTTAAGTCGGTCATTTTATTTCACATATAAGTTTAAATTTCAACTATTCTCAACAATCTCAATCTCCTCTTCAGTCAACCCGTACAATTCATACACCATTTGGTCAATTGCTGCCTCGGTTTGGTCAATCTGATTCTGAAGTTCTTGGGCTTTTTTCTTGTTTCCTTCAAAAAGTTCTAACCATTCATATTCATCTTTTTTGGTAAGTTTCTTCCTTGGAGTTTCGAATATTTTCCTGTATGGTGGTATTTAAGAAATATTTAATGTACTTGTTATAGGCTTTGCTTACCTGTTCTTTATCCTGTTGCTTGAGGTAATTTTTAAGTACGGAAGCTTGAAATAATGCCATTAAAGGTTCGGTGAGGTTTAATTTTCTAAAATAAGGCTATTTTTTGATTGCAGGAAAAATCTAACAAAGTGTTTCACAGCCCAATCCCAAATCCACCATATTTATCACGTTTCACGTGAACTTACCAGCGCAGCCCCTTCACCGGTTCCCGGCTCGGGGTGTTTCGATTTATAGTGTTCAGGCAGATAAGCGTCAGCCCGCCAAAGGCGGATAAATAAAATCGAAATAGGGCGCAAATGCTATGGCAAATTGCTCCAAATTATATTGAAACTTATGAGCAAATCGCAAGGCCTTAAATTGCCCTAATGGGTATCACTTAAAATTTAAATCTCATTTTTCAGTGAAAAATTTGCCATTTTTATTGACCTCACAGCGTTTTTAGCGTAAAAATTACTAAGCCCAAAATGTCATATTTAATTTAATTATCTGAATTTCAGATAATTAAAAATCGTAACGGGGGAATCGCCCGTTACCCTCTTGCTTTACATTTTTCGCTCGCAAAAGCTCGCTAGAAAATGTAAACGTTCCGCGCCCTGGCCTAAGTTCAAATGCCAGCAAAAAACAATAAATTCTAATTACTTGTTCGATCCAGAGCGTTTTTTCTTTTTTGATATTCCAAACCAGAAGAATTGAACACAATGAATATTGCTTTGCCGGGTAAACCCCAACATTTGATCAGAAAGGAGTTGGAAATTTTCTTGCTAGTGAAAAGAAAGAAAAATACTAAAAACCAAAGCGGACTTAACCCGTTTTCTTTTTTCAGAAAATGGGTTGTGTCCAAGACCTTTATAACGATGCGCTTTGACCAAAATGTAATGGAGGGCAATGGGCGGAGTTGTGAATTACTCTATCCACCTTAATATCAAGTTTTCCCAAAACGGGAAATTTTAACATATTTTATTTTTCCTATTTTGGGAAATACAGTATATTTGTTGTGTGAGAATTTATTCTAAGGAAACCTTAAGAGATTTTTGGAAAAAGCACCCTGATTCAGAACAGCAGTTAAAATCATGGCATCAAACTTTCCAAAAAACCGAGTTTAAGAACCCAAATGAAATAAAGTCCCTTTTTGGTTCGGCAGATATAGTGAGTGACGGAAAAATAGTTTTTCATATCTGTGGTAATCATTACCGACTGATTGCCAAGTTTAACTATAGCAAACACCTTGTGTTTGTTTTATTTGTAGGCACTCATAAAGAATACGATAAAATAGACGTTAAGAAATTGTAATACAGAAAGAAATGGAAATTTCCATCATTAAGAACGAAAAACAATACAAAGCATACCTTGACAGGATGAATGAGATTTTTCATGCCGAAGAAGGTACGCCCGAAGGTGAAGAACTTGATTTATTGGCTCTTGTATTGGAAAAATATGAAGATGAACATTATCCAATAGATTCACCCGATCCTATTGAAGCTATTCGTTTTATGATGGAACAAATGGGATTGGATGATAATGATTTGGGCAAAATTTTAAGCAGCCGAAGTAGGGCTTCCGAGATACTTAATAAAAAAAGAAAATTGAGTATTGCACACATTCGAAAACTAACCGAGCATCTAAAAATCCCTGCAGATGTCTTGATTAAGGATTATGAGTTGGTTTCTTAGTTGTTATATGTTTCTTTAAAATTTAAGTCAATTCATTTTCAAATCTTTCGTTTTCCTATTTCGATAAAACATTTCGGACTAATCGACAGCAAAAGCTATTGATTTGTGCATTTAAATTCAACATCCGGCCAATCGAAGCAGCCGCAACGTCTCGCCCCCCACTCGAAGCACAAATCTTGTGTTTTTCCTTCGGTCGCCCATAGGCTGTCACGCTTCCCTTTTTCGATACCGTACATCTCAACTGATTTGGGCTTAGTAAGGATTTATAAAAAGAGCGAGTGGAGCCTGCCCTGAGCGCGGACGAAGGGAGCCTGATTATGCAATCCGTCTAAGAACAAATCAGTTTTTTTGTTATCGAAAAAGGGATGCGGACCGGAATCGACAAGAGAAGTAAAGCCAATTCCAGCAGAAAATTATTATATTTAAAAGCATATAAATATTCGGTTTGAATAATAAATATATGCAAATACATATAATTTACTATATTTGTTTTAAATTATATTCAATAGCATATAATGAAAGAACTATCCGAATTTGTAAAAAACCGTAGAAAGGAGGTAAATCTCACCCAAAAAGAATTTGCCGAAAGAACCGGAGTGGCCTTGACCGTTATCAGAAAGATAGAGCAGGGAAAAACAAACTTGAATATGGACAAGGTGAACCTTGTATTGAGCATGTTCGGGCATACGCTAGCAGCTGTACCCATCAAAAAAGAAAATGAGCAATGAGACAAGCCAAAATATATTATGATAAACTGATTGCCGGACAACTTACAGAAACCGACGATGGCGAATACCTATTCCAGTATAATGCCGAATATGTTGCCAACTATCCCCAGCAGTTTATCACTTTTTCTATGCCCGTCCGTTCCTTACCCTATACCGATAATAGGCTTTTTCCTTTTTTTGAGGGGCTGATTCCTGAAGGTTGGTTGTTGGATATTGCCACCAAAAATTGGAAATTAAACCCCAATGACCGCATGGGGCTATTATTGGCCTGTTGCCAAAATTGTATAGGGGCGGTAAGTGTTCAACACTTAGAAAATGATAATGAAGCATAGGTGTTTATATTGTTACACCGATTTGGACGGAAAAGCCGATTTTCATGATGCGTGTAGTTTCTCATTCTTCGGGACCAAGGAAACTCCAAAGTTGGACTATTCGTTGAATCAAATGTCGGAACTGGCAAAGAACATAGTGGAACGAAGTATTTCCGTTCCAGGAGTTCAACCTAAGCTGTCTATGTCCTTGATCAATGAAATGAAGGAGGAAGGCAATTTTAGATTAACGGTTGTAGGAGCTTTAGGCGGCAACTATATCTTTAAACCGCCCTCGCCTGACTATCCTGAAATGCCAGAAAACGAACATGTTACCATGCGAATAGCCGAATCATTTGGAATACAGACCGTACCTTCAAGTTTGATCCGATTGAAATCCGGTGAACTGTCCTACATCACTAAACGCATTGATAGAACAGAAGAGGGTGAAAAAATCCATATGTTGGATATGTTTCAAATAACCGAAGCTTTTGATAAGTATAAAAGTTCCATGGAAAAAGTAGGGAAGGCCATCCATGATCATTCAAAGAATACCGTATTGGATAAACTATTCCTTTTTGAATTGACATTGTTCAGTTTCCTCACTGGGAACAACGACATGCACCTCAAAAATTTCTCCATGATACGATCCGTTTCAGGATGGTTGTTGTCACCCACATACGACCTGCTTAATGTGGCAATTGTAAATCCGGATGATAAAGAAGAATTGGCACTTACCCTTCAAGGAAAAAAAAGGAATTTGAATCGTGTTCATTTTGAGACCTTTGGAAAATGGCTGGGTTTAACAGACAAACAGATACAAGGAGTATTCCTTAGATTTTATGACAAAAAGGAAGGAGCAGCAAAATGGATAAACAGTTCCTTTCTATCTAGGGAGATGAGAGAAAAGTATAACGCCTTGCTTGATGAGCGTTATGGGAGGATTTTTAAATGAAACAGGGCAGAAAAAAATATAGCTTTATTGCTGGTGAAAAGAAAAAGCGAACTTCATTCATTTTATATTTCTTAAAATGGATGCTGTTCAAGACTATTTTAAACGATGCGCTTTGACTGAAATGAAATGAAAGGCAATGGGCGGAGTTTATTCATTTATCTTACGCATGGAAATTGAGGAATTCTATACATATCTATGTCTGAATGTAAAGAAAAGTTGATTTTCTGCATATAACATTTTTGTTATAATTTCGTTATATGAAATCGAGTGCTCTGATCAAGATGGTCAAAAAAGATGGTTGGTACATTGTAAGGACCAAAGGAAGCCATCACCATTTCAAGCTTCCGAGAAAAGAGGTTTAGCAAAAATACAGCACCCGAAAAAGTATATACCAATGGGAATGGTATTTTGATACAAGCAGGGCTTTTATAGTCCAAACGCTTTTAAGTGAAAATCATGACAAAAGGAATGAGTAAGAGAAAAGTAGTTAAAGTAGTTGTTGAGAAGGCAGAAGATGGCACGTATTGGGGTACTACACAGAATATCCCAGGGGTGGTAACTGCCTATGGAAATTCATTAGAGGAATTAAAAGACAACTTAAAAGCTGCTTTTGACGATTATATTGAAGTAGCTGAAGAAGAAAAAGAAGATTGGATAAAGGACGTAAAGAAAATTACCAATTGGGATTATCAAATGGATTTACAAGCCTTTTTTTATCTGATTCCGGAAGTCAAGATTTCCGCAATCGGTAAAAAAGCTAAAATCAATGAATCATTGATGCGTCAGTATGTTACTGGTAAAGCTGCAGCTTCTGAAGAACGGGTAAAGCTCATTGAAAGGGCCATACATGAATTGGGGAGGGAGTTGCAGTCGGTATCTTTTTAAGGCTAATCGGTTATTATACTGAACAGGGGGCAAATTGATTATAGCAGACAAAGAATTTCTATTCATAAATTATTCCCTATTCGAATAGGGAATATATTTCCATAAAATTTTGTATTTCAATTATTTAGTTACTAATATTCCATATTCGAATATGGAATATTATGCAGCAACAAATCAATTTCTTATGCAGATGCGCCATGGTAACAATTAGCCGTGGCGGAAGAACTTCAAATTAGTCAATCCGAAATAAGCAAGTCTTTGACTCGTTCTAAATTTGCTCGATTATTGGATACTTCAGTTAAAAAGGTATCTAGTTTGGCACTTATGGAATTCTTGAAACATGGCATTCGCTACGTTTTTTCTGTACACCCGGGAGCCATTGTTAGAGGTATCCTAACGGCACATTCCGCTCTTCCCTTAAAAACGATAATTATAGGCGAAGAAACTTATGTCCGGCCTTCAGCTAAGGGAACTGTAAGGGGTCAGAGTGTGGTACCGTTATACCCTTCCATTACCAAAGCTGTACAACAAGATTTAAAATTGTATGAGTTGTTGGCTTTGACCGATGCTTTACGGTTGGGCAGAGCAAGGGAACGGAATCTGGCCATTGAAGAACTCGAAAAGCGAATAAAATGATGAATACCCTTATCAATAGAGAAGTAATCAAAAAAGTAGCCCTAGCTCTTGGCGAACTTAACAATGATGTTGTCTATGTGGGTGGGGCAACCGTCGGTCTTTATATTAATAACCCAGCTGCGGACGATGTTAGGCTGATATCAGTCTACAAATTCTTTCCATACCTCAACTAGACGAAATTAGGGAACAACTGGTGAATAAGGGATTTGCACAATCTGCTGACCTTGGCCTTATTTGTCGTTTCAAACTAGATGATCTTTTAGTAGAGGTAATGAGTACTAAGGCTGTAGGTTGAGCGCCAGCAAATTCGTGATTTACAAATGGTTTTGAGAAACGAGAAACTATTTTGATTGATGGTATTTCCATACAAATAATGTCCCTATCCTATTTTTTGGCAAGTAAATTTTCCGCATTTACCACCCGGCGTGGTTCTGACCCTAGATATAGTCAAGACTTTGAGGATATTACCTATACGCTGGACAATAGAACAGATTAGCATGAGGTTTTAGTAAATTCAGATGCAAAAGTAAAATCGTTTTTGGCTAAACGATTTCAGGAAATTATAAGTAGTCCAAAGCTTCAAGAAGCCATGCTAGGTAATTTATTCTATGAGGGGCAATCTGAACGTTTTGAAATGATTATAGAGACAATTCGCTTTTTTATATAAAACTGATTTGAGAACTTAAGGAAGAAATAATACGGAAAAGGAATATCGAGAAGCTCTAGAAGTTTTATGAAAATAAATACTAAAATGAAATGGCAACAACCTTATTTTAATTCTAGGTGGCCATTTATACGCAAAATAGGACCATCTATACAATTCTTTATACCATGTAGTTATATATAACTTATTTTAGAAGTGATAAGTTTCTTTTGAAGTAAGAATTTTCGAAAAACAACAAATTGCTTTAATATGGAGTTCATTAAATACATATAAACCCAATAAAATTTTACAATCATGGCAGATGAAAAAAATCCCAAAAGCGTTTTTGAACAAATTGATTTATCAAAGGTTTCCTTGCAAGATCTAATGACACTTAAAAACAGTAGCGTTAGAGATGCTCTGGTAGAAATGGTCAGAAATCCGGATTCAATCGCAGCTTCTGGTCATCAGAATCATGGATCTCACGAGAATCATAATACCGACTCTTCGAAATTCTTAGAAACAGAATTTGTGCAGGATTTAATTAAGAAGGCAGTTCCAAGAAAATAATTGCCAAACCCATTTGATTCGCATTAGTTGGTTGGGCTAATATTGTGGTATAACGATGTTAGCAAGGTGCAGTACTGACCGAATTTAAAATGTATTAAGTTTAGAAAACAAGTCTCTATTGTTCCTCTTGCAGACGTTTTTCGGCTAATTTACTTCACCGAGATCGAAGGGGTCTAGGTTTAAAACTTTTAAGCCGAAACGGTTGGAATACCTCTTACTGATTAATTAAAACCTTCATTAAAAAATGAATCAAGAGATAATTCCTTTTCACACCTATCTATGGAAAATAGCTAGCAGATGTAACTTAGCTTGTACATATTGTTATGTTTA
Organism: Flavobacteriaceae bacterium; assembly: GCA_041743085.1. Taxonomy (GTDB): domain Bacteria; phylum Bacteroidota; class Bacteroidia; order Flavobacteriales; family Flavobacteriaceae; genus JAFMPW01. The sequence goes on from JBGTNL010000071.1 coordinate 18,098, forward strand.
TTTTTCAGAAGATGACAATTGGAAAAGACAACCCAAGTTTATGTCTTCTGAAACAGCATGGATTACTGCACGCAAGATTAGAGAGCACCTCGAATTTCACAAAAAAAATGACGCTTCAATTATTTTTCATGGGGGGGAGCCAATGCTCGGTGGTTTAAAGCATATTGATGAACTAACAACAATAATAGCAGAAAGTTTTCGTGGCTCAGGAATAAAATTATCTGTCGGAATGCAATCTAATCTGTTGCTGTTTGATGAAAAAATAGGTGACTTAATGCTAGACCGTGGAATGACGGTTGGCGTTAGTCTTGACGGCCCGCCACATATTAATGATATCGCCAGGGTAGATCATGCCGGCCGGCCTAGTTCAAAAAATTTAGAAACGAAACTGAAACTTTTAAATTCTTCAAAATACAAAGAACTGTTCTCGGGCATACTTTGTGTGATTAATCCGGTCACTGACCCTGTTGAAGTAACCAAATATCTACTAAGTTTTGAACCTCGGGGAATCGACTTCTTATTCCCTTTAGACAATCACGACCGCAGACCCATGGGAAAGACGGGCAATAATTTACATAAATCACCTTACGGCGACTGGTTGATTAAAAGTTTTGACTTCTGGAAGAAAAGTAATAGCAAGACTAAGGTTCGTATTTTTAATTCTATTATGAATCTGATCTGTGGCGGCTCTAGTGATGTAGAATCATTGGGGCTCGGAGCTGTAGATTTGGTAGTGGTGGAGACAAATGGAGATATTGAGGGTGTTGATTCCCTTAAGTCCACATTTAATGGTGCAACTACACTGAATTTCAATGTTAGCCAGAACAGTTTTAATGAGGTGGCAACACACATTGGGGTAAGATCTCGTCAATTGGGCGCGGAATCTCTATGCGAAAAATGTCAGCATTGCGATTTACTTGGCGTCTGTGGAGGTGGATATTTACCCCATAGATACTCTAAAGAATTTGGTTTCTTAAATACAAGTGTTTACTGCAATGATTTGGATGTATTAATTAGACACCTTCATAAATCAATCAAGACAGAATTGATGGAGTTAGTCGTACCCGTATGATTCGAATATACATTTTACTAAACTTTTAAAATGATCAGTTTTTTACAAAATTAATCCCAGATGAAAACAAGCATCACTCACTTATTAGGTGACAAACAGGGGGAAGATATAATTCGATTAAAATTTTTAAAACTCGGTTTGTTAGAGGAGTTTATTTCGAAACAATTTTACCCTCGACTATACGAAAATTACCGAAATCTAAAAGACCAACTTGCAGCAAAAAGTGCCCAGGACATTGTAGAGAGGGGCACTTGTTTTTTTTGGAAGAATATACATCACTGCTACAGGCAAGGGGCTTGTAATGATGTCAATTTCAAGATCACTTGCGAAAATGTACTTAGAACCGGGTTCGACTCGTATTTTGACTGGTTCCCTATAGGGTTTTCAATGACTTTTATGGCATTGAATAACGTCAAAGTGATGTTCCCAGAATTAGGCATCCAATTCGTGATGGCCAAGGGATCCTTTAAGATCACAAAAGTTGACGGTGCTCTGATTAGAATTACATCCAAAGAAAGCGAATTAGTCATTGACCTGAAAAATATAGATCCAAATATCAGAATCAAGAAGTTCCATATTCCTAAATATCCCAAGGCTCAACTTGTTCTTGCTAAAAGTTCCTCTATATTTGATGACGACTATATTGATCGCCTTTATATTGAAACAGACCAGGCAGAATTTCTTTCAAAACTCATCGGCAAGTCAATTGAACTTATTGAAGCTGCAATGCCCGAATTAAAAGAAAGGCTATATCCATTTATTAAATGGTATTTCCCCATAAATTCACCAAATGTACTTACTCACAATTCCTTTTCTGTTAATTACATGAATGGGGCCATCTTTTTGTCTATTGCCTATGAAGATTTTAGGCTTGCCGAGGCAATCGTCCATGAACTGCATCACAACGAACTCTACCGATTGCAGGAAACCCATTCCCTATTCGAAATCCAGGAAGAAGACATTTATTATTCTCCATTTCGGACAGATCCCAGGCCACTCAATGGACTACTTCATGCCATATTTGTCTTTACGGGAGTAGCCGATTTTCTGGAAAAAGTAGAACTGATTTCTCAATTAGCTGACTACCACGAGTCCATAAGGTTTAGGAGAGAAGAGGTTGTACGTCAAGTACGGTTAGGGATTGCTCAATTAAACAAAAACAGGTTAACAGAAACCGGTTTAGAAATCGTATCCTGGATAGAGGAAACTATTTCTCGGCATGAATCCGCCTTAGGCCCCTTAGAAGGTAATTTGCCTAAAGTTATGCTGAGACACCTTAACAAATGGTGTGAAGATAACCCGCAATTAAAACATATTATACAGATTCCTGAAAATATCCAAGTTGCATATTCTTGAATCAGGTATCGGAAGAAATCGATAATCTAAAGAGTGACTACTGCGACACCATTTTGAAGGTCCTTGATATTTCCAGTTTGACACCATTTAGAATGTGCATTTAGCGAATGTCAGTCATTTTATATAATCCAAGCGATCAGCACCTTAACCGAACAAAGTGGTTTTGTTTTCGAATTTAATCTTAGTACCATTGGAAAAAGAAAAGAAGGCAATCTTTATTAAGTACGAGTTAAAAAAATTTTATTACCAACATACGTATTATCAAAATGAAACTCCTTTGGATGCGAATAGAAGTGGTTGGTCGAGCTCTTCGCTACAAGAAAAAGCTTATTCGTCATTTTTGCGATTTTTTGTAAACCCAGGGAAGGTAATAGATTTGGGATGTGGAGATGGCAGTTTATTGAAGTTTTTAGTAAAAGAATGTCCTTATGCACTTATTCCCTACGGAGTGGATTTTCTTGAACAATCAATTTTGATAGCAAAAAAAGAAATCCTACCGGAGTTTTCGAACAATTTTTTCACTGGGAATATTCTCAATTTCGATATCGGGACGTTTAAACCCAATTACATTATTGTGAATCCATTTTATGTTCTGGAGGAGGACAGGAAAAATTTTATCAGAAAAAGTTTCAAAGCCCTGGGAAAAAATGGAAAATTAATTTTATATGAGTATAAAGGCGCTCCCGGTTTTAGTGCAATGCAAAAGCTCTCAGAAACGTTCCACATGTCCAATCCCGTTTTTTTTAATACTGATATTGTCTCCTTTTCAATATATGCCAAATTCGGCGGTGGATGAATAAGTTCAAAGAACATCAGGTCATAAAAAGTCATGAGGAAATCTCTTTAATGAGGTTTATCTCGATAGGTGAAATTTTAACTGGGCAATTTCTAGGGCTCGCCCGGAAATCAAATTTCTTAGAAAATTGGCAACTTTTAAAATCATTCAACCCAGGCTGGATCCCTCATTTTATCAAAACCCCATTGTTCCACTCGTGGCTAAAAACAGCTCAGTATTTTCTTTCGCTTGACCTTTTTCAAAATTACCCCAATCATCACCCAAAAAGACATTTATGTGATTTCAATAGATTGATCCTAAATATCATTTGTTATGCTCCTAACAATAGTGCTGGAGAAGTTCTCTGTTTAGACAAAAAATATTTTCACTTGTTTTTTGGTAGGGGTTATTTGATTGCGCCTGTTAGTTTCGAGGGTGAAAAAATTAATTGGTCCATTAATAACGGGAAAGTTGAAATTTCTGATGATCAGAAAAAAGTCATTGCCATTATATCTCAAAATGATCAAAAATTAGATTATCTAAATAATCAATGGAGGTTTGTCGAAAATGTAATACGAGGAGGTATAATATTTGACTATTCACCATTTGAATTAGGTTTTTCATCTCAATCGTACTTTAAGAAAAATAACAAGTACTCAAGGTTTAGGAACTCATGGAAAAATTTAGACAAAGCAAGCAAAGAATTTGCTTCAACAATATTAAGCAGAATTGCCATTAAAGAAGAAATGCCAGGATGGATTCCAGGATTGGCCATCCATGACCTCGAGAACAGCCTCGACGAGTCTTCGATCATTAAGCTGACTTTTACTGATCTCATCAACAGGGCCCTCGATCTTGTGAACCATAATTTTCAATTTACTATTGAAAATCATTTTGTTACAGGGATTAAATGGAGAAACAGAACAGTAGGTGTACTTTCGGAGATACTTACCAGTCATCGATTGGGTTTTGAGCCAAAGAGAGAGGTCGTGAAGGAATGGAATACCATTTACGGCCATATAAAGGAAGCGATCGACAGGACGAATTTTTTTCAATTGATAAATTTTCCTGAAAGATTTTGTCGATTACAAGGGTCCCTAAATCCCTTTACCGGCAATTCCAATCGAGAAGTATCCCAAAACAACTTACCTTTGGCAATCAAAAAATTAATCCCCGGAGGGAAAGTTTCCTTTCACAAAACAAGAGTTGGTTCAAAAGATAGAATAGATTGGTCTAGTCTGGATTCGCTTGGTAAATTAAAAAAATCAACTTTAAAAACAATACATCTTACCATATCTCAGATAGCTAAAATGGAAGAATCCCACTATTGGCTTAATGCAATGGCTAACTATCTACTGTCTGAGTACATCTCCTGCATTTTAAACCTTAAGGAGTGCTTAAAAAGGGATGCGACTGTTGAACAATACTGGTATCTAATGGCTTTTGCTTTCAGGCATGTCGGCAACATGGGCGCATTCGAAAAAATTGTCTTCCAAAAAGACTGGAATATTGACGAAATAAACAGCCAAATTCAAAAAACCGACAAAGATAAGTTTGTTTCATCCAAGTATGATTTTGTCCATACCTTAAGAAGAAATGTAAAGCAATCCAAACCCGTAGTGGAATTTAAGTGGCCGTGGAAGGGAATAATGAAAGATATTGTGGAGATGAGAGGTAGTGAGCTGCAGGTGCCCCAATATATAGCGGTCCTGGCAGGTATAAGGAAAAGTCTTGACGATTGGGTTCCTGCCCCCCTCTTACCAAAGTTTTTGACAACTGCAAAAAGGTTAGGCCTTTTTGTAAAGATAAACTGTTCGTTTAAATCTTTTAACTCCTCATACGACATATTAGGTGCGGGAGTCGTTCCTACTACACAGTCCTTTGGCATACTTCTCTCAGAAACATCATTTCAAGATCCTGATACTACCGTACATGTTTTTGTATCCTCCAAAAAATCCTGCGCCGAAGCTGCCCTTGCCTCCGGTTGGTATTCCTTGGCAATCAATAACAAAATGATTAATAAGCCTAGAATTGATCATACCCGACTAGGATTAGCTTTTGGGTATCCGGAATGTTGTGTCAATTTTTTTTCTAAATACAATGACTGGACGACTTTGAACTGTCTGGCGGAAGCAGCTAAACGTTCTGAAAAATTTTGTTGGGAAACAAACAATTTGGCCAAACATACCCCATTCATGACCACTTTTCACCTGCCATGTTCATTTGATTGCAAACATACCATCTCCTATTCCAACAATTTATTAGTTGAACTTAGAAAACACGATAAAGATTTCGCTGAAAATACCAGGTATTTCATGAGACAGGTCTACCTTTCCATTAGCGAAGTGGTGTATTATCTTCTTTTGGGTGCGAAATACATATCTAAAGACAGAGTAAGATACAGGGAAGCCCTATATGTAGGTGGAAAGAATCATTTAGATTCTATTTCGGACATCTTATCTAAAGGGAATGAACTAAGAATAGAAAATGGAAATATCGTTGTTTTAAAGGATGGTAAATTAAAAAGATCGATTCTTACCTATTGCGATAGAGGCAAAATTGAGGTACCTGTTTTATTTAATTTTGAATAAACATGTTCAGAAAATAGTATCCCAGCTAATAGAAACTCTTGGACGATTCCCATGATAGGGATGCACAAAATGATCCAGCCAACTTGGAAATATCAGCATCAATCCTTTAGTAGGTTTTACGGAATAATCAGGTAAAAAGATTCTCTCCATAACTTCTGGCACTCCCAAATTTCTTGCTGAAATAGCCGCCATGGTAGGACTCCTAAAAGTAATTATGCCGCTATTGGGATTGTCTTTTGATTCCTCTCCCGGTTCTACATAATAAACGCCTGACCAGAAGCCCCCACAATGGTTATGAATCATATTATAATTTCCATAACTATTGATATTTGCCCAAGCCCCAATGGTCCAATTTTGTAATTTATCAGCCTCTTCCTCTCCCAAGCATTCAGTCATGATCATAAATACTCCCACATTAATCATTTTTAGTAGCTGCTCCACACCTTCTATTTTCCAATTCTGCAAAGTTTTTGTTGATTGCCACCCGCCCGCATTGCTTTGATTTTCACTCGATTCGTATTTAGACCTTTGAATTATTCCATCAAATAGAGATGTATTCAGATTGTCAACTCCTTTCCAATAAAGCCTAATAAAAGGAGCAGAAAAAAGTTGTGATATTTTGATATCGGGTTTATCAACCAGCATAACATGAATTTGATTCAGTAAAAAGGGTGAAAGGATATAGAAATATAAAGAATATTGCAATATTAATATTTGACAATCAATAAGTTAAACAATTATTTTCTCTAATTAAAGATACACAAATTTTGTCCATTGTCTGCGCTTTCGATGATTTTTTCAAAGATTTCGGCCATTTCATTTTCAATAATTGGATCACCGAATGAAGGCCGACGCGAGAAAGAACCGAAAATATGTCCATCCGAGAGGTGATTACTATCATTGTATTTCATATGATCTGCTATAGACTTTTCAATCATTTTTATCTGAGTTATTTATTCAAAACAACTTCAGGGCTACTTTCCAAATCCGGACTTAGATAACTCAATGGTGAAACTACAGACCAAGGTAGCACTACCCCTCGCCGCATTCGTGAAAATGTACCGTACATGGCTGGCATTGTAGCATGATCACTTTTATTGATTCGATACGGATATAGATATGTCATAACCGCAGGATACACCAGCGAGGATCTTTGATAGACATGCCCCGCTGGGCCATTCTTCCAAGGACTGGTTCTACCGCTTCAAGCTTCTTGGTGCATAGCGATAAGGGAGAGATCATTGACTTTCAGCTCAGACCGGTGAACGTCGATGACAATGCCGTTCAAAAGTGTAAAACCCTTCATAAAAAAAGTATGTGGGAAACTATTAGTTGGCAAAAGGTATATCGTCAACAAAAAGGTCTTTGATACCCTCTTCCTGCCCAACATCCACTTGAGGGTCAAACTTAGGCAAGGAGGTGAAATCCAAAATGTTCATATCTCTTCACGATGTCCCCTGTTAAGAAAAAGCATCGTCTCGGAAATTTTATCGACCACCTCAAAAACATATCGGAAATCGAACATACCTCGCATCGTTAGCCGAATTCATTGTCAATTTTCTTGGAAGTTTATGTACCTACCGGTTCAAGAACACAAAACCATCAATCTTTAAAGACCTGGTCGACTCAAAACAACTTCTTTTGGCTTAATTTTATAACTCACATCAATTTAATAATAAACTCTTTTTATCACCATTAGTAATTTAATAATACTCTAGAGTCATTTAATGTCAATTTACTATAATGCTTATGTGAAATACTAACCTCTCACCAAAAGTCACCTATTCGGTGCGCATTAAAATTCAACAACTGAAAACCCCTATATACAGGACTTTCAAGCCCTAGATTCGAATCCCTCCGCTCCACTCAAAAAGTCCTTCAGAAGTCAGCAGGATTTTTTCTGCTTTTAGGATTCGGAGACCAATATCACTGACATAACTCCGCAACCTTGCCGGAGTTTCATCCAAAAACCAAATGTTCAGCGAAAGTTTTATTCGCTCTATCCATTTTTGGTAAACCGGGTATAATCACTTGTGAAAAAATTCCTGTCGAGAAATAAATACAACCCAAATATAATAATATGCTATCCACACAGAATATGAGGTTAATCGTACAATTGTTACGACAAACGCTCTTAATATTTTGTACCTTAACTAGAGAAAATCCTGATAATGTAATGGATTAAGAATGGCTTTTCAAGTTTTACACCCAATAGCAGATCTGGGTTTCGACATATTGCCATAAACAGGCATCTCGATTAAATTCGATGTTTGGTTTGAGTACCGATTGGGGCGGAAATGTTTCTTCGAGAATATCAAATCAACTTACATCGTTTCCCCCACACAGTTTCCTCTATACGATTGCAAGTTCAGGTTCATAGTTTTAACGCCATTCGGAGCTAAATTCCGGTAGCATTTTTTTCCTTTTTTAATCATATAAAGGCTTCGGAATCTTTCGAATTAACTCAAACATCCATCGGCAATAAAAGTTTTTGGAAAAATGCATTTGAGCAAAATTTGAAGCACTTTGATTAGGAAGGTAGCTGTGTAACCGAAAAAAACAGACCTGAAATAACAGTTCTCTCACTGTAAAACCTTTTTTATTTACGTACGCTTATGTCAGATATATTTTTAATCAACGGCATGGTCCGTGAAAAAGAGAGCGGGGAGGGTCTGGAAGGCCTTATTGTACGTTCTTATGACACAGATCTTTTGTATGATGACCTTATGGGAGAAAGCACTACAGATTGCGATGGTAGCTTTCGAATCATAAGTCGAGCCAAAGATTTTCGGGATTTATTTGACAAACGTCCGGATATTTACCTGAAAATTTATGCACAAACATTGGATTCTGCTACCCCAATAGAAATTTATAATACCCTTAATGCCATACAATGGAATGCTGATAACCTTCAATATATAGTTGTTGAAATTCCGCATTCCATAGCAAAAGATTTACCTTCCGGTAACCCTGATCATGAGGATCCCGACCATGGGCATCAGCAGGATAAAAATTATCCATGTTGTCACCAACACCATAATAAAAGAAAATGTACCCCCATAACCAGATCCCGGAACATCTATCTGAAAATAGAGAAACTTCCCGCTTATAGCCCCGTAGCGCCGGACGATGCCGAACATGATGTATACCGCCGCGATTGCATGCGGAATAAGGATCATGAAGATTCGCATATTCCTGCTGGAGAAGTGGAACGCAGGAGATTGGATGCTGTGGTGTATCGGGAATATATAAATTGTGAATGTACCATTCTTAAAAGCGACCCTGTAATAGCAGCCGATATAAATGAGCCAAGGGCGGAAAGGCGTATCCCCGGCGCGGTTTTGTATGCAACCCCCGGGGAACGATTATTTGTTCATGTATGTAATGCCGATGATGAACCACATACCTTTCACGTTCATGGATTGATTTATGGCATAGATTCGGACGGGTCATGGCCCTTTGGCGTTCAAGATCACCATGATCGACGAAGCGATGCCATATGTCCGGGACAGACCTGGTGTTATGTATTTGATGTAACGGAGGACGCCATTGGCGCATGGCCGTTTCATGACCATCACATGCATATCACCGAAGCGGTAAACCGCGGTCTTTTTGGTGGTATAATTGTGCGCGATCAAGATTGCCCGAAAGCTGATTATGAGGTGCCGATTTTTCTTCACAAACTTACACCCAAACAAGGAGCTCCCCAATTTGATAGCGGGTCGCTAAACCGGGGAGATTCATTTTCCCATCTGTTTACCGAAGAAGGTACGTTTAATTATCACTGTCAGTTTCACCCTATGTATGGGATAGTCCGGGTCACCGCAACGGGGGCAATGACAGAAACGATTACTATTTTGGACAGCCCGGGGAGATTTGATAGTGCCGATGTTACCGTTCAGGTTGGAGCCACCGTAACCTGGCTTCATGCCGGAAATCAACCCCATACGGTAACGGATACAGGTGGTGATGCATTGGAATCGCATTCAATCAATGGAAGAACATTTGTAGGAAACACCCCTACCATTGTCGCTAAAACCGGTAAACGTATTCGTTGGTATGTCTTTAATCTTGACCTGTCTTCAGAGTGGCATAATTTTCACACACATGGCCAGCGCTTTCGTGTTGGAGAAGAAAATATGGACACCCGTAGCATTGGGCCGGCCGAAAGCTTCGTTGTAGATACCATTGTTCCGCCAGTAATCCTGCGTCCATTGGAGAAAGATTGTAAAGACCATCAAAAACATCGGCACGATCATGAGGACTGCGGTTGCAGTAAATCCTTAGGTACCAAACTAACACAAATTCCTGTAAAGGGTGGCTTCGGGAAAACAGTTCACGGCGGACATGGCGTCACACACACAAATATTGAGGTTGTGGCTTCTCACCATGACAATCATAAACTTGATCAAGATGCTCGGGAGGAAGATGGTAAACACAAGAAACGCCGCAGGATAAAATTACAGGGTGACTTTCTTTTTCATTGCCACGTGGAAATGCATATGATGAATGGCATGGCCGGTATTGTAAGGGCAATACAGCAAGTAAAAGTCTTTGATAAAATGGAAAAATGCCTTGGATTTAATCTACCTCCGGCAACCGGAGATGTTTGTGCCGATGTTGCCTTGCATCCTTGCAGGCATTCGGGAACAGGCACATGGGAAACATTACCGGACTCCCCCATTTTTATTGTGCATGCGGCATTGTTGAGGTCGGGCAAAGTACTGCTTTGGTCCGGTACGGCGGAAGTCGGGGATCCATTGGAGTCCAGGGTTTGGGATCCTGTTACAGGCACAATGACCACTCAAACTTATACGGTCGATCTGTTCTGTAGCGGACATGCTTTTATGGCCGATGGAAGACTCTGTATTGCCGGAGGAGCACCATCGGGAACACTCAGGGCAACTCATATTTTTGATCCGATTGCCGAAACCTGGACAAGGGTTCAAGACATGCACCAGGCACGTTGGTATCCCACAGTTGTAACATTGCCTGACGGACGTATTCTTGCTGCTTCGGGAACCGGTGCAAATGAAGTGGAAATATATGATCCAGCGACCGATACCTGGCAGATCGTTGCCGGGGCAACCAGGGTCTTTAGCGAATTGTATCCAAGTCTGCATTTGCTGCCATCAGGAGAAATATTTTATTCAAGGGCAGGTTGGGCACAGGCGAATATGACATTGACACAAACTGCCTACCTCAGTTTAACAGGAGTCGCATCAGGTACATGGAACAATCTTGGACAGCAACAGTTTCCAGACCGACAAGAAGGTACCACTGTGATTCAAATTGATACTACCCAATCACCAACCGCCACAAAAATCTATGTTATTGGAGGAGGCGTATCGGGCCTGGCGGCGCTGCGCAATCCTCTTACGGCAGAAACAATAGATGTAACCACACTCTCTCCGGGAACAACCTGGACGCGTACCACAGACATGAATTTTCCTCGTGTTAACGTAAATGCTGTGTTACTCCCGGATGGTACCATCCTGGTAATTGGAGGGCAACGAAACGGAAAATGGAATTCCGATCCCGGGGCTGTATTGGAGACCGAAATTTATGACCCAACTACCAATACCTGGTCTATTGCAAGTTCTATGCTGTTTCCCCGTCAATATCACAGTATTGCAGTGTTGCTACAGGACGGTCGTGTGTTAACGGCGGGGGGTGTAGATCCACGTCCAACTACAATTCAGCGGGATCAGCGTAATATGGAAATATTTAGTCCGTCATATTTATCCATGGGGACAGCACCAATTATTTCCTCTGCTCCGGGATCTTTGGTTTGGGGAACCAATTTCAACATTGATTCAGCGGAAAGTAACAGTATAGACTCAGTTGTACTGATTCGTCCAGCTTCGGTAACGCATCATACCGATGCCGGGCAACGATATATAAAAATTCCGATTGTTTCCCGTACCGCATCAAGCTTGACAGTAAAAGCGCCTGCCGATGCGAACATTGCGCCACCAGGCTATTATTTGCTTTTCATCATTAATTCGGAGAGGGTACCATCGGTCGCAAAATTCATCGGTATGGGGTAAAATGTAAACCGGGGTCCTATGCGGCTTTTCCCCCGCGTTCCACAAAACCTTATGCAACGAAAGTGGCTTCATATTCCAAAATTGCCGGTTTATGGGGCTACGAGAGAGTGAATAAGTATAAACCGAATTTAAAATCGGGCTCTGCCAAATCGCAAGCTCCTCACTAATCGGTCAGCCTTACAAGTTAAATTCTTCTACATAATTTAGTAGGATTTTTCATTGGTGGTTTATGGTATTTTGTATAATTTAATGTTTTTAATTTAACCCACGGGCATTCTTTACTTCCCCCTGCTTGTAGATTCTTAATTTTTCGCATAAAACAATATGGGAGCCTGATGGTTCCTGTTACAGGGATATGTTTGCGTCAACACGTAGCGATGTACTATTATCGGAAGCTGGGTTATTATATTATAAGAGACTTGATCATTAAGAGAACTAACAGATACTCATGGAACCAATAGAAATAAAAAAGCATATCTCTGTTTATTCAACATACTTTCATGCGGTTTCATTAAGTGAAGACCGTAATTTATTCGAAATTGATGATCAAGCTGGTCTGAAGAGCGTAGACGTCCAATTTGCGGCTAATTATGAAACTAATGATCTCATCAAAGAAATAATTAAACCCCTCCAAGAAGCATCTATACTTAAGGTGGATGGCAAGAACCTAATGATTCCACTCAACGGATTGTTGGTCCTGCCACAAAATGAGCAAACCAATCCCGCTCCATTGGTGTTAATCGGACATGGAAATAAGACCGCTTATTTTGATAAGGCAAACACAGAACCTGGTCCCAACAGCAAAGGGAGATTTGATTATAACGGCAAATTGCGTGAACATGAGGTTCCGTCATATGCCGGATATTTAGAGTTACAAAATCATCTGGCAAAAAACGGAATGGCTTCCTACTCAATAAATCTGAACATTGTTAATGAACTTTTGAACAAGGAGGAAACTGCTTTTAAGCTGCTCGCACTCGATTTCAATCAGCGGATATTGCTGTTCTTTCTTCATTTGATCATGTTAAAAGTTATAGCCGGTGAAACCCTTGCTATTCCAAAGGATAAATATCCATTAAAATTTGAAAGTGAAGGGGAATTCAGGAATCTTAATGAATCGTTGGTCCTTTCCGCTACCTCAGTGAATCCGGCTTTACAAAAATTAAAACTTTTAAGTGAGCACCTGGCCGGAAAAATCGACTTTACGAAACTTGGATTTATGGGGCACTCCAGAGGAGCAGATGCGGTCAGCAGGATTTCTTCCTATTTTTATAAAGGCGTCACCTCGCCAGGGCTCACTTTTACCATGAATCGTAAGATTGATTCAAGAATTAAAGAGTTGGTCGAATTTCTTGGTAAACCTTCACAAGACCTTATAAAATGCGTATTGGCCCTTCAGCCGACGAGCGTAATAAATGATGAGGATAGGTCTAAGCATGGCTACGTTATTGACAATGACAAAACTATGTTCTTTGCAATTGCCGGCACCCACGACAGGGATGTGCGGTTAGACTCCATCATCATTTACGAATATCCTACTTGTCCAAAAGCTATGATTGTTATTAAAGGCGCAACTCATGAAAGATTTAATTGTGTTTGGAGGGGTAATTGTAAAATAGATGGGAACGGTGAAGAGAAGGTTGAAATCAAGAAGGACACACCCGCCCCACAAAGGTTTCTTCTTAATCCTCAACATGACGCGATTTCAAGATCCGTTTTAGGCTCCTGTTTTATTGCATCCTTTTTTCCCGATAAGGCTTCCCATTTTCTGTACTTCATTCACAAAAATCGTTTCCCGATTGAAATTGATTTTCAGGGAGCCTGGAAATTTGGTTTTCCATTTCAGACCAACCCCAAAGTACGCAAGGACCTGGATGAAAAAATAACGGGTCTTTCCCAACGATTAATAACCGGCGATGGCAATGATTATAAGTTTGAACAGGAAATCAAGGCGTTCTTCATTAAAAAAAACAATGAAGGAAGTGCTCTAATTGAGCTTCCGATTAATGTAGATACCGAAGAAAATGTTGCCAAGTATACGCATTTCAGCTTTCGATTTGCCAAAGGATTCGATATATCAGGTGAGGATCAGCCGGTGGAAAAAAACTTTACGATCCAGTTTTTTCAAAATGACTCGCCTGTTGGAAAATTAATATCCGGAAAGGATATAAAATCAATAATTCTTAAGGGAACTCAGGCTTTTGATAAAAAAAACGTTTCTGAAAATAATAAATCAGAACCGGTTTTCGAAACTTCAATTATACTTCAGACGGCGGAAATAGAACTATTGGAATTCATTGAAAGAGAATCAGATCTAAGCAAAATAAACAGGATTGAGGTTAGGGTTATCCCTGATAAAACCAAAGTTCCTCCCCCTTCATTTTTGAAGTTGGCAGCTCTAACCGCTGCAGGTGCCGTACTGGTTGCCGGATTAGTTGCCGGATTGATTTATTTAGGTGTTAAGCGAAAAATTTTGGATAAGGAAAGTAAAAACTTTAAAAGAAACAGCATTGGTGCTACTTTACTGGGCGCCGGAATAGGTGCGGGCTCTTCTTTTTTGATTTTTAGGGCAGACAAAGATGCCTTTGTTTTCAAAGATTTCTTGCTAACTAACAGACAAATTCCCGAATTAACCAATGGATAAAGCATAGAGATGGATATCGCCTTGCAAAATATTGCCGAAATAGCTCTGAAGTTTTGTGAACCGGTCATCACCGCTGCCCATAATACCTCAGAGGCCAAAGCTCTTATGCTTCATCTGGGCTACTTGCCTCCGGGGGAGTTTAAGGTATTTGACAGCTTAAAAGAAAGTGTGACCGCAATAAAGGATAGCCTCGCTGCGCTGGAAGATATTACGGAAGCAGATATAGATGCAGATCCCATTCTGATTGCAAACACCATCACGGATCTAATCCAGAAAGTGTCTGTACTTATAGAGGATTTAGGGGATATCTCCTCTTTATTTGAGTCCGAACTGGGCGGATCGGGCCTGTTGGCTCAGACCGATATCCTCAACCAGATTGCCAGAAAATTGTATGATTTTTTGATGGTCGATTTTTTAGAGAAGGGTTATCCCAAAACGTACGCTACGCTAAGGTTGTTCAGCATTATTGAACTAAATGAAAGGGAAGAGGTTCCCAGCGAATTTGAGTTCCCGTACCTGGAGAGGATCTTTCATTGGGACAGAATCGGATTGATATTCTCAGATCCTTTGGAATTACTCAAAATGACGATAAGAGATGAGAACAATTATTTTTATTATCAAACCATCTATGCACTTCAGCAATTCGGCAATTCTTTAGGGCTTATACCACATTACAGGGATCCCGACTTAGACATATTACGATTTATTAACGATAATCCCACAATAGAAAACTGGCCGGGTTTCGGGGAATTGGAAATCTTACGGTTTCCTCTGGTCCCCAACACTTTTGATGCCCTATCCGTGGATATTTATCCCCTGATCGATACGGCAAATAATAAATTTACAGGCCTGGTGGCAGGACTTAGCATGGACGTGGAGCAGCAGGAGTTTGACATCAGTGATAATTTCAAACTTCAACTGGAATTTAGTGGGAAGGCCAGCAACGGCCTGGGCTTTTCTATCGACCAAAGCGACGAGTTTAAATTTATAGCTGACCTGTTCAGTTCACCTGAGCATTTAGCGGATAATACGCAACTGGGATTCAAAGCGAGGCTCACTGGCAAAGGCCCTGCTGTGCAGAGTGAAGAGGATAAGTTATTTCGCATCGGTACCCCCGGGGGGAACCGTTTAGAAATAGGATCTTTTAATCTCACTTTCGGCCTGGAAAAGAAGCAGGATGTTAGGCTTTATATAGAAACTGAATTGCTTAACGGATTCATCGCCATCGATTTTAGTGAGGCAGACGGATTTATATCACGTATAGCAGGGAAAGGAATAGAAAGTAACTTTGGTCTGGGAATAGGGTTTTCAAATAAAAAGAGCCTGTATTTTACGGGTAGCTCAGGTTTAGAGATTGTGATACCGGCACATATTGATCTAGGAATTATCGAGGTCCAAAACTTATCAATTGCACTTGTTAATAATGAGGAAACATTTGCCTTTCAAATTGGCAGTACTCTATTGGCAAATTTAGGGCCGTTTAAACTTTTGGTAGAAAATATTGGGATAAGCTTTCCCGATCAAAAAAATGGCAGTCTAACTTCGATTGTCCCTGGATTCGGCTTCAAACCCCCCACCGGCGTCGGCCTCCGGATCGATGCCACTGCGGTACATGGCGGCGGCTTCCTGCGCTTTGACCCCGACAAAGGGGAATACTCCGGGGTGGTGGAACTTACCGTCAAGGAAAAGATCGC
>JBGTNL010000072.1:0-3549 GCA_041743085.1 Flavobacteriaceae bacterium
GCGATCTTTTCCTTGACGGTAAGTTCCACCACCCCGGAGTATTCCCCTTTGTCGGGGTCAAAGCGCAGGAAGCCGCCGCCATGTACCGCAGTGGCATCGATCCGGAGGCCGACGCCGGTGGGGGGTTTGAAGCCGAATCCAATGTCAAGATCACCCAAAATACCTGCCTTATCCTTCTCAGATACCTGTTCTAAGTTTAGGGAAAGGCCAACGTTATTTACCGATATTTTTAGAGGTCCGAGAGCAAGACTGCCAGTAATACCTATAGTAAGTTGAAGATCTTTTTCCTTCAAACGCAAGTCAACAAATAAGCTTTTTATTTCAACTATCCCTAGCTGTAAATGGATAGGTATTAATAATTCAAGACTTCCAGATCCTTTTAAATGGAAACCCGTTTTGGAAGAATAAATAAATGTTAATTCGCTTTCTAATAGCTGTTCTCCTGTACCAAAAGCTTCAGTAATAAATTCATCTGCGTCCGAAAAGTCAAGAACGAATTGAACGTCTGGAAAATGAAGTTCAAATACTAATTCCATATTGTCTATGGTACCTAAGATTTTTAATCTGCTTATCCAATCATTTAATTGAAGACGATGGGAAAAAGTACTTCCAACCAGAACAATGGGGAATGGAGAATTTATACTAATGGCAAGCTCCGACTCTAGGGATGTCGCCAACGCATTTATAAACGGACTTATTTTATCTGGAAAAATTTCAATCCCAGCTCCATCTGCCTCATTAAATATACCAGAAAATTCTAAACTAAATGGCCATAGTGTTTCTTCAGGCAATTCGCCGGAAACCTTTAAAAGAGGGTGAATCAAAAAACCTTCGGGGTCGCCCAAAGGTTGGTTCTCTTTGGGAATTGGTAAAAAACTTAAAGAATACGTAAAGCTATTTTGATCTATATCTTCACCACCCATCAACATTATTTCGAGGGCCTTTACATTAGGTAAATTGGGATTTGAGCTAGAGAAGTAAGAATCCAACAATTGTTGATTCGGTATTTTAAATTCCATGGGTAAGGAGAACACAGAAAGGAACCTAGCTAGTCTTTCAAAAAAAAGTTCGAATTGAAAAGGCATATTAGGATTGCCCCATCCATAAATGTCTTTAAATATGCTCGTAGGATGGTAAACAGCATTTCCTAAAGAATTCCAATTAACAACTCGTTTTGTATAGTTAACCCTGTCAGAATTTGCATCAAATTGAATCTCGGTTTCTTCTATTACGGCTAAGAGCACTAAAATAGCAAAGGTAATAGGCTGATAGAACTCAAGATAGTCCGCCGTTAGACCACTTGGTAATTCTTGTATAAATGTGGACCACATTTCGACCGAAAAGCCCGTTGGCTTTTGAAGTGCATCAAGGCGCTTAATTGCGAGCATAAGAGACTGGATTGTTTCAACCCCCTCGAATACCCCCAAACTATCATTCTCCTGAACAGGATTCAGCTGCTTTCCAACAATTTTATTGATTTTGCCTAGTTGGTCAAATAAACCTATTAGCACTTCGATCTCGTCAAGGTTGATTGAATTTGGATCTGGAGACCAGCCATATTTTTCCAGATAATCAAGAAAGGCAGTTTTGTTCTGAAGCGCATCGGATAACGGACCCAAAAAGTGACGCATTTCAGTAATTAACCAAAAACTAAAATCAGTACTGATTTTCATAGAATGAAAGTTGTTTGAACTAGGGTTTATTAAAATTGGCCCCGTATTCTTCCTCTGCCAATACCTTTACTTCATTTATGTATTCATTAAATTTATCGCTAGAAAAATATTTGTATTCAGTAACTTTGTGAATTTCCTTAGATTCGGCATCACGTTCAGTTTTTGTAAAAGGAACCTTGAACTGAGCTTCATACATACCGCGAATCTTATCAGGTATTGCTAGTTCAATTTCACTTGGAAAGCTTGTGTTAGAACAATCGGAAAACCCTTCCACAAGCCAAGGTGTGACCGGAGTAACATCAAAATTCCTTCTCTGTAAATAGTCAGAATTTAATAGATCCACTAATTTTATTAACCCCTCCTTAATCCATTTTTTATTAATTGCTCCATATGCTTTGAGTGTTTTGTCAACATCCACTGCATCTAACTTGCTTAAAAGAACAATTAGTTCAAGTGTAACAAGGTGGTCAAAAGTTGCGTTGGCTTCATCCTTCTTTAAATTCTCTTTTTTGGCAAGCTCTATTTGGGATTTAATCGCCTTTCCACCAACATAGGTGCCTAAAAAATTCGAGGTCAAATCCTCGGGTGAAAAAGATGAATGACGATCGCCTATACCTTTGGAATAGTATGTTTGAATTTCGTACATTACGGAAACATCGTAGGCTATCAGTCGCGCTAGTAAAATTAGATCTGTAGTACTGTCTTCATCAATAATTTGGAGGTCCTTTCTTATTGAAGCTTTACCTTCGATCTTTCCATGAGTTTTAAAAATTGGGAAAGTAGTTCCAGCCTTAATTTCTCCTTTTTTGGTTATTAATTTTTTTAATGCATAGTAGTACCACCGTGTTAGGTCGACAAAATCTCTTAAATGCCCAAGATCGATAAAACCGCCTTTGCAGGTATATACAGTGCCACTGTGCTCGCGGCGAAGAATGAACCCCCACAAACTAATTCCAGATACGTGTTTAAGATTAGGGGCACTGAGATCTTTCATTATTTTGGGCCAAAGAAAGCCAAAAACAGGAATATTGCTTGGGAATACAAGATCAGCCAACAAACAACAAGGGCGAAATTTGAGTTCTGGTAATGTTCCTCTTATTGTACTTTTGCTATTGGTCATAAGTGTTAGTTATTACAAAACACGTTCGTTGTTCTTAGGTGATTTTTTTGGCCAAGAGTGATCAAATAGTTTACTTTAGAAAAATTAAATTTGAAATCATTGATTAAAAGTTCTGAATCCTTATTAATTAAGATTGTCCAAATCGAAAAACCATATCGTTGAGTTTGAAGTTATCCTAAACTTTGTAAATGAAATTGGTTTATTGGCCTAAAAAATGATAACTAGTGAAAAATTAGAGAATTCAACAACCTCAATGATATTTTCTAATCGATTTAATAAGATCACTTACAATGTATTGTGATTAAAGTGTGTTCATGATAATCGTTAATTTATAATGGGGGCCTAACAGTTTGGGGGAGGAAAGGATTACCTGTAGGTAAAATTCAGGTAATTAAATTATGAAAAATATGGTTAATTAACAACGTAAATCCGCACTTATTTTTAGGCCATATTTTTTACAACCTCTATAAACAACCTTCAAATAACGCTTATAAAAAACTACTCAAAAGCACAAAGACCATCTCTTTTCCCAGTTTATTAAGTTTATTCAGTTTTATTGTGTTATTGGTTTTTAAACTACACTAATTCATAGGCAGGGACAGCCATGAGGCGGTGCTGCATTTCGGGTTTTTCTTTGAGCAGTTCATTGAGCATTTGCCGGATCTCAAATTCGGAAGCGGCAGCGGTGCCCTGCAGGGGGGAGAGATCGTCCTGGTGCACGATCACGAATTCCTCCTGGGTGTATTTGACCTGTTT
>JBGTNL010000073.1:0-4735 GCA_041743085.1 Flavobacteriaceae bacterium
TTAATTTTCCCTGATATTCCCACTGAAGTTATATTTCTATTGTGATAAAAAATGGCTTCCTATAAAGAAACATTCAGGAGTAGGTCTGTTTTTGAGAAAAACGTAATTCAAATGACGTTCAAATTCTATGACGGGGCGGCATTTTTGAGTGGCAGGAACCTAGGCGAATGTTTTAATGTCTGGAATTGGCCGTTTTCAAGGTTTTGTTGACAATGGGGTATAGGATTTCCTCAGGGTTTTGAGATCCTGAACCCCTTAGGTCGCTTTTTGCAATTCTTTCCAGGCCATGTGCCTACCGATCTCCAGAGCATTGGCACTGTTGTGGATGCCGAAGAAGACAAAGCGGGTCTCTGTATCCTTGGTTCGGCCTTTGATTTTTTTAAGGTGGTAGTGTTCTTTCTCTTTTGCAAAGCTACCCACCAATCTGCTGGCCATTTATTTGGTGATGGCAATTGTGAGCTGCCTGCGTTGTTTTTTGTGAATGCCGGCCCTTCCCTTGACCTTGAAGTCGGTGCGGATATTATATCAGGTGGCAAACTTCCGATTCTTGTTCATATCGTATATTGCCTCTACTCCCGCCAATATGATTTTAGTCTTGGTTAGGAGTTGTGCCTTAATGACGGTATCCTGGAAGCGCTTTCATTCGTGGAAGACTTCGAAGCTCAGGTGTTCGATAAAACTAAATACCGACGATCTGCAACGTGTTAACTTTGGCTCCGAACCTGCCGGGCCGGTAGGTGGGCTCTACAGGCTTTTTCTTATCCCCCCGTATGATGAATCGGATATAGTCCTTGACTAGGTTCACAATACGGGCTTTGGTTTTGACCCCTTTGTAAAAGAAAACGTGCTGCTACTTATAGACCTTTCTGGCTATGGCCCATCGCCGCAACCTGTCTTTGGTCTTAACCATTCCATACTGGACCTCCAAGGGATCCAGCTCTACCTTAAACTTGTCCAGTAGCAGAAGCAGGCTGCGCGTCATAGCCCTTCTTTTTGGTCTTCCTTTGTATTTTGATATTGGATATATAGTGCTTTTTCCATTTAAGGTACCTGCTGCGCAGCATCGGTTCCCCAACCAGTTTGCAGATTTTCCACACCAGGCCATTGAGCCAGTATAAGCTTTCCCACAACAACTTTATTTTGGTAGGGTAGCGAAGATTGCTCTCCTAACAAGTGGCATCCATCACCAAAGAGTGCTTGTCGGCCATGTTAGGCAACCACTGAGCGTAAAAGGCCTGTTGCACCTTATCCATGTCCTGGTTTTGGAAAGCTCGCAGCGGATCTCACTGATGACTTTAAAGGTGGTAAAGCGATCCTAACCCAGATACATCCCGCAGAAATATTGCCACTCCAAATTCCCATTGAGATGCTTCATCAATGTTAGGTCGGAAGCACTAGAATATTGTTTAATAAGCATCAGGGCAAGTTTGCATTTGGGGAAAAGCTGGAATGCAGCACCTTTTTCTGAATACCTTTAGTCCAAAAGACGGAACCAGATCTTCCATAAATCGCTGCCTAGAAAACGATCTTAAAAAACATCAATTTGCTCGCTTTGCAATGAACCACCTAACATACCGTCCAGTACGAGCGGGAATGTAAATGTGTGTTGGAAATCGGAAATTCCCTGCCTAAGGCAGGCAGGTTCGTAATTTGTTTTTAAGTGGATATTTAGGTGGACGACTGATTTTCGGAGTTTTATTATACTTAAATACATAATTTATTTACTTGATATTCAAATATATATACTTCTGATGAAGATGCCTACTATAACTTCTAGGCCCTGAGAAATGTTAAAAAGAGATTCCTCTATTTCTCCGAACTTATTTAATTTCCCCTGATACCCCTCAGAAGCATATTTCTATTGTGATATGGAATGGCTTCTTGTAAAATGAATATCCCGTAGTGGAAGGTCTACGGGATATTTCTCATGAGGCCTATGCTACTTAGCCTATGTATTTTGGAAATTCTATTTTATATGCTTGTAGCTTACACTTAAATTTGAGGCATTCGACGGACTCACTCCATTTTTATAGGTCAATGGATTGTCGTATGGTTCTTTAATCGTAAAGTTACCTTTAACATTCATAACTTTTAGAGATCTAGGCCCATTGAATTGCATAAATGGCTGATCCTTAGAATACTCTATATAGAAATTTGTAAAAGTAAATCCTCCAATATTATTTGCCCCACTTTCCGGTTCGAATTTAATTGTAGCATCTGAAGTGTTCTGAATTACATTCTTCGCTGTACAATCCTTAAAAGTCACATGGAAGGCGTTTTCGGTTTTCCGACTAAAAAGGATACGTCCCTTACTATTGGTGAAAGTGTTCCTTTCAAACAGAACTTGCCCTTTTACTGGATTATTATAGTTGGCGGCACCTATTGATATTTCACAATTTGGGAGCGAGTTATTAGGAGCGTGTCCGTTGTTGATAAATTCACAGTCTACTACTTTTACACTCAGAGGAAGAGATCCGGCGGTCATATGCTGGGAGGTAATTTTAAAACCTGCATTATCATTGCCGGTGAATTTGCAGTTATTGAAGTTGATATTGACAAGACGATCAGATGCGTAATCGGGCTCCAAATCCACTCCGGATTCCGGTTTAGTACCGGAACTATTGGCAAATTCCGAATTCCGAACCCATAGATTCTGGGCACTTAGAATGGTCATCCCCTGCCGGCGGTTGTTTCTACAAAGTACATCTTCCACCGTTATGTTTTCGGAATAACCACCCGAAGTCCCTCCGGAAATATGAATGCCGTCTCCGCCACTGTTCTGAAAGATAAGTCCCTTAATACTTACATTTCTACATTTATCAATTTTAAGAGTATGCCGCCATTCCCCGGTCGTATATTCATTTTTGTTCATGGAAAAAGTGGCGCCATATCCTTCAATGGTCAGATTATCGGCGTTGTAAAAATTAAGCAGGACATCATACTGACCTTTAAAGGCCCCGGATTTGGCCTGAAGGACGACTCCAGGTTCGAATATGATGGTCTTATTTTTAATATTATAGAAACGTGAAGGCTCTATATTCCATGGGGCACTTTGTTTGTCAATGATGATAAAGCTTTTGCTGGAATTAATCGCGGCCTTGAAAGCGGCAGTCGCGTCGCCTGCCTTATATCCAAAGGTGGATGCCTTCACGGCACCTACCGGATAATTCTGATTGGTACCAGAAGTGGAACTAGAACTGCTGCTGCCTGTTACAGTAACGGCAACAGTTTTTGAATTCTTGTTTCCGTCGTTATCGGTGACGATGAGCTTTGTTTGATAAATTCCTGGTTTTTCATACACATGTTTAGGGCTGTGCCAGGTTGAACCTCTTGTATCTCCAAAATGCCATTGGTATTTCACGATCTTCTCATTATCCGTAGAAATTTTACCATTGAAGGTCACAGTAAATGGCGCTTTTCCGGTCGTAGCGGTAGAAGTGAACTTGGCAACAGGTGAACCGGCAACCAGAGCCGTTGATTGTATTTTATCTTCGTTGACAGCGTCGTACAGCAGATCTGTATCCTCTTCACAGGAGACCGTCAAAAAAAATAAGAAAAAAAGGGCATAGATAGGAAGCGTAGGTTTGAAACTGGGGTGTAAATACATTGTAAGTAGGTGTTATAGATTAATAATTTTCGATATTACGACATTTCTATAAATCATCGTCCAAAATGACAAAATATTCGATGAACTGCACTATATCTTTATATTTGCCCCATTTCTAACAAAAATTAGGCCCTTTGATGGGCGGCCAATCATTTGAGATCGAGATGGCTATTCATTAAAAGTATGTTTGATAATAATCAGTAAGGGTATCAATACGGATGTGTTCAACACATCAATACATAACCTTTCGGTTTGCTTTTTCGATGCCCTCTTCTTTCTAAACAGTTTATTTTATATGCTGATAGGTTACTTTTACGTTCACCCCATTGGCCGGGTTTACTCCATTGCTATACTGTACCGGTAGGTCATTTGGGCCCTTGATCCGGAAATTACCGGTGATGTTTTTCAAAATCAAACTCTTCGAGCCATTTATTTTCATAAAGGGTTGATTATTCGTGTATTCTATATAGAAGTTCGTAAAGGTGAACCCTCCCAGGTTAGGAGCTCCAATTTGGGGTTCGAACTTAATCGGGGCATCATCCCCGCTTTGAATTACATTTTTTGCAATACAATCCTTGAAGGTGACATGAAAGGCGTTATCCACCTTCCTACTAAAAAGGATCCTGCTCTTGCTTCCGTTGAAGGTTGCCCGTTCAAAGAGCACCTCACCTCTTACCGGGTTGGTAAAGTTTGAAGCGCCAATTAAAACCTCCGCATTGGGCAAGTGGTCATTCGGCGCTACCCCATTGTTGCTGAATTCACAGTCCACTACCGTCACGCTGATGGGAGTTGAACTACTATTCACGTTCAATGCTGCAATTTTAAACCCGGCATTGTCATTGCCACTAAACTTGCAGTTGTTAAAATTTACATTCACCATTCGATTTGTACCAAAGTCAGGCTCGAGATCGACCCCAGCCTCCGGTCGTGTACCGTTGCTGTTCAAAAATTGTGAATTTCGAACCCAAAGATGCTGTACGCTTATGACAGACATACCATTACGGCGGTTATTTTTACATATGACATCTTCAATTGTTATATTTTCAGAATAGCCTCCTGTTCCTCCGGAAATATGGATGCCATCCCCTCCGCTGTTCTGAAAAGTGAGGCCTTTTACAGTGACGTTTT
>JBGTNL010000074.1:0-33741 GCA_041743085.1 Flavobacteriaceae bacterium
TTTCTTTCCAGTATATTTTTTATCGTTAACTACTATTTCGCTTTTACCGATAAATATGGCATTGCCGAGTGCTACATCAACTCCCTGTTCTTGTAACCATCCTGCATTTTCGTGTTGCCGAATTATTTCCTGCCGTTCATATACATAATTGATCGCTTTTTTAATATCGATTTTGCCAGAAACATTTAATCCAAAGTTTGCAGCAATTTTCGCATTATGGGCAATTCTTGAAACATGGATCAATGCCTTGCTGGGCACACATCCATCGTTCAGACAATCGCCGCCAATGTCTTCATCCGTTTTAGAGACCATCAAAACTTTGAAGCCGGCCTTGGCCATAAATAGACCAACAGTCAATCCACCGGATCCTGAACCAATTACGATAGTATCATAGATTTTTGTGGTCATATTTTATAAATGAAGTTATGCAATAGTTGCTCTCTTTTGGTCAAAATAAAACTTAAGCCCTATCAAAAAGTTACCTTTCAATAATAAATAGTCGTTTAAAAAAGAAAACCATACAAATAAATTAGTAAAGAAACGCAGAGTACACACCTGATCAAAGCTTGGATTTACGAATCAGTTTTTTGTGAAGTTTTAATAAATAGTGCTGTGAATAGCCGAGATAATAGAAAAGCCAGATTTTAAAAAAAACAAATTGTAATCTGTAAATGCCATTATCCAGATATTCTCTCGCCGAGGTGGAGACTGCTGCATTCATAACCTCAAACTTTCCCCACTTTTTCAATCTATGAATGATTTCCTGGTCTTCCATCAACAAAAGATCTTCATTAAACCCCCCACTTTTATGAAAGACATTTTTAGTTACAAACAAACTTTGATCGCCAAAACGTACCGCATTCACATTAAACCGGGTAAACCAGCTATTGGCTTTCAAAAACCAATGATCATAATCAAAAGCAAGCCTAAAACATCCACTTGTATATTTTTCTTCGAGAGCATTTAAAATATAGTTTGTAAAATTTTCAGGAGGAATACTATCCGCATGCATAAAATATAGAATTTCTCCCTTTGCAATTGAGGCACCAAAATTCATTTGTGCTGCTCTTCCTTTCTTTTCACTTGTAATTACCGTCGCGTCAGCATTTGAAGCAATCGCAACGGTCTTGTCCGTGCTTTTTCCATCAGATACAATGATTTCCGAAATACAATTTTTCTTATCCCTGTTTTTTATTTCAGCAATTGTCGCAGCAATATTTTCTTCTTCGTTATAAGTAGGAATAATAATGCTGATCATGAACTTTTTTTATTTAACATCAAAAGACTTTCAAAATGTACCAGGTCCTTTTCCCCGTCAATAACTGAAAGTTCTGGAAGCAAAGAATAAGATAATTGATTCCTGATGGAAAGATCAATCGTTTGCTATTGCATTAACTGTGGTAATAGACGACCAAAAATCAAAACCTGACAAGAAACAGATCACAATAGGGAGTATGAGATAAGATTCTTGGATGATCATACTACAAATTCATCTATGGCCCAGGGGAAGGGCAGCTATCATCAGCCGCCATCTGGCAAATAAAAAGGTGGGGGAATCTTGTGTGTGTAAAGGCTTTGCACAATGAGGAGGTTCTGTCCTTTTTGAAGTTAAGGATGAGGCTGAGCATTTACTTTCATTGAATAGGAAGGCATAGATTATTGACTATTGCCCAACAATTTGGTAATCACTTGTGTCTCGCTATGTAATGTTTTATGTACCGGACATTTATCTGCAATTTGCAACATACGCTCCCTTTGTTTTTGGTTCAAGCTGCCGTTCAATTGTATCTCCCGGTGAAACGTATCGATTTTTGCGGCAGTATCTTCACAATTTTCACAATCCAAGGCATGGGTCTTGCTATACGTGGTATGTACCGATACATTCTCCAAAGGCCAATTTTTACGTTTCGCATACATTTGAAGGGTCATTACGGTACAGGCCGATAAACCCGCAGATACCAATTCGTAAGGCGATGGGCCAAAGTCGTTTCCTCCGAAATCCGTTGGTTCATCAGCGATCATATAGTGATTTCCAACTTTCATCTGTGTAGTGAATCCGTCTTCGGAACCAAGGCTGGCCACTACTTGATGTTTAGTTTTTGGAAGTTTTTCTTCACCTTCAATCGCCAAATAGCGTTTGGCCCAACCCGAAATGACCTCCCCAACGTATACGGAATCTTTTTTGTTCATTAGCAGATGGTCTGCCCCGTCCAAAGAGACAAAACTTTTAGGATGATGCGCCGCCTGGTATATATCCTCGGCGTTTTGGATACCCACGGTATCGTCTTGTGGGGAATGCATCAGCAATATGGGCTTACGTAGCTTTTTTACGGTGTCGGGCAATGATTTGGTTTTAAGGTCTTCCAAAAATTGTTTTTTTATGGTAAAATCCCTTCCACTTAAATTCACAACGGCTTTTCCATTAGCCTGGATTTCCTCTAGGCTACTTTTCAATAAGTGCTGCACATGGGAGGGGTCAGAGGGTGCGCCGACAGTCGCTATCGCTTTAACGGAAGATATTTCAGTGGCGGCGAAGATTACGGCCGCACCACCCAAAGAATGGCCGATAAGTAAGGTAGGGGCAGTGTGTTTTTCATTAAGGTAATCCGCTGCGGCAACAAGATCCTCGACATTGCCCGAGAAATTGGTGTCGGCAAAATTGCCTTCGCTCTCCCCCAACCCCGTAAAGTCAAAACGAAGTACCCCGAAGCCGTTCGAGGTTAAGGCCTTACCGATATTCTTTACGGCCAACAGATTTTTATTGCAGGTAAAACAATGGGCAAAAATCGCATAATTATGGGGATATCGGTCTACAGGAAGCTCCAACCTGCCCTCCAGTAGTTGTCCCTCTTTATTCTTAAAAGTTACACTTTGTAAATTCATTTTAAGGGATTTTGTTTTTTCAAAACTATCAAAACTAATAGACGTGAAAAAATAGAAAACTGACAATGAATGTTTGTCGCGTCTTTTGAATTTTAATATTGATACGGGGTTAATGTTAATTTCCTCCTAATAAAAGTTAAAAGTTGTCATGATTAGTTTATCCAACGTCCAATAGGATGAACTTAAAAATTTAGATTATGTCCAAAGACACATTTCATATCGGTTTGGAGCCGATAACATTAAGTACTGCCGATGAGCGGCAAAATGAAATTTTAGAAAAAGCTAAGAAGGCGAATGGCATGATTCCCAACATGTACAAGAACATGGTGAATTTGCCAGGTCTACAAGACACCTATGATACCGGCTATGCCCACTTCAGGGAAAGTAGTGGATTTACACCGGCGGAGCAGGAAGTAGTTTTTCTTACATCAAGTATAGAAAACAGCTGTGGGTATTGTACAGCGGCCCACAGCTATTTGGCGGATAAGGTTTCAAAAACGCCGGTAGAGGTAACAAATGCCATTCGCGAGGGCAAGGAAATTCCCGATGCAAAATTAAAGGCTCTTTCAGAATTTACGAAAGTAATGCATGAAACGCGAGGTAACCCTTCACCTCAACAAGCACAGGTATTTTTGGACGCCGGATATACCGAGAAAAATATTTTGGCCATTATTCTTGCCATGGCGGTCAAGACGATCAGCAATTATTCCAACCATATTTTTCATACGGAAATCGACGAAGCTTTCAGCGGAAGAAAATTGGAAAGTGTTTAGTGTTCATTTTTTGTTTGAGGGAGGTGTCGACACCTCCCTCTTTTTAGTATTATAAAAATAATGTCCCAAATAAGCATTATGAACGCGAAAAGAGGACGACTGTGCAATTTATCCTTAAGAGAAGGGGTACAAATGATCCGCGACCATTTTCCCCATATGAAATCGCTATGCTGAAAGTACGGGTTTTTCATCTGGCTTTCTCGGCGGTAAAAAATTTTAAGGAATTCCAAAATTGCGATTTATCCTAAAAAAAGTCAATAGTAATGCTGCTTAATACCGCTGTTGAGAATTTAGTCGCACACTAACGAATAAAATATATTGAAGCTGATGTTAAACCCTGAGAATTGGATAAAGAATTACAATGCCTATCTCTATAATTTTGCTGTTGATAGAGTAAATGATAAAACCGCCATCCAAGATATCGTACAGGAGACAATTTTGTCGGGGCTGGAATCTCTTCATTTATTCAAGGGAGAGGCTAGCGAGCGTACTTGGTTGACCGCAATATTAAAGAATAAAATTACGGACCATTATCGCAAAGCGAATAGCAAAAAAGGGCAAATTGAACGAAAGTTGAGGTACTTTTCCGATGGAATTCCATATAGCGACCGAGTTCTTGGAGAATTAATTTATGACCCCTGCAGTTTTTTGGATTATCTATTTGCCGAAGAATTACAATCCATCTTGAAAGAGGCCACGAAAAAGTTGACCCCACAGGAGTTAATTGCTTTTAATTTTAAGTTCGTGAATAATTACAGTACGGAAGCTGTATGTAATGAAATGGATATTAATAAGGAGCACTTTTGGGTGCTCATTCACCGGTCACGGAAAAAAATCAAAAACCACTTAACAAATTATTTTTGAATTTGGAGGAGAGAATAATTTTAAAAACACCGAACTACACGCTTCTTCAAGAGGAATTTCAACTTAGAACCATAAATAAGGAGAGATTGAAACAAAAAGTTCTCGGCAATCCGTTCATGCGAAAATACACACTAAAGATTTTTCCTATTTAACGTGCATAAAGCGAGTGGCAATGTTTTCCGGGGTTTACAAAATACTGAATGCCAAAATATATTACTAACACTTAATTCCTTGATCAAGATGTTTTCAGTCTATCGTATCGGGTACTTGGCGGCCATCTCGGTCCTTGTTTTAATTTTATTCGGTCAAACAATGACGGCCCAGGACCTTAAGGGGTTTGACCTGGAAAATTCTATCATACCCTTGGGGGATATCAAGGACGGTGGCCCTCCGAAAGACGGCATACCCGCTATAGACCATCCAAAATTCATGGAGGGATCAAAATCGCATTTAAGAAATAACAGCAGGATATAGGGGGTCTTTTACAATGATATGGCAAAGGCTTACCCCATATCCATCTTAAATTATCATGAAATCGTAAACGATTTTTTCTATGAAGATCCGGTGGCAGTTACCTATTGTCCGTTATGTGGAAGCGGTATTGCCTTTGATGCCAAAATAAAAGGGAAGGCCAAAACTTTTGGTGTATCCGGTCTTTTATACAACAGCGATGTGCTCTTATACGACAGGCAGACCGAATCGCTTTGGTCGCAGTTGATGTCGAAAAGTATTTCGGGGCCAATGGTCGGGGAAGCATTGTCTATGTTACATACCGAAAATACCACATGGGGAAAATGGCGCGAAAAACACCCAAATACTTTGGTGCTCTCCTATGATACAGGCTATAACCGGGATTATGATAAAAATCCTTATCCGAACTATGAAAGTTCTACTTCCGTTTTTTTTCCGGTAAGCGACCGGAACGCGCTTTTTCATCCCAAGGAATATGTTTTGGGCATTGAAATTAATGGGAAATTCAAGGCGTATCCATTTTCCGAGCTCGGAAAATCAAAAGGAGGTGTTGTCCATGAGACATTCCAAGGACAGGCCCTAAAAATCGTATATGACGCAAAGCACAAAAGTACCGAGATTTTTGATGGTTCGGGAAAGCCCGTTCCGTCGATTACCAATTTCTGGTTTGCTTGGTACGCCTTTCATCCTGATACGCAAGTATATCAAAGATCACCAAAGAAAAAATGAAATCCTTGTAAGCTTGTCAGGATTTGATTTTGCGCCGTCTGTATGTATAGAAGGATCGGATTCAATTCCTATTCCGACGATTTTAAAAATAGCCATAGGCAATGAAAAAGGATGCGGCACAGATATGTCGAAATCGGAGTTACACGGTCCAATTATTGTAAGATCGTTCATAAAGCTAATGTTCGCTTTGGCCTATGGAAATTTTTTTCTCCTCTTACGTTAATATCGGAAAACTTGATTAAGTGAATTTCCTTCATAAATAATGATTAGCGACACCAAGATGACAAATGATTTTTTAAAGGATGTTGATTCGGGTCTTTCTACGGTTCCGAAAAGTATTCCCTCTAAATATTTTTATGATAAGTACGGAGATGACCTCTTCGTAAAAATCATGAAAATGCCCGAATATTATTTGACCAGGGCAGAACACGAAATTTTCAAAGAGCGTACATCGCAAATCATTGATTCGTTGCAAATTCGAACCGAAAACTATTTTGAACTTATAGAACTCGGTGCAGGAGACGCAACTAAAACCAAGGAACTATTGCGGGCTTTGACCGCACAAGGCTTCAACTTTGATTATTTCCCCATAGACATATCGGAAAATTCCCTTAAAGAACTGAAAGATTCTTTGGCTAAGGAGATACCGGAATTAAGGGTAAGCACACAACAGGGAGATTATTTTGAAGTATTGACAGCTTTGAAAGAACTTGATTATCCCAAGATAATACTGTTCCTTGGCTCTAACCTCGGAAATATGTCGGACGAGAACGCAGCGAAGTTTATTTATGAATTGGGCAGCAATCTAAAACCGAACGATAGGGTATTGCTGGGGGTGGATCTAATTAAGCCAAGCTCGATAGTATTACCGGCGTACAATGACGCGGCAGGAATCACAAGTCAGTTTAATCTCAATCTTTTAGCTAGAATGATCAGGGAACTTGACGCTGATTTCCATTTAGAAATGTTTCGCCATGTCGCACAATACGATGAGCAACTGGGCATAGTCAAAAGTTATTTAGAAAGTACTATTGATCAAAAGGTTACAATCGGTAAGGCCAAAAAATCCTATGTGTTCGAAGCAGGGGAGCGAATTCATACCGAAATATCCAGAAAATATAATGACACGATTATCAAGAAGATTACAGCGAATACCGATTTTCTGATTACCAAGAAAATTATGGACAGTAATAATTATTTTGCGAATTATGTGCTAACCAGGCAATGACATTGACCTATTCGGTCGAAAATAATAATATTACGCTTTTGAGCGGTAACAATGACTTAAATTCTTAGTTATGAGAATATTCGGACATTAACGCAGAATTTGCAATTGTACTTTTTATTGAAGTTCTCATTGCAGCGATTGTAACGAATCTTTAACCTCCCCAACAAATCAAAATGTCCAGTATAGATTTTTTGCCATTTACAAATATTTGACACTGCATGAATTATGAACGATTTTTCGCTGTTCATTGCATTAAGCCGCCTCCAAATCCTTGAAACATTCTGCTCTGATACCTTCCCCACAGCAAAGCGTTTCTTATTTTAGGGAATTCGTGGTTTATTGATATGAGGGCATATGAACAATACGAATTTGATAATTTTTCAACTGGAAATTAAAGGTTCATAAAATGGTCGTGGCTGTTGCAGAAGTGGCCTACGCGCAGGATATCAACTCAAATAGGCTGTTTTTACCGAGTCACTTGGAGACCCGGTCTTGGTTGGATTTGACGAAGGAAAACGGTCAGGCTGCCTTGTAAGGCATCCATAATCGTTTTGAAAAAGACAATGGAGGGTTTCCCTCCCCCTTTCTTCAGGTATTTTTTCAGGTTAAAGGCGATTGCGGCCATGGGCATGACCTTATGTGCACAGGCCTTTCCCAGTACGCCTATTTTTCTCAGGCCGTAGAACTGGGCCGGACTACCGAACACGGGCTCCACTGTACTTTGCCTAAGGTTTTTCATCCGTTTGCCCCTTTCACTGCGCTGTCGGGCGTAGGCCCTCAAATATTGTTCGTCATAGATTGTTCTGGTGATTTTTTTACATTTTGAATTTGGCACGCATCGGGATTTCATATGGCAAACCTTGCAGTCCCTCGGGGCCGTCCAGTATCTTTTCAGTACGCTACCGTTCCGGTCGGTATAGAATCCCTTGAAAGGCAGGGGCCTGTTCATCGGACAACGATATTCGTCCTTTTCCTTATCATAGGGAAAGCCTTCTATTTTAGGTTTGTACTTCCCGAAAACGGGTATCCATCCGGTGACCTTCCGTTGCTCGAGAAAATGGTAGTCGGGCCGTTGGAATACCCTGTGTCCGCCAGGATATCGGTCATTATCAGCTCGTTCTTCCTTAAATGGCCCTGCACCCGCAGGCCGATATCGGTAAGGTACTGGCTGTCCCTGCCGTCTGCAAAGTCCGCTTGGATATGCGGGACGGCACCTTCCGCAGTATCCACCGCCATGCTGCAATGGTAGTTCAACTTTCTGGCCTTGCCCGGCTTTACCGATATACGGGCATCCGGATCACGGGGGCTGTAGTGTGTCCTGTTGCTCAGCAGGCGTGCCTTCTTGTGGGACGCGCCGACCAGTCGTACCGGACTGTCCCTCAGATTTTGGTGGTGCTTCTCCACGCGCTCCGGCTCATGCTCGGGAGCAGGGATTTGTACGGGGGATACGGTTCCCGTATGCTTTTTGGTGGTTTCCCCATTTTCTTCCGACACCTTTTTCAAGTGGTCGCCCATGGGGGCGGCCGGCATTTTCGGCACTACGCTTTCCATGGACGCATTTGCCTTTATCGGGGCCGAATCCACTGCCTGGGTGTGTCCGGATACCATCCCGCCGTCGACGCACAGCGCAAATACCTTGTCGGACAATTTCTCGAAAAGGAATGTGGGGTAAAGTTGCCTCGTCCTACTGATCGTTGAATGCCATGGCAAATCTTCGTCCAGGTCATAGCCCAGAAAGTATAGAACGTCCATTCGCATGCAGCAATGTTCCACCAGTTTTCGGTCGCAGGTGATGTTCCCGAGGTACCCCGTGATCAGCAGCTTGAAAAAGACCACGGGGTCGATAGAGGGGTTGCCGGTCCTGCCATAAAGTTCCTTCGTGTCCTTATAAAGAAAACTCAGGTCAAGGGTTTCGCGGAGCCTTCCGTAAAGATTTTCCTGTGGGATTCGGTCCGATAAGCGGAAACCGGGGAAGAGTTTTTCGGTATAGTTCTTTCTGCCTTGCATACCGTTAATTTACGGATTTCCGCACTTTTATAAAAGTGAAAATCGATATTTATCGGAGTTCTGCAACAGCCACGGTCGTTTTAAAGGACGGTTTTCCCAAAGCGTTAAATCTTTCCCACGTGTTCCATTTTTGGTCCTTTTTAGTAGTATCTTAAAATAAGGTTTACGAGACAGAATTTCTAAATATTTATACGCGCCCAAACCGCAGGATGCTCACTCGCAGCCTGTTTTCTATTCTGCATCGATGAATAAACTGGCCACTTTGGCCTTTTATCGGACCAGACTGCTTTGCGGTTAAGACCGCTATCCGTTACCCTTGAAAATAAGTTTGGCGAAAGCAACAGATAATCTTTCTGTTTTATATTTACTCCCATACGGTATGCGCCCAATCTATAATAAGTGGCATCCCTACCATTGTCAAAGTCCGCATTGAACGATCGGTGCCTGGTAACATCTTTCATTTTGGTATCGCGAAATAACGGTGAAAGCGTATCGCAATATGAAACAGCGTTCAATGTTCCGGTAACTATGATATTTTTTTGTCCGTCTTCCCAAAGTCCATTATAAACATCGGCAACCTTTTGAGCCTCCTTTTTGCGGAATGCATCGGATAATTCCTTGTCCTTGGTTTCTTCCTGCAATTGAGCGGCCAACAACCAAATAGTCTGATGTGAAGGCGTGATAATTTCGTATTGGAAAAATTCCTTTTTTTGGTTAGGATTATCTTCCAAATCAAAAAAATGATTTTTAACGGATTCAATTCTGTAGCCATTTTTAAGTAGTATACCCATTTCCCGGCCCCGTATGTCGCTGCCTTGAATGACAGCTACTTCCCGAAATGGTTCGCAGTCGGATTCGGGCAGCAACTGCGCATTGAATTCTTCCAACGATGCTCTGTCCTCTATTTCCTGCAGGAGAATGATATCCGGGTCAACTTCGGCAATGACCTTGGCTTTGTTCTTGACGGCCACCGGGTCTAAGGGAACGGTCTGCAAGGCTATCCATCCGTTCCAATCGGTCAGTTCCCCTGCCTTAAGTTCTTTGGAATAATCCATTCCTTTTAAGAAAAGGAACCCCGCCCGTTTGCGCATTACGGCATAGGGAACATCAAAAGTTTTGTCAAAGCCCAACAGAAACGCCAGTTCCTGAATTCGTTCTGCATTGTTTGATGCGCGATTGTTTCCCCGCATCAGTTCATCTAGTTCGTTGACCCAATCGGATACACATTTGCCATAAGGCTTATCTAAAAGGCTCCTGTCGCGGTGGAACAGGTTCTGGATGTTGAAAGTGGCTATTTTCATGATTATTTACGTTTATCGTTAGTATTGTTATCAAAGGCGATCAAATTAAAAAGCTTCCGCATCCGACTGCGCACCCGGTTGCCGTACCGTTCTTCCAGTTCCTCCGCGTTCAAATTCGTTGTGGCATGGGTCTTAATTTTAGTTTTGGTCTGTAGAAAGAGCTCGTAGCGGGATAGCAGAATTTCCCCCATAACATTGCAATCAGTTCCGTAGTGGCGGCCCAGCGGTTCTATGCCCATATCATCGAAGCAATAGAATCTTGAATCGCCGAATTCCTCAATGGTCTTGTAGCCCAAATGGTTAAAACTAAAGGTTACGTTCCGGCATGGAATCACTTCATAAGGTCGATGTAACGGAACAAGATGGCGTAGGAGTTTCATAAGACTGGTCTTTCCGCAACCCACTGGTCCAGATAAGAGAATACCCTTGTTAGGGTCGATGCCTTCTTTTTGACAGTATGCCTTTTCACGGATGAAGTAATTGCATAGCTTGAAAACGATATCCCAGTCCCCATCGTAAATTTTGAAATCCTTCCCGAACAGAATTTTCCCTTTGGCGTTCAGGTAGATCAGGATTTTGTCGAAGTCGTACAGTACGTTTTTTCCATCGAACTTCCCCAGGGAAAATTCTACGCCACCTTCGATAATTTTAGAGGGGTTGTCCATAGTCCTTGTTTTTAACGGTTTTGAGGTTGTCCCGTTTTTGGGACAGTTCGTTTTTCGTTTTTCCATTTTTAATTTCCCCGTCCCTGATCATCCAATTAACGGCCGTGGCGTGCCAATCGATGATTTCCAGTTTTCCATTGGTCATCCATCCGATTGAGGAATAGTGGTTAAAGAATTTTTTTGCCTCTTTTACCGGCCATTTTTGATTTTTAAAAAACTCACATACTTCTTTTTCTTTTTTTGGGAGCCCTCGTTTATTAACGTTTGTATTATGTTTATTACTGTTTATATTAGGTACTAACGCTTGTCCCACTACTTGTTCACTACTTGTACCGGTAGTCGTCCCGCTACTTGTACCAGTGGTTGTTCCACTACTTGTACCGAATTTGAGCATCTTGATTTGGCTGCCTTTGTACGGATTGTGGGACGGCATATAACGGATGTATTTCCAGTCGTCCAATCCTTTCAGGCAGCGATGATAGGTTGCCTTTGAACCGATTTTTGACATTGACATCACTTCTTCTCGGTCGATGAAGAATACCTCGGGAAATCGATGGATGTTCCAGAACTGGAACAGGGCGACATAAAGGCTGATATGGGTAGGGTTCAATCGGGAATCCATCGAAAATTGCTGAAAGACCGCGTTGAGATGTCTTATATAGTTCATACATCCCTACCCGATTTTGTTATCTACCCTTGTTTGGGACATTACTTTTTGGATATCCTCGGTATCGTAATAGATGATACCGCCTACTTTGGAATAGGGGAGCGTACCATTAATACGCAGGTTCTGTAATGTATTGGGACTCACTTGTAGCATATCCATCACTTCGGAGGATTTGAGGTACTTTTTGAGCTTTCCCGTGGCCTGTTTGGCCAAAAGGTCTTTGATGTCATCGAGCAATTCCAATTTGAATTCCCGGAGGTCGTCGGTAGTAATAATACTTGTCGGCATAGTTGAGGAGTTTTAAAGAAAGGGACTATCAAAAGGTTCATGTTTTTAAATTGATAGTCCCTGACCTGATTTGACTTTCGTACTACAAATTTGAAATGAATTGATAGGAATTTAGCAGAGTCCGAACCGAGTTCGGTTAAATTTTAACATTCATTAAATCTGATGGTATTTGGTTGAGTTTGGCACACCTTGAAGAGATTTTTATATACGGGAATGCAACAGATTTTAGAAAATTCAAAAAAACCGAGTCGCAACCGAGTTCGGTTACGGTTTAGAAAGTTGTCCGTCTTCCTTATTCATTTTATCAAGCAGCTTTTGACCGGTTTCCTCGAAAAATTTGATACGTGAATGCTTGCGGTTTTTAAGCTCATTAAAGGTTCGCGAAGAGTTTCCCCTTTCAACATTCAGAAAATCACCGATTGCTTCGATAATCTTTCCAATGTTCACATTCCCCTCGTTGAAATAGCCCATGGCATCACAGCCATACAACATCTCGACCAATGCCGAGTAGCTTCCCGTCCAATGGATCATACTTTTCTTTTTTTCAGGGGCGACTGGGGCACAAACTTTTTCCATTTCCTGCTTTTTTGATTTGAGATAGTTGGTAAAGAGACCAAATGCCCGTATTCTTGCCAAGGTTTCATCATGGGAGGTATTGAACAGTGAATCTTTATAATATGGGTAACTTTTGAGCATTGGGGTATCGTTTAGATGCTCTCTTGTAAAATAATGTTTGTCAAAATGTTCGTAACCTTGATCTAGATAAACTAGAAATTCAGTGTATTTTCCCAAGAATCGGTTGACCTTGTCCACCTGATTTTCCAAAAAAATTCGCTGCTGCCGCACCCCTATTTTGGGAAACCGCAGTTCGCAAGAACGTACTTCGGTATAGTATATCAGAAATTGCATGGGAATGACCTTCATCTCTTTGAAAAACCGAATTTCATCATCCGTGTTTTCAAATCCGTCGGTAGCGACCAATTTCTTTAGATTGTTCAAAGTCTTTGTGCAAAGGGCTATCGTTTGATTGGCCTCTTCGGACAAGCTGGACGTTTTTCGCTGTATCTCTTTAAATTTTTCATGGTAAACCAAAAGCACCTCGTTTGACAGCATATCAATCTAATTTTAGGGGGGTGGATAATTGAATATGTTGGTCCGCAAATGGTCGGTCATAGAATTTGACAGTAAATCCTATTATCTAAAGATAAAATTCAGGATAGTGAGAGGAAAGAATTTGTGCCGTATTTAAGTACGGCAAAGTCCGTATTTTCATACGCAGGTTAGTAACCTCTCGGTTAAGTCTCTTAAAACGCTTAATAACCAGGAATAGGGAGGAATTATAATTTATTTTCGAAACTGGTTTATAAACTCCTTTCGATTTGAGACTCCTGCCTTTTTAAACATGTTGGAGGCGTGTTTTGTCGCAGTACCTTTGGCGATGAAAAGATTTTCCGCAATTTCCGAATACGACTTGCCATCCAATATGTAATTGGCAATTTCAATCTCTCGCAGGGAAAAAGATAGGGCGTCAAAGGTCTGTAAGGCGGTTGCATTATTAGCGCTTTCAATTTGGAGGTATCCGATTCTTTTTAAGAATTCATTCCTTTTTTGTGATCGGTAAATTTTTTGTCTGGTCAGTACGTAGGTCAACCAAAAGTACCCCGCATTGACAACGGACTGCTCCAAAACTTGGAAATCTCCCATGAAAACAATTACGGGAAGTATGCAGATACTTAAAAGGGCAACATTTCCTGCAATAATACGGTTTCGATAATACCTTTGATCCGATTTTTTACTTTTTTTGTATAGATTCCATAGTCCACGCGATATTCGATACAAGAAGAGAGCACCGAGCAATATGGGGATTACCGCAAAAAATTTGCGTGCATTGTCCAAATTACCTGTCAACAATAACTGGAAAACAAAAAACAAAATAAATGCCCCGCCGATGAATAAAATCAAGTGTCTAACACTTAAGTAGGGGAAGGGTTTAATGTCGAACTCCTTGTAAATATAGAATGCATAGTAAATGGCCATAACTATCCCGACCAAATAGGCAGCAATAAGCTGTAGGGTGTTGTGAATGGGGATGTTATCGTCCGGGAAAATTCCGGAGAAAAAATTATAAAGAATAAAAAAAAACGTGAGTATGGTGAAACGTACGGCCGAAGGCGCATAGTTACTGCGCAAGGAGGAATATAACGAGTTAAAGAATATAATCGTCAATATGATCAGAAAGATCAATGTTGTTAGTTTCATTTCAGTCCCGAACATCCTTTATCCTGAATTTTTAACAAAAAGATAAAGCGTATAGGGCAGTTCGATCCTTATCTGCTCGATAAGCTCAAAGCCCAATTTTTTGTAGAAACTTAAATTTCTTACAGTGGAAGTCTCCAAGTATATGGGGATATTCTCTCTCTTTTTCAATTCTAAAAATTCCTTTAGGATTTTTGAGCCTTCGCCTCTATTTTGGTGGGTATTCAGAACACCGATATACCATAAATGGATAAAATCGGATTTCGGCTGTTTTGCTTTAATAGTTTTTTCCCGTTTCAGAATTTTAAACAATCTGGAGGGGCCTATTACGGAAAACAGAAGCTTTACATCCAAGATTACGCCTTTTAAAGAAAACCTTGCCCGGTGCGGATAGAGTGCTATTAGGGTGGCAGTGCGTTTGTCGTTTATCCAGACCTCTCCCTCCTTCCTTCCCTTCTCAAAACTGTAGGCCATAAGCTTGGGTATTTTGTCTTTGTCGTTGCCTACTACGGACAAAACAGATTTGTTCTCCTCGAACGATTCGGATAGAATTTTTATAACTGAACTTTTATCTCGTGTAGTTGCCTGCCTCATAGCCAATAAGTATGGAAATTGAAAATATCAGTCTTATCAGATATTAAGGTACGAAAATTCCTAATGAATGTTTCAATTGTAAGAAACAATGACCGGCACAGTCAATAGCAATACCTAGCAAGGATAGATAATTAAAGGATGAAAATCGGTAAATTTTCCCAGGGAAGCCTATTTTAAAGTAATCCTGCTTAGGCACTTCAAACCATTAATTTTGAGTTCTTAAGCAGTACTTTTTTTGCAGGATAATATAATCCTTATTCAACTTATATTTCATTTTTTCAACCTACATCTCAAATTTTCCATGTCCTCACTTACCTTTCTTTCCACCACTCTGGCGTAAATTTGAGTAGTGGCCAAATTGGTATGCCCTAGTAGTTTTGACACGGTTTCAATGGGAACCCCATTGCTCAAAGTAACGGTGGTAGCAAAAGTATGCCGCGCCATATGGAACGTCAAGTTTTTGGTAATTCCACATAGGTCGGCTATCTCTTTAAGATAACTGTTCAATCGTTGATTGGAAAAAGCGGGCATTAAACGTCCATGAACTTGAGTTCTGGGATGATTCCAATACTTGGCAATTAATCTTTCGGTCGTTGGCAATAAAGGAATTTTGAAAGGAGTGCCTGTCTTGTTTCTAGTATCCATTATCCATTGGTTGCCGTCAATACCTTGTTTTATGCAGCTTCTATCCAGTTTCATAATGTCAATGTAAGAAATACCTGTGTAACAACTGAATACAAATAAGTCCTTTACAACTGTAATCCGCTCTATGGAAGATTCCAGATCTTCAATCTTTTTAAGTTCTAAATCGGTAAGGAATTCTCGTTGCCGCTTGATAATTGTTTGCTTAAACTTGCGAAAAGGGTCGCGTTCGATCCATTCCATATGACGAGCTAGGTTAATCATTTTACGTAGGCGCTGAATATGCTTCATCGTTGTGTTGTTACCTATACTTCCGTTATGGTGCGCAGTACCGTAATTTCGAAGAAAACTTTCGAGGCCCAATAAAAATTCATAGTCCAAATCCCTCAAAAATACATCTGAAGATTTATAGGCCTGAGCTATATACTTCAATATGTATTTCTGACTGGTACGATAATGACTTAAAGTTCGCGAACATAATTTATGCTCGTTCGTTTCATTGTGGTAGAGAAATAGGTCACGTAGAGAATGGGTTTCTTTATCCTCTCCCAAATACCTCGCTTTTACGAGTTGGGGTGTTACCACCCTTGCTCCGTTGGACAGGTCTCTATAGGATTGCATTATATCAGCTTTTATTTGAGCGATAAAATGATTTACGGTCCTAGAGGTTGCACTATTGCCCTTGGCTTTTTGAAGTTTAGGATTCCAAAGATCGAGATCGATCCTTTCTTTAAGGCTAATGTTTACTCTTTTACCATTAATAGTGATTCGGGCGTACAGGCTAGCTTGATTATTTTTAGCCCTTTTTGAATAGGCCCAAATCAGGATGGAAAATGATTGAGAAGTTCTCATGTTTTCGTCTATTTAATTTTACAATTAGTGAGACGAAAGTCAAATCTGAAGTAAGAGGGTAACCTACGAAAGTTACGTCAAGATATGCAACTGTTGACGATTAAAAAAAAACGTTGACGATTTGTGAACCTTTAATATCAAATGATATGATTTGATATGAAATTTCAGTAACCAAAAAACCCTGCCAATCATAAGATTAGCAGGGTTTTGGATTGGAATGATAATCCTGTAAGTGGGCAATGAGGGGTTTGACCCCTCAGCCATCAAAAAGGCAAGCGAGATACTTTTGCTATAGGATCAATAAATAAAATAAATTATGAAATACGCACACGTATATGCTTTGTTCTTGATGTTTGTTTTTTGCACTTCCTGTAGAGGACAAAATCAAACAAACATAACTGACGCCATAAGGTTGAAATACACGACAGGAGTTCGTTCAATTTTAGAGGATAGTAAAGGAAATATTTGGTTTGGTAGTAACAACGAAGGAGTGTGTTTACTTCATAATGGAGAGCTCCAATATTTCACAACAGAAAACGGGTTAAGTAACAATCAAGTAAGGAGTATTTATGAAGATAAAAATGGAATAATTTGGTTTGAATGTGGGATAGGATTAAGTAATTATGATGGGCAAAAAATAACTGTTTACAAAGAAAGAAATTATGATTCAATAAACGAATGGAAATTAACTGATAATGACCTTTGGTTTAAAGGTGATGAAACCGCGGGCTATAACAAACTCGAAGGGAATCCAGGGGTGTATCAATATGATGGAAATAAACTTTCATATCGTACACTTCCTGTTAAAACAAAATTAGGGCAAGAGAATCACTATTCAATTTCAACACCTTTTGTCAAAAGTAAAAATGGAACGCTTTGGTTTGGAACTTATGGCGCATTGATTGGGTATAATGGTTCAGATTTTAAAATAATAAACGATGCTTCTTTGGGATTAAATGACGAAACAGGACATCTGCATATCCGCAGTATAATGGAAGATGGCAAAGGAAATCTTTGGATTGGCAATAATGGAATTGGTGTTTTTAAATATGATGGAAAAGAAACCATCAATTTCACAGCACAACAAAAATTGAAAAAGGAGGATACCAAAGGCAATTCGCTTGAGAGAGTTTTTTCCATTGGCGAGGATGCTTCAGGAAATATTTGGTTTGGGACTGTAGAATCTGGTGTATGGAGATATGATGGTAATTCCGTGAAAAATTTTACCAAAAAAGATGGTCTCGATGGTGACCTTATTTGGATTATTTACAAAAGCAAAACAGGTGAATTGTGGTTTGGCGGAGGTCCCAATGGTGTGTATCGTTTCAATGGCAAGTCATTTGAAAGAAAATATTAACTATAAGCACGAACGCACAGCATCGGTTTGGCAATAGCGGAGCAGACAGTTGTAAATTCAACATTTGCGCTGCTATTTGACAAAGCGTAATTGTAAATCCTCGTATTGGGAAGGTCTGAACACTTTCACGTTATGATCAAAAGTCCTTGTATAATAAAAAGCCTACTGAAACAGAAATAATGTCAATATAAGGAACAGGAATGCTTTGTGGGATTTTGGAAGCTAACGATGGAAGTATTTGGTTTGGAGCTTTAGGACCTCAAAGTGGAGTGTATCGTTATGATGCCCGCCTGCCGAACGGGCAGGGAAAGACCATCACGGACTTTAAAAATAAAGAGGGTCAGAAATAATGTGTATAGCTGACAATTGGAAAAGTCCCAAACCATTAGCGCCAAGCCAAGGACAATACAATGAACCTGCTTGGAAAGACCGTAGGAGTTTCGCCGAACTTGGCGGCGATCCTAGCGAAGAAGGCCATCAAATTGGCCGTCAAAAAATCGATTGGATTGGGAATGGAAATATAAAAGTATGGCCAAGCTTGACGAAATTATGGAAGTGTTTACCCAAGAAATATCGGAGTTCAACAATTCCATCGGCAAACTGGAAGAACTTTCCGAAAAGTTCAATGACCTGAAAATACAGGCGGACACATCGCACATGGAATTTCAATTGCGGGAATTCTTAAAGTCGCAAAAGGGTATGGTTGATTCCTATGAAAATCGCATTGAGGAAGTCCTCAAAAAAATAGAAAAATCAAGATGGACCCCCAAATGGGAGGGCATAATACTATATATCGTCATGTTTGCAAATACCATTGCATTCAGTTATCTCGGCTACTATTTTATCAACTACGAGAAGAAAATGGAGAGAGCGGTTCTGAAAAGCAAGCAAGAAGGTCTTGGTAGGGCAAAGGGCTATTTCGAAAACCACGAAGTCATCTATAAGGATTATAAAAGGTGGGCCAAGAAGCAGGATAGCGTTCCAAATCGAGAGTAGGGTTGCGCCCTATTGGATTTCTTCTTTACGCTTATCTTCCCAAACGCTAAAGAAATCCAACAGGATCCGTGCGCAAAGTTTTTGGGTAAGATTTGGGACAAGTAGCTGCCAAATGCTATAGATGCTTAAGTGTTACTTTGAAATTTACTTTTCAATTTTTTGAGCTGTTCGGTGTGTTTTTCTGCGTTTGTTTCCTTTAGTTTCTGCACGTTTTGCAATTTCCATTGAACAGCGGGATAATCTTCAAAATTGTACAAGCTCCAATCTGGAGAACCATTTTCAAAACTCAATAAAAATTCTTCGTCCGAATCGGTAAGGTTTACATGGATGGTTTGAATAAGTAGACTTCTTGTGGTTTCAAAATCTTCATAGGTAAAAGGTTCATCACTCATACCATCAAATTGATTGGCCATGGCTGCGCGTTGATCCAGTAAGTTTGGGTATAACATTTCATAAATAGGCCTTTTGCTGCTCAATAGACCAAAGAGGAAGCCTTTTTTTATTTCATAAGTAAATCCCTCATTTTCCAATAGGTATTTGACATCGAACAAGTCCCTTGGATGTTGACGGTCTAATGTTGCACAAATCTTGCCTCCATAGAGCTGGCCGAAAGGCACCATATCCATTTCACAAAAAGCGTCGAACGCTTCTTGTGCCTTTTCACACAAAGTCATTTTGACGGGCGGCATAATTGTTCCACGCATGGCCTGGTTGACTTCCAATTTTATTTGAGCCTGTGCGTTGGAGATTTGAAGTTTAAGCTCAGCTTGTTTATGTATGACTGTACCGTTTGGCACAACCGTCTCAATATTCCCTTTAATTTTCTCTAAGGCCTTTGTAATATTTTCAAAAGATGTTTCCCTGTCCTCTACCGGTACATAGGTCAAATCGATATCCACGGAGAGACGGGGCATGTTCCGAACGAATAGATTAATAGCAGTCCCCCCATGAAGTGCAAAACAGGTTTCTTTGGCGACTTCTGGGAGTACGCTCAGCAACAGCGATACTTGCGGTTTATAATTCGTCATTGGCTAGGGCTGCGGGTACTGTGATTTTGTATTTCGGATTGTAAACTCCATTTTTTACGATGCTTCGTTTACCACTCCCCAAATCTATTTTTTCGATGTTTAGATGCTTCACCCAACTATGGTTCGCTTTTTCAGCTAGATATAGAAACAGACGTTTTACCTTTATAGAAGTACAGCTTTCTAATAGAGTTTGAACAAGATTGGGTCTTAAGTTATTCAAGCCTTCCATAAGTTGGTAGCACTCCATTAATTCTTGGTATTTAGGTGCTAAAAACAGGCACTCCAACATTGCCCTTGCCGTACTGGAAACTTTTATGGAAAAGGTTTTTAGTTCAACATCTACAAGTCCTATGTCGGCTGGTAAAAATGAAGAACTGTAATAGTCCAGTTCAACACCCCAATCGTGCTTTAAACACCAAGTGGGCAGCTTTTCATTTTTCCCACCAAATAGAGTAACTTTTTTTGGGGAAAGTTCCAAGTAATGTGCTTTTCCGAGTAAAGATAGTGCCGTCTTTCCTGCCGGATGAACAAACATACCTGCCTGCTCTTGAAGAGCATATATGGCACCCTCGAA
This sequence comes from Flavobacteriaceae bacterium, assembly GCA_041743085.1. GTDB lineage: Bacteria > Bacteroidota > Bacteroidia > Flavobacteriales > Flavobacteriaceae > JAFMPW01. Next base: position 20,176 of record JBGTNL010000074.1, read on the forward strand.
ACCGACATCATCACCGGAACGTATCATGGCACCTGTACCTATGGAATTAAACCAATCGCTGTTGCGGTATCGCTTCTGTAGGTCAAGACTATAACCTTGTTCCACCAACCACGAAGACAGGTACACGATACCGGAAGGTTGCGTACTTAGTAATTGGTTTATTTTTATTCTCTTGTCGGTACTCATAGTACCAATATATTATTTATTTTAAACTCATCCAAAATAATAGTTTAAAAAAAGATGATTTTAGGTACTTATAGTACTTATAATTGATATTTTATAAACCTTCTAGGTTTTATCCCGGGTATCGGTCCAAATAATTCATAAATAGGAGCTGAAATTAAACTTGTAACTGATTCAATCACGACTCTCGTTTGATGATGACTTTATGAACGATATTTCTTGCGCAATTCGGATTTTAGAATTCTCCAGCCCTATCCTGAATCGGGATTGGCATTGTTGTCTGCTAAACGCTGGTCAAGGATTTTTTGATGTTCTTCGGAGATTTCGATATTGTTTTCCACGTCCTGATATATTTTTACAAGTGCTATTATCAACTTTTGCAAGCTACAAAAACAAAAACGATCTGTTCTTGAAGTGAAAAATTAATAAATTGGTTCGATGAATTGGATTTAGTGCCCTTCAGGGCACTTTTTGTGGATAGGGAGAAGGAAGAAACATGGAGGGTCTGACATATACCAGCACGTTAAGCTAATTTTGTACCAAATTTACCCTTACCGTTTGGAGGCTCAAGGATGATTTTTTGAAATTGGCCTTTGATGATGAATTGGGTCGGAAACTTCAGGATTTAGCTTTGCTATAATAGATATTTTAAATATGTCGATAAAAGTTTAAAATTTCGACATATTAAAAAGATATGTCGATGGTATAGATATCCCCTCATCTGAACTCCATTAAATTATTTCTGTAAATGATAATTTAAAAGGTGCTTTTGGGTTGCTTCTTGGGTATATTCCACTAACATAATTTAGTCCCATAAAACGTTAATTAAGGAAACTACTAAAAGGGACCGCGAATGGGACATTCTCAACAAAAGTTCCGTGCTTCAGGAAAAGAGCCTCGTAAAAGGGCCTTTTAAATGTACCAAGTAAAGTGCGATTCAGGAGCAAGTATAATAGCTACTTCTTCAGAGATAAGACTAAATAATCGTTCATTAGAACTATGATTACAATTGGAATAATGGAAGTAAGGCTGCAAAGATGTAAGTGAATTTGGTCGTGAATCTAGTCTCTTTTTTTTGAATCGATTTCTTATTGTTTCATTTTTTTTCTTAATTTAATAGTACAATTTCCCCGAACATATTAATGGCTGTTTGCGATTACAAAAAGATGTAACATGCGAATATGCCATACGAAATAATCCTACTGCACTTCATATAACGGGGCCCAGACAACTTCTAGAGGGACCTATTGAGAACCTGCTCGAATGGATGCAACTAGTTGTTTTTATACTAGTAGAAAATACCTTCATCATTAATCATAGCGAGCAATATCATGCTTGAAGAAGAGAAACTTCCAATACCGCTTGAATTCCGAAAGAAATTGGCTGCCACTGACCAAAAACGGCATGCTGGTGATTATTATGATTCCACAATTTCCATGTTTTATTACGAACCAAAGTCACCAACTTTGGAGAAAGATTATCCCGCGGCACATACTATCTACTTCAAGGCCAGTGATGCTTTTTGTCCAGATCAAATTGCTATAACCAAAATGGCGAAGGACTATTTGATTGGCTTTCCTCCGGTATGGCATTCATTATTGGGCTTCAAAGTAAAAACGAAGCCAAAGACAAAGGATTTTATCCGCCCTTATTTTCATTTTTTGCTCCAATTAGTAGAGAAATGCTTGAGACAGGTATGTAATGCGGAAGGAAGTGCTAATATGAAAGAAACAACATTAAATATGCCAATAGGTAATTGGAAAGTGAAGTGTGTAAAAATCCCACACTTCGCATGGCTGCGACCGTTAGCACCAATACAGTCATAACTTCTAAATAAATAAAAACATGAAACAATTGACAATCTTAATTTTGGTTTTCATCGCCTGCTTTGCCAGCTATGGGCAGGTAAAGGTTAATCCTAACGGCAAATTCTTCAACTACAACGGCACCAAGATCTATTATGAAGATATCGGTACTGGAGAACCGCTTTTATTGCTGCATAATTTTTTTAATACTGCGGACTGTTGGAAACCTCATGTGGAAGTGTACACAAAGCAATTCAGGACCATAGCAGTTGACATGATGGGGCATGGACGATCTGATATTTATAAAAAAGAAAATTTTAACCATGGTGACTATGCAAAGATGATTCTTGCTTTGCTGGACTCTTTAAAGTTAGAAAAAGTGAATGCCATTGGGGCGAGTAGTGGAGGTACTACACTTCATTATCTCAATACAATGCAGCCAGATAGGTTTAAAGCTGTTATTACCGTTGGGGGCCATATTTACCTTAGTAAGAAAGGCAGGGAGTGGATAACAAAAACGGGGTTGGAGCAATTTAAAGAAGGTGCGAAATTCCACGGCCCGGAAAAACAGGAGTACCTGGCAAGGGTCTTCTGGGAAATGAGAAAACTTTATGGAGAACCTGCTTTTACACCTGATATTTTGAATACCATCATGGCTAAATGGCTAGTGGTACTAGGCGATGATGACTTTGCCATTCCGGTTCAACTTGGTATGGAAATGTATCAAAACATACCCAACAGCCGACTTTGGATTGTTCCAAACGGGGGACATTTCCCTCACTTAGATGCCGGTATCCAGCCTGAGTTTTTAAGGGTCTCACTTGAGTTTTTAAATGGAACGTGGGACAAGAAAGAGTAAAAGCACTGGCGCTAATATCGCATTGGCAACAACTATTCAAAGACGGATGGAAGAAAAACAAAAAACTGTTTACATGTATATGATTCATATACTATTCATTTAAAATTTTAAAACATGGTAGCTCAAAAAACAATTCAGGAATTTTCGCAATCCTTACGTCAACCATTAATTATGCCTTCCGACCCAGGGTATGATGAAGGTCGTTCTCTCTGGAATGGCATGGTTGACAAAAGACCCGCAATGATCGCAAAATGTTTACATGCAGATGATATAAAAAACTGCGTGAATTTTGCCCGAAGTCATGATTTATTGGTCTCCATTAAAGGAGGGGGACATAATGTTGCCGGGAGGGCAGTTTGCGATGACGGGCTGATGATTAACCTTTCGGAAATGAATGCTGTAATTGTTGATCCGGTTAAACGAACAGTAAAAGTTGAATCAGGGGCGACACTTGGTGAGCTGGACAGGGAAACTCAAAAATTCGGATTGGCCACTCCCGCTGGGATTTTTTCAACAACCGGGATAGCAGGTCTGACATTGGGCGGAGGCAATGGCTATTTAGCTCGTAAACATGGCCTTACTATTGACAATTTATTATCCGTAGAACTAATTACTGCTAAAGGTGATTTGATCTCGGCAAGCGAAACTGAAAATTCAGATTTATTTTGGGCACTTCGGGGCGGTGGTGGAAATTTTGGGGTGGTTACCTCTTTTGAGTTCAAACTTCATAAAGTAGGCCCGGAAATCATGGCTGCACATGTATTTTATCCTATTGAAGATGCTAAACAGGTGCTTACATTCTATAGGGAGTTTACATCAAATGCACCAGATGAACTCGCAGGTCATGCCTATGTTCTAAGGGTTCCGCCAGCAGATCCATTCCCGGAAGCGTTTCAGGGGAAAACAGCAGTGGCACTCGTTGTATGCTATGCAGGCAGTTTGGATGATGGTAAAAGAGCTTTAGAGCCACTTGAAAACTTTGGGAACCCCATTCTTCGTGCAATAATGCCCATGTCATATATAGCACTACAAAAAAGTTTTGATCAGGCAGGGCCTAAAGGAATCCGATCTTACTGGAAATCACATTATATGGATCATCTTTCAGACGAAGCAATAGCTGTTTTTGTTAATAACACCAAACATATCCCGGGGCCATTTTCTGTTATAGGATTTGAACCGTTTGGGGGTGCTATCAATCGGGTAGCAGAAAGTGCCACAGCATTCCCCCAACGGAGCGCCTCTTATATTTTAGGAGCATTTTCAGGTTGGATGGAGGCTGGGGATGACGATAAAAACATCAAATGGACGCGTGAATTTTATAATAAAATGACACCTTTTGCATCTGGTGGTGTATACAGCAATTACCTTGATAATGATGATAACGATAAGGTAAGAGCTTCATTTGGTTCAAATTATTCGCGCCTGCAGGATGTTAAAAGTAAATATGACCCTACTAACTTCTTTAAACTGAATCTAAATATAATACCAAAAACCTGATTTATAAGTATGTGAAAAATGGATTACTAATAACTTCATCCATTTAGGATATTATTTTTTAGTGTGAATACGGTAGCCTTTAATGAACGTTGCCAACAATCGCTAAAGCATTGCCTTTCAAATTACTGCTTAATCAATAACCTGTAACTGTATTTTAGGACTTGACATTTTAAAAACTACGTCTTATGAAATTCCTTAAATTCCTGTGCATAATTACATTCCTGTTCAACTGCCAACAGAATAAAGTTTTTGGACAAACAAACTTTATTAGACAATATGTACGTGTTAGTCCTGACTTAGAACTATATTTTATAGAATCGGGTTCCGGGACACCTATTATTTTTATTCCCGGCTGGATTGGCACATCAAGCTTCTATGAAAAACAGGTCGTTTATTTCTCCAAACGCTATCGGGCTATTAGTTATGACCCACGCAGTCAGGGACGTTCATCCAAAACACTTGAAGGCAACAATTACATCCAGCATGGTGCCGACCTGAAGGCGTTTATGGATACGCTTCATTTGAAAGATGTTATCTTGGTAGGACACTCTGCCGGTTGTCTGGATATTTATGCTTATGTACGCGCTTTTGGCATTCAGAATGTGAAGGCATTAGTTTTTATTGACAATTCCCCCAAAACTGTTAGTGAGCAGAAAGGCGACTGGGTTTGGTACAACTCTATTAGTGAAATGAGGGAAAGCTATACGGGAATTAGTTATGACCGATTAAATTTTACACAGGAGTTTTTAAAGACTTTGTTTACCAAGCCTTTGAAAGTAGATGAACTGAACTGGTTCACCGATGAGCTTTTGAAAAGTCCAACGTACGTTGCTTTATTACAGGATTATGATGCAAACATGTCCGATTTTACCAAAGAAGCTCAATTTATAGACAATAAAATTCCAGTTCTAAATGTATTAGCTGACCGACCGGGATGGACGGAATATGCAAAAGAATGGCTGAACAATAATGCGCCTCATTCAAAGATAGAAGCGTTCGGATTGCACTTTATGTGCTGGGAGTTTTCTGATAAATTCAATTCAACTGTTGATGACTTTCTTTCAAAGTAGATACCCGAATTAAAAAACAACATACAAAAGTATTTGCAAAAGCAGAGTCGGTGGAAGAACAAGTGGCATCACATCTTTAATCAGCCTGAGTACAAGGCTGGACGTTCAATGAAATCCCAGCCTTATCCTATACTCGGAACGTTCCAAAATTTAAATATACACCGGTCCTTAAAACGAACGTGGCTGTTGCAGAACTCAGATAAACATGAATTTTTGCTTTTACCAATGTGCGGAAATCCGTAAATTAAAGGTATGCAAGGCAGAAAAAATTATACCGAAAAACTCTTCCTAAGTTTCCAGTTATCGGACCGGATCCCAGAGGAAAACATTTACAGAAGACTCCGCGAAACGCTTGACCTAAGCTTTCTCTATAAGGATACGAAGGAACTCTATGGCAGGACCGGCAACCCTTCCATCGACCCCGTGGTCTTTTTCAAGCTGTTGATCACGGGATACCTCGAGAACATTACCTCCGACCGAAAACTGATGGATCATTGCTGCATGCGAATGGACGTGCTCTACTTTCTGGGTTATGACCTGGACGAGGAGCTGCCATGGCATTCAACGATAAGCAGGACGAGGCAACTTTACCCGGAATCCCTTTTTGTGACTTTGTTCAACAAGGTATTCGCACTGTGCGTCGACAGCGGGATGGTATCCGGACATACCCAAGCGGTGGATTCGGCCCCGATAAAGGCAAACGCATCCATGGAAAGCGTAGTGCCGAAAATGCCGGCCACCCCCATGGACGACCACTTGAAAAAAGTGTCGGAAGAAAATCGGGAAACTACTAAAAAGCACGGTGGAAACATATCCCCTGTACAAATCTCCGCTCCCGAACATGAGCTGAAGCGCGTGGAGAAGCACCACCAAAACCTGAAGGATAGTCCGGTACGACTGGTCGGCGCGTCCCACAAGAAGGCAAGGCTGCTCAGCAACAAAACGCACTATAACCCGCACGATCCGGATGCCCGTATATCGGTAAAGCCGGGCAAGGCCAGAAAGCTGAACTACCATTGCAGTATGGCGGTGGATACCGCGGAAGGGGTCATCTCACATATCCAGGCGGATTTTGCCGATGGCAGGGACAGCCAGTACCTGACCGATATCAGCTTGCAGGTCCAGGACCGTTTAAGGAAGAACGAGCTTATACTGACGGATCTCCTAGCGGACGCGGGGTATTCCAATGGCTCCAACTACCATTTTCTCGAACAAAGGAAGGTTACCGGATGGATACCCGTTTTCGGAAAATACAAACCTAAGATAGAAGGTTTTCCCTATAACAAGGAAAAGGACGAATACAGTTGCCCGATGAACATGCCCCTGCCCTTCAAGGCATTCCGTACCAACCGGGACGGTAGCGTACTGAAATGCTATTGGGCAGCACCGAAGGACTGCAAGGCCTGTCCCATGAAATCCCAATGTGTGCCAAAAACCAAATGCAAAAAAATCACCAGAACAATCTATGATGAACAATACCTAAGAGCCTACGGCCGACAACACAGTGAAAAGGGCAAACGGATGAAAGTACTGAGACAAAGTACGGTGGAGCCCGTATTTGGTAGTTTGACCCAGTTCTACGGTCTAAGAAAAATAGGCGTACTGGGCAAGGCCGGTGCACATAAGGTCATGCTCATGGCGGCAATCGCCTTCAATCTAAAAAAATACCTTAAGAAAGGAGGTAGGAAGCCCTTCATTGACATTTTCAAGACCATCACGGATGCCTTACAAGGCTGCCTGACCATTTTTTGCCGGCAAATCCGACCAAGACCGGTTCTCCAAAAAGCTCCATAAAAACAGCTTATTTGAGTCCATCTCTCTTGCGTAGACCACTTATGCAACAGCCACGAACCATATATAGGACAATCTATGAGCTGAAATCAGTGTCCTTTTAATTGTATTGTTTGAAATTTTCAACTTGTACTGATTAGAATATCACTTTGTCGTTGATTTTCATTTGCAACGAGGGTTTTATAGGATTATGCAAATCCTGCCCCAAGGGCCCCGGCAACGTTCAAAAAGGATTTTTGACAAGTGGACGGAAATAAAAAGGTGAAAGGCGCCGTCCTTCGATTTTCATTTGCAACGAGCGTTTTATAGGATTATGCAAATCCTGTCCCTAGGGCCCCGGAAACGTTCAAAAAGTTTTTAGAATCCCCAGAACTATTGGTTTTGGGGATAATAATATCCAAAATAAAAACAAAAAAACTTACTACTATCCTGGTTTCGTAGCTAACCGGCATAAACAGAAAACGCTTTGCCAAATTGAAAAAGGCGCTCCAAGTGTCAGTATTGGAGCCCATTTTAAGGTGATGGGAACTTTGAGGCTTAAAGATGATTTTTTGATATTCGCCGCCATCAATGAATTGGGTCGGAAACGTCATGATTCTTTTTTGCTAAAATAGATTCTATAATTATGTCGATAAAAGCCCAAAATTTCGACATATTCAGAATATATGTCGATAGCATAGATTTCTCTTTATTTCAACTCCTTTAAATTGTTTTTGTAAGTAATGGTTTAAAAGGTGCTTTTGGGTTGTTTTCTTGGATATATTCCACTGCCATACTTAGTCCCCTTTTATGGGTCAAATTTTGAAACTAACGACGGCAATCAAATTATTGAAAATATTGTTGAGGTATGGGTCGATTTTCAAATGAACTCTCAATAAAAATTTAGAAATGAAGTATTAAAAGATTAAAGGTAAATTATACTACATTAAAATTTTGCCCTCTTTTCCGCCTCCCTATTAAAAAACATAACATCATGAGCATTACAGGTCTACAAATTTTTCGGTGGTCCCATTAGGGGATTCCTCGGCTGTATCCTTGATAAACTTCTGCCTGGATAGTTTGATCTACAACTCCGAATTGCGTTTTAGGTGAAACCCTAGCATACTAAAAAATCCCAATTTTTCATTGGGATTTTCCGAAGGTATCTAAACTTAATATCGGGTCATTCATTATGCAACATATCGATAACCAGATCTTTTTTAAGATTTTGTTTTGTTAATTTAATCTTGTAACCTCTGTGAGTAATTTCATTATTCTGATATAAACTCACATATTTATTACCACTCATTATCCAACCATCATTACCCTGAAAGGCTTTTTTCCTAATTTCCATGGGAAGCACCACATTTTTAAAGCTTTCCCGGGCAGATAGTATTTCTCCGTATCTGTTGTAGTTCGCAATAATATCACCGTTGGATGCCTTAAAAATCATCTCGAAAGATTTTTTTGATTTTTTGTCAAATCTGACATTTGAAGTTACATCATATTTCGCTACTTTTTCCTGAAGTTCATGCACAACTCGAGGAGTATTCTCATCCCTTGAGGAATACAAATAACTTGCATTGGCGGGTGACACCGTAACATTTTTCAGTTCCACTGTGGAAAACGCCTCTGGGGCTTCCTGTGAAAATCCAGGGCTGGTAAGGCCTACTACTAACATACCTAATACTACATTTTTCATGACATTTATATTTAAAAGGTTAATAAATATTAGATGTCATAAAAGTGTTGCCTTTAATCCAGCACTACTAAGCAGCTATGTTTCAATATGTTTTAAGTTTCTTTGAAATCTGTTCAAAAAAATTTGAAAGTGTCTCAGCTATGTTGAGAACTGTATGGAAATAATAAACCAATGTGGATTACATGTTTGATCGGGATCATAAACCGATTTTAGAAAATCCAACTTTTTCATATAATTCCAAATATCTAGGGTTTTTTTTCAGGGGCCTTAATACTGGCTCTTCTTTTAACCAAGTCATTTCAACTTCATGACGGTCATATGATTTTTGTAACCATAGAAGAGCATTTTCATAATCCTCTATATGGGAATAATATAGGGCAAGAAACCATGCAGGGCTGCCTGAGGCATAATCTTCATAGTTTTTGTGTAATAGACTCAATAATTCCTTAACGCCCTTTTCATTTCCGTCCATATTTTGATATACTGCACCTAGCCATAATACAATAGGTGGGCGTCCTGGAAATTTATCCATTAATAGTTGTAGGTGCTTTTTGGCTTTTTCATGTTCTTCAAGATAATAGCAAAGTTTTGCAGTTTCTACCAAATAATAGAAACTTTCGGTGAAATAAGAATTAAAAGATTCCAATACTTTAGAGCATGCCTCAATTTCGCCAAGAAAAAAAAGTGCGTCAGCCTTTTGAACATATTGTAAACGGTCTGAAGGATCAAAGGCAATATTTCTTTCTACTGCCAAAAGTGCTTCATCTGATCTTCCCGTTTTTATGGCATAATAAATTGCAACCTGTCTCCATCTAATACTTAACTCCTTCCCAAACAATTCGCCATTGTAATATCTTTCCGCCAAATCAAAATTCCAATCATAATAAAAGTAGCCGGCGAATAATTGTTCGTGTGCCTTAATATTCATTCTATCATTTTCAAGCGCTTTTTGCAATAGGGGCTTCGCTTTCTCCCAGGCTTCCTGTTCATCAAACACTCCCCAAAAAAAACCTCCAGCTAAGAATGTGTTCGCTAAACCAATATACGCTTCTGTAAAGTCGGCATCCAATGCGATGGCACGTTCATATAGGGGTATCGCATTTTCGAATTCATTTGCATCATCTTTACTTTTTAGATATTCCGCTTGAAGATACAAATTGTAAGCCTCCTTAATTTCGGTCGGGAATTTTTGGATTGCTTCAATCTCAATCTTGGTAATTTCTGCATTCATTTTTTCTGCCACATTTTCTGCTACTCCCGCTTGCATTTTAAAAATCTCGTTACTTTTCCATTCACCTGAATATTCATTGGACCAGATACGTTTATCGTCAGGAGCGTCCACTAACTGCACCTTAATTTTAACCTGATCACCCGATAGTTGAAAATTGCCTTCAAGGATATAAGTTACCCCTAACTCCTTTGAAATTTCAGGCATACTTTTATTCGTTTTTCGATACCGGAGCATAGAAGTAAACGGTATCACCTTTTCTATAGATTGTATCTGGGTAAGTCTTGAAATGACCGCATCTGTCATCCCGTCACTGACATATTCAAGTTCCGGGTCCCCGCTCCAATTCTTCAGGGGGAGCACTGCAATAGTCTTCTTGCGAGAATTTTTTTCTTTCCCAACCATTATTATTGGGGTACCAGATTCAGGCTGAACTGGATTATTCCGGAAAACATAATAACCAATGACTACAACAGCCAAAATTCCTGTAACCAGGAGCACTATCAAATTCTGATTTTTAATTGGTTGGCGTGTTCTCCCGAGTTCCGTTTTCTTTGCGGGTGTAGGTATTGACAAATGAGATCTTACCTTCGCTTCCCCAGGCGGAAACCCGTAGAAATCCTTAAAACAGGTATTAAAATAGGCCGGGCTACTGAAACCCACTTGATAAGCGATTTCTGATACGCTTGCCACATCTTTATTCAACAACTGCATGGCTTTCTCCAGCCGCATCTCACGAATAAATTGACTTATTGATCTTCCCTCAAGTTTTTTGAGCTTTTTATGCAATTGCGAACGACTTGTTCCATGGATATCTGCCAATTGCTCAACGCTGAATTGTTCGTTGGTGAGATTGTCTAGCACAATTTGCCTGATTTTCTCAAGGAAACGCTGATCGCGGCTATTTTTTTCTAAAGGGTTCATCATAGGTGACTAAAGCAGTAAATCGCAAGGAAGCTTATCCTCCTAAAGATAGCGAAATAATGGAGGAAACCTATGAGCTAGTAAAACGGAATTAATAAACTAGAATTGTAGATGCCACCTTGTACATTCCTAATAGTATTCCATGGAAGAAGGTTCAGGACTTTGAATATCATTGATGATTTAAACCGAAAAGCCATTGCTGTCGAAACAGAGTTTAGCCTTCCAGCTCTGGGTGGGGTATAATTCATTAATTGGGTTATCGAAGAATATGGCAAGCCGCATAAGACACGGGTGGATAATGGTCCGGAGTGTATGGCCATGGACTTTGCCAGGTGGTGTGAGGCCCAGGGCATATAGATACAATACATCGAGCCTGTTAGGCCTATGCAGAATGGGTATGTAGAAAGATTTGATCGCACTTATCGGCAGGATATTCGGGATGCCTATCTCTGTGAAGATATCAATCGGGCACGCATATTAACTGAGCAGTGGATTCAAGATTATGATCAGCATAGGCCACATGTTGCGTAGGGAAGAATGACTCCTGACCACTTTGAAGAAAAATATTCAATGACAAAAGAAGGCCTTTATGAAAATGGTCGTCTAAATTGTAGTCTGAGAAAAGGGAGTGTTACAGCACGAACTCCGTAGAAATGACCCCATATCACATTTTTAATATGTATTGATGGGCTGGCATATAGTCAAACTGCTTTTTTAAAAATGCACTCCTAGAATTCACCGGGGAATAGAAAATGTGGTCGTAGAAATTCAATAAAATTGAAGTTGATTTTTTAAATGCAAAATCCAAAAAAGCAGCAGTGTTTAGGTAGTACCATAAAACCAAGGTTTTTTAGAACCGGTACTTGGATCCAATAATTCCATATTTCAATCTATTTACGGTATTAAAATCGTTAATATTCCACCTTTTAAAAAAGATGGATTTTCAAAGATTACCCACATTCATTGGGTTTCTATCGAATTTGGGCACTGACCGTATCCTCAACTTAAAATGTGCAAATGTTAATTTAAATTATGGAAATTACCCTTACAGACTACAAGTACATTAAGTATATTATAACGATCGATTCCGAATTGTCATGGATACTCCCAAAATGAACTTAAAACTAGATATTGCGGGAGATATGCTTCATAATAGGGTATTCTTGGCACATGAAATAAATCGTTCCCAATTAATTTTGAACGATTTGTGTTATAACATTATTCCATTTTTAAGAGCCTCCAACAAGGGATATGCATCATATGTTTAATAATTGATTATCAGCTTGGTGAGAGGTTGTGTTGAAATGATATTGCGCTGAAATCTAAAAAACTACATTTCCTTAAGAACAAAGACCAACTTTTGGAAAAATTTCGTATATTCATTCTGATCCAAGGTAATCTCTATCACTTCCCCCTGCCTTGCCAATAGAATATTTTTTATGGGTCCACTTGGATTCTGTAGAATCCTTGTTGCAGAACCACCGCATCAATTATTTAGTGCATAGTCAGAGCTAGTTTATGTCACTATGAGGCTATGATTCTTTGTATAGAAGGCACATATACTTGAAACAATTTACGTTTCTTGACCACCTAGTTATTAAACAATCTTAAACCCTTCGTATTATGAAAAAATTATTCTTCAGAGTGCCTTTTATTGTGATACTAATGATTTTGATTACATTTTCTTGTAGTCAGGAATCAACACTTGATCCTATTCCTACTAATTCAGAGGCAGAGAGTCTAAAAAGCATTTCGGCAAAAGCCAACGTTAAGTCAACCGTAGCTATTATTAGTCCAATTGCGGGGACCAATATCACAGGAACTTCAACTTTGCACAGGAGTAAAAATGGAATTACCGTAAATTTTAAAGCTAATGGATTAATCCCAGGCGCTTATACTATATGGTGGGTAATTTGGAACAAGCCTCAACAATGTGGTATCCCAGGAGAGTGCACGGATACAGATTTTGGCAATGCCGCTAATGTGGAAGTAGAAGTAATGTATGCTGCAGGACATGTAGTAGGTAATAATGGAAAAGGTAATTTTTCGGCGCATTTAAATGTGGATGATGATTCAGGATCAATAAATGAAGCTTTTTTTGGACTTCCTCCTGCCGGAGGTTTGCAAGCTGGAAATACGCTGAGTGCAGAAGTTCATGTGGTATTAAGAACCCATGGTCCTGTAGTTCCTGGTGTAGTTAATGAACAGATTGGTTCGTATGGAGGTGGTTGTGACGATCCGCTTATGTATGCTCCATTCACCGTATATCCCAATGTAATTGGAGAGTGTGGAGATATAGCATTTGCTATACATTCTCCAGTAAATTAGTCTATTATACTAAATAAATCTTTAGAATTTATTTGTGGAAATAAAGGGCATGGATTAAAAAGTAAAAATCACACCTTCTTAGAAGGTGGCTTTGGCTAGCCCCCATAGGGGGCGACCGGAGCCTGTGCTAAAAATCGAACCGTTGTTGATGATCTTCTACCTTCTTCTCCTCCTTCTCCTGATACTTGACGTACTTCCGT
>JBGTNL010000075.1:0-73611 GCA_041743085.1 Flavobacteriaceae bacterium
TTTGGAACCCAAACAATATGATAATCACACTTGTAAACGACATGGCTAAGTTTCCTATATTTACTCATGTCACAAAAATAGGCATAGCCATCAGAACATGACCACCTGCAAAGCAGGTGGATTTTCAAGGTAAATTAAAAAATGGCCAATACCAACCGATATAAATAACACTAAATCAACAGGTTGGCGAAATTTTATTTAGATGAAAAAAATAAAAGAACCTTCTTCCCCCTTGGGGGGAAGTCCGGAAAGAGGGCCATATCAGGCTAATGAAAAAGGGTACTACGGGGAATTCGGAGGGGCTTTTATTCCTGAAATGCTCTATCCCAATACGGAAGAATTACGGCAAAACTACCTCCGCATTATGGAAGAACCTTCCTTTCAAGAGCAGTTCCGTCAGCTTTTAAAAGACTATGCGGGCAGGCCCACCCCCTTATATTTTGCATCCCGGCTTTCGTCAAAATATGACACAAAAATATATTTGAAGCGAGAAGACCTGTGCCATACCGGTGCCCATAAAATCAACAATACCATAGGGCAGATCTTAATGGCCAAGAAACTCGGCAAAATCAGGATCATTGCGGAAACCGGTGCCGGCCAGCACGGGGTAGCAACTGCGACGGTCTGTGCCTTAATGGGTATTGAATGTGTTGTTTACATGGGTGAGATCGATATTGCCCGGCAGGCGCCTAATGTGGCGCGTATGAAAATGTTAGGGGCGGAAGTGCGGCCTGCTTTATCGGGTAGCAGAACGCTGAAGGATGCCACCAATGAAGCTATCAGGGACTGGATCAACAATCCGGTCAATACCCACTACATAATTGGCTCCGTTGTAGGGCCTCACCCCTATCCGGATATGGTGGCACGCTTTCAATCCGTAATTTCAGAAGAAATTCAATTCCAATTACAGGAAAAAGAAGGCAGCCCCGACCCGGACTTTGTAGTAGCCTGCGTGGGCGGTGGAAGTAATGCTGCAGGGGCCTACTATCATTACCTGAATAATGGGAAGGTAGGCATCATTGCCGTAGAGGCTGCGGGAAAAGGTATTAATTCGGGGGAAAGTGCCGCTACCTCCGCCCTGGGTAAGATAGGGATCATACATGGGAGCAAAACACTGTTGATGCAAACCGCCGATGGACAGATTACAGAACCCTATTCCATTTCGGCAGGACTTGATTATCCGGGTGTAGGGCCCATGCATGCGCACCTGTTTACGTCCGGAAGAGGAGAATTTATTTCCATCACCGATGATGACGCCATGAAAGCCGGTCTGCTGGTCGCGAAACTGGAAGGCATCATTCCGGCAATAGAGAGTTCCCATGCATTTGCCATCTTTGAGTATCGCAAATTTAAACCAGACGATATTATCGTCGTTAACCTGTCTGGTCGCGGGGACAAGGATTTACAGACATATATAGATTATTTTAGATTATGAAGTGATTTAAACTTTTACAAATTGGCTAAAAAATTGCCGTTTTACGTCCATATTTTGTCTTTTTCTCGCTCCATAGCCCTGCTATGCAGCTCAAAAAAGCTTTCACCTGGGCACAAAACCATCAATTTTCGCTTCAATTCAAAAAGTTTAGATCACTTCTATAGCCAGGATCATCAATGAACAGAATCAATCAAAAACTTCAGGAGGACAAAAAACTCCTCTCCATATATTTCACTGCGGGCTATCCGGAGTTAAATGACACGAAAAATATCATTCAGAAACTGCAAAATAGCGGGGTGGATATGATTGAAATCGGCATGCCATTCAGTGATCCGTTGGCGGATGGACCCACCATTCAGAAAAGTTCAACTGCCGCCCTTAAAAACGGAATGCACACGGAGCTGTTGTTTGAGCAATTAAGGGATATTAGAAAAACAGTTGCTGTTCCGCTACTTATTATGGGCTATTTCAATCCGGTTTTACAATACGGGGTGGAAAATTTTTGCAAAAAGTGTTCAGCAGCGGGTATAGACGGACTTATTCTTCCGGATCTTCCTTTGGATGTTTACCAAGAGGAATATGAGACGCTTTTTAAGAAATACGGGCTTAGCAACGTTTTTCTTATTACCCCCCAAACCAGTGAAGAACGTATCCGGAAAATTGACGAAGCCTCAGATGGTTTTATCTATATGGTGAGCTCATCCAGTACTACCGGAGCTCAGGATGGCTTTGGTAGGGAACAAGAAGACTATTTCCGGAGAATTGCTGCCCTGAAACTTAAAACCCCGCAGATTGTTGGCTTTGGTATCAGCAATGCCAAAACATTTGAAAAGGCAACAGCTATGGCTAAAGGTGCAATTATTGGTTCTGCATTCATTAAACATCTCACTGAAAACGGTACTTCAAACATCGGAGAATTTGTAAAAAGAATTCGCTAGATTTAGCCATTAAACACAAATCGGAATATGAAAAAAGTAGCTTTCGTTATTTTATCTGCAATCTGTTCCTTCGGTCTTTCTCAGGAAAGTATTGACTTAAAATCCCAGGTGCGCCACAGTATTGACGAATTACGGGATTTTGTTTCCATTCCCAACGATGCCCTGGAGCATGCCGATATCAACAGGAACATAACCTGGCTTACCAGGAAATTTAACGAAAGAGGGTTTAATACATCCGTGCTGCCGACTACCGGGGAATCTTTATTTTTTGCCGCACTACCGATGGATGATGAAAAACCAACAGTATTGTTCTACATGCATTTCGACGGGCAGTCCGTTGATGGGTCAAAATGGGAGCAACCCAACCCTTATGAGGTAGTGTTAAAGGCCAGGGAAGGAGAAGCCTGGAAAACGCAATCCTTTGCTGACTTAAAGGAGGATATTAATTACGATTGGCGGCTTTTCGGACGTTCCACTTCCGATGACAAAGGCCCCATTGTAATGTTTCTGAATGCTATTGATCTATTAAAGAAGAATGCGAAGCATATTCCTTTTAATGTAAAGGTTATACTGGATGGGGAAGAAGAAAAGAGCAGCAAACCATTGCCGGAAGCCGTAAAGCAGTATCATGAATTGCTGGAGGCAGATTTTCTGATCATCAATGATGGCCCAGTGCATTCTTCAGGGAATCCTACAGTGGTTTACGGTTGCAGGGGCATCACGTCCTTGTCGCTTACCACCTACGGCCCCATAAATCCCCAACACAGCGGCCATTACGGTAACTATGCCCCGAATCCGGCATTTCAATTGGCGCAGGTATTGGCAAGCATGAAGAACGGGGAGGGCAAGGTGCTTATTGAGGGATACTATGATGGCATCAAATTAAATGAGGCAGAGATGCAAATACTCCAAAGTGTACCGGACGATGCCGCTGCTATCAATGCGCAATTAACCATTA
Organism: Flavobacteriaceae bacterium; assembly: GCA_041743085.1. Taxonomy (GTDB): domain Bacteria; phylum Bacteroidota; class Bacteroidia; order Flavobacteriales; family Flavobacteriaceae; genus JAFMPW01. Next base: position 3,332 of record JBGTNL010000075.1, read on the forward strand.
AATCACCAGAGAAAGTAGGAGGATTTTATCAGGAGGCTTTGCAATATCCTTCCCTGAATATCCGTGGATTGAGCTCAGCTTGGGTAGGTGAAAAAGCACGTACCATAATACCTGAAAGTGCCACGGCCGAACTGGACCTTAGATTGGTACCTGAAACAGATGGCAACAGGCTAAAGGATTTGGTGAAAAAACACATCAAAAACCAGGGCTTTTTTATTACCGATACCATCCCTTCCCGCTCAGAACGCATGTCCCATGATAAGATAATGACGGTAATGGAGGGCAGTGTTACAGCTGCCTTCCGTACGGATCTGAATAATCGGTATGGCCAATTTCTGGTACATACTTTAAAGAACATTTTTGAAGAAGAAGTGGTACAGATCAGGATTATGGGAGGAACGGTTCCCATTGCCCCTTTTATTAACGAATTGAGGATACCGGCATTCATAGTCCCCATGGTGAATCCGGACAACAATCAGCACAGCCCCAATGAAAATTTAAAGATCGGGCAAATTGCCTATGGGATAAAGGCATTCTATGGAATTCTGAGTTCCCCGTTGGAGTAAGACAGCGCCGACGCTTATTTGATCGGCGTGATGATTATTACGCCATGCCCCCCACGCGAACCATATAATGTGGCGTCCCCACCTTTGGGAATTTCGATATTTTTAACTTCTACCGGCAAAATATAGGAAATGTCACTTACGTACGATCCGTCAACCACGAAAAGGGCTTCAGCGTTCATGTTTCCTGTCAATACCGCAGATCCCCTGATCTTAATATTTGATCCGTTAACAACAACACCTGTAAACTTTTCTCCTATGAGATCAAAAATGGTGTTGTAATTTTTATAGCTTTCCGGGCCATTATCCTCTTTTGAGGCGGGGTTTACCACAAACCCCAGTCCGGCAAGATCCCGCTCACTCATTGGCATTGCATTTTCGGGAAAAATAAAATTTGCTGCCCGCCGTCATAATTCATATTCAGCATGCCGTGTTTTGGTGAAAAAATGCCCAAAAATTTTGGTTTCCGGTCTTACTTTTATACTAAAATTTCCTTCTTTGCCAGTTCTGATTCCTGTTTTAACGGAATCTAAATAAAACCCTTTTTGACGGGTTTATTCCTGAAATACGTAACTTTTCCCTTTACCTCCATATCTCCCACATTTTCCTGGGACCGGTTAATAGAGGCACTCAATACAGTGATGACCATTAAATATATCGGAGCGTCATAGTGTAAGTTTTCGTTTATCTTCAAAAATCCCGCAAACTTTGTACCAGCTGTTGCGATGCGATTGAGACTTTTTATACTATTTTTAATTTTGAATTAATATTGGGTAAGTTATGCAAATCTTGAATAAGACATATATTTGGTTGCGTCTTTTATCTATTTTACCTATGCTTCTGAATGGCCAAAATTTTAATACTGATGAATCGAAAGTGCCGGGGTTTGACCTTCCCGATCTGGAGCGAACTGCTGATGGCAGCAAAATAAGCACCGCTACCGAATGGGAAACAATACAACGACCGGAAATTCTTAAATTGTTCGAAAAGGAAGTTTATGGAAAAGCCCCAATGGAAGAAATCGCTCTTGAAACCGAAGAACGGCTATTGGATCCCAATGCCTTTCAGGGTAAAGCGACCATCCGGGAAGTAACATTTACGTTCACCAATAAAGATAAAAATTGCAGGGCGGTTCTGTTGTTGATTTTGCCTAACGGCAATAGGGTCTCCCCGGTATTCCTGGGTTATAATTTTAATGGTAATCACACCATTCTGCCAAGTACTGCCATCAGCCTTCCGGAAACCTGGGTTTTGAACAGCCCTCAAATAGGAGTTGCAGACCATGCGGCAACAGCCGTTTCCCGGGGCTCAAAATATTCCCGTTGGCCGGTCCTTAATCTTCTGGAACGCGGTTACGGGCTCGCAACCATGTATTACGGGGATATTGATCCGGATTTTGACGATGGTTTTAAAAATGGCATCCATTCCCTGTTTTCTAATTCGGACGGCTTAAAAGCAGATGACTGGGGTTCCCTGGCAACATGGGGCTGGGGGCTTTCCAGGATAATGGATTATCTGGAGACCGATGAAGCCGTTGATCCTGAACGGGTTGCGGTTATAGGCCATTCCCGGCTGGGAAAAGCCGCGCTGTGGGCGGGCGCACAGGACAACCGGTTCGCCATGATCATTTCAAATGATTCGGGATGTGGCGGAGCGGCATTATCCAAAAGAAGGTTTGGGGAAACTGTAGCCGCGATCAATACACAATTCCCTCATTGGTTTAATGGCAACTTTAAAAAATACAACGATCAGGAGGATATGATGCCTTTTGACCAACATCAACTTCTCGCTTTAATGGCTCCCAGGCCCTTGTATGTGGCAAGTGCCCAAAACGATGACTGGGCGGATCCAAAAGGGGAATTCTTAGCGCTGAAAAATGCAAGTCCGGTTTACGCGCTCTATGATAAACTCACAGTAATTTCGGAAGAGCAGCCCGATGTGAACCATCCACTTATAGCCGGGAAGGTAGGGTACCACATTCGTACAGGGGATCATGATATTACGCCCTATGACTGGGAGCAATTTATGAATTTTGCCGACACTCATTTCGGGTTAAAAAATTAAGAGTAACATCCCTTAAACTTCAGATAAATAGGAACTTTGAAAGAAAAATACCTCTTATCAATTTAACACTTACCAACAAAGATTTAGAGGAGGATTAACAGTATTTGAGGAAGTAATTTCTTATATTGATCGTTAACTTAAATTTAATATAAAGCATGGGAATTATGAATGATAAAAGAAAATTTAAACGTAAAGTAGAACAAAGTAATCCAACAAACCCCACGGGGAATGTAAATGTGGATACTAACAAATTTGATATTGACAAGAAAACCATAAAGGATCAGCAAAATAAAAAGTAGATCCATTACGGTTCGTTTTAAGAAAACCTCAAAGTTCAAAGAGCTTTGGGGTTTTTTTCTTAAAAATAAGCGGCGTACTGCAAAACCCTGAAATCGATGGTATTAAACTCAGGGTTTTGGTTTTTCATATCTTTGTATTCCTGAAGGCTGCCAACCGCTCTATTGGCAGCACCGGAAGGAGCGGTCAGTGATACTGTCCTTATTGCCCTTCCCTCTTCTCCCATATTTCGGGTGGAGGACAACAACCGGGGAATCTCATGAGATCCCTCTGTTCGTTTTGGAAGAACAAATTGATGGATCCTCGGCACATCGGGTGAGAGTACTTCTAATTTCAGATCATAATGCTTGAGCAATTTCCTGAAAAAATATTCAGGTCCGTTTTTACTATTACCGCCTGTAAATAATAAGGTGTTTACGTTAGGATATTCCTTCAGATAAGCCACCAGATCCCTCAGTTTTACATTTTTCATACCCAGATCGGAGGCATCTACCTTTGAGCGTTCGGCACTGGCTACGATATCACAAATTCCTATGTTTCTACTTCTAAGAAACTCCATTCGCTGGTCAACGGCTTCAGGCGTCCTTTCAAACTTGAGATTTAGCTTAAAAATGCGGTTCAGGATGGGCCAGAGTTGTCCGTCAATACTTCCATAACAAAAATCAACATCCCCCTCCTTAAAATCTCCGCTGGTAAAACGCGGTGGTGGTAAGGTCCCTACAATAAGTTTTGTGGCTTCTTTAAAAAGAAAAGGTTTGTATGGATGCGTATGCAGGAACATGTGTTTTGTCAGATGCTTCGCGCTTCGCGCTTCGTACCTCGTGCCTCGTGCCTCTTGCCTCGTGCCTCTTGCCTCGTGCCTAAAGAAAAAATATGATTCCTCTTTTTTGTTCAACCAGACCGAAAACAAACTCCGGTCTATTTCAACACCAACACAAGGTCTTCAGAATTTACCAGGGCACCTCCCTCAAGTTGAATTTTGGCAACTTCACCTTCGTTGTTCGCCGTGACCGTGGTTTCCATTTTCATGGCTTCTATTACAAACAAAGGTTGATTTTTCTTGATTTTATCACCCTTCTTTACCAGAACGTCCGACAACAGGCCCTGAAGCGGAGCCCCTATTTGTTTGGGACTTCCCGCATCCGCCTTGATATTTTCCACTTTGGTAACTTTGATGCTTTTATCTTTGATGTCCACATTGCGAAGCTGCCCGTTAACTTTAAAGAAAATCCCCACTACACCGTTCTCATCCGGTTCCCCAACTGATACCAGGGAAACAAGAATGTTTTTCCCGCGATCCAATTCCACCATGATCTCCTCCCCTATTTCCATCCCATAGAAGAAGTTTTTGGTAGGGATATTCATGACATTACCATATTTCACGTGGTTGTTATAGGCATCCGTAAATACCTTAGGATAGAGTTTATACGATATAAAATCCGTTATGAGCAACTCGCGCCCCATACCTTTGGAAAATTCCTTTTTAAACGCTTCAAGTTCCGAGTCAAAGTCTATGGGATCCAGATGTGCGTTAGGCCTGTTCGTGTAAGGTTTCTCGTTCTTTAACACGATCTTCTGAAGTTTTTTAGGAAAGCCACCAACGGGTTGTCCCAGGTCTCCCCTGAAAAAACTGATCACAGACTGCGGAAAGGAAATGTTATCCCCTTTTTCCAGCACGTCTGCTATAGTATACCCGTTACTAATGAGGTATTGCGCCATATCCCCTACTACTTTTGAACTGGGAGTTACCTTTACAATATCCCCGAAGAGCTCGTTGACTTCCCCGTACATTCTGGTTACCTGCGGAAACTTATCTTCCAGCCCGAGTGCAATGGCCTGTCCTTTTAAGTTGGAGTACTGCCCTCCCGGAATTTCGTGTGTATAGACCTCTCCCGTGCCCGATTTTAATCCGGATTCAAAAGGATAATAGTAGTTTCGGACAGTCTCCCAATAATTGGAATACGCTGCCAATTTTTGCGTGTTCAAAGGATTTTCCCGCTTATGAAAACGCAGCATTTCTATAATCGAGTTAAAATTTGGTTGGGCCGTTAATCCCGAAAGCCCTCCCAGGGCAACGTCAATAACATCCACCCCTGCTTCCACAGCCTTTAAGTACATAGCTGCCTGAATGGAAGAGGTATCATGGGTATGCAGGTGAATAGGGATATTTATCTCAGATTTAAGGGCGGAAATAAGTTCATAGGCCGCATAGGGTTTTAAAAGTCCGGCCATATCTTTCACCCCTAAAATATGGGCCCCTGCATTTTCGATGTCTTTTGCAAGCTGCACATAGTATTTCAGGTCGTATTTTGTCTTGGAAGGATCCAGAATGTCCCCGGTATAACAGATAGATCCCTCGGCAAGTCCCCTGGTACGCTTCCGCACATGATCAATACAGGGTGCGAGGGATTTCATCCAGTTGAGCGAATCAAAAATCCTGAAAACATCTACCCCTGTTTCCCAGGATTGCTCCACGAATTTTTCGATGAGGTTATCCGGATAAGCCGTATAGCCAACGCCATTAGATCCTCTGATTAACATTTGTAAAAGGATATTTGGTATGGCCTTTCTTAGCAATGCCAGCCGTTCCCATGGGTTCTCCTGTAAAAACCTCAGGCAAACATCAAAGGTGGCTCCGCCCCAGACCTCGAGACTGAAGACCTCAGGATGATTTTTAGCATAGCCTTCCGCCACTTTCAGCATATCTATGGTACGCATGCGGGTAGCCAATAAACTTTGGTGGGCGTCGCGCATCGTGGTATCCGTAAAATGGATCTTTTTTTCCTTCTTTAACCACTCGGCAAATTCTTCGGGTCCCTTCTCTGTCAGCAGATCTTTGGTTCCCCTTGGGTATTCCTGGAGTTTTGGAAAAGAGGGAACCACTGGTTTTACAAAAACATGGTTCGGGTTTATTCGTTTAACATCCGGATTTCCGTTAACAATAGTCTCTCCTAAAAATTCTACCAGCTTATTGGCCCTGTTCCTGGGTTCCGTAATTTTAAAAAGCGAAGGTTCGTTTTTAATGAAATTAACCGTCACCTTACCCTCCCGGAAAGTGGGATGGCTCAAAATATTATCCAGAAAAGCCATATTGGTCTGTACGCCTCTGATGCGGAATTCAGCGAGCGCCCTGCGCATTTTACGGCAGGCCCCGTCCAATGTTCTGCTCAAGGCAGAAACTTTGACCAGCATGGAATCAAAGAAAGGGGAAATATAAACTCCCTGATAAACACTGCCGGCATCTAAGCGAATACCGAAACCTGAAGCGCTTCTGTAGGTCGAAACCACACCGTAATCCGGTTTAAAGTCGTTGGTAGGGTCTTCCGTGGTGATCCTGCACTGCAATGCATGCCCTGTAACTTTTATGGCATCCTGATCCTGTATTTTTATCTGCTTATCCGAAAGCTTATATCCGCCTGCAATAAAGAGCTGTGCCTTAACCAGGTCTATATTGGTGATCATTTCGGTCACTGTATGCTCCACCTGTATCCTGGGATTCACTTCGATAAAGTAAATACTGCCGTCCTCATCCACCAAGAATTCAACGGTCCCGATATTATTATAGTTTACCGCCTGGCAGATGTCTATTGCGTATTTATATAAACTTTCCCGGGTTTCCTGTGGCAGGCCTATGGAAGGCGCAAATTCTATTACCTTCTGGTAACGGCGTTGTACCGAACAATCGCGTTCATAAAGGTGGACCATATTGCCATGGGTATCAGCAACTATCTGAACTTCAATATGTTTTGGGTTTTCAACAAATTTTTCGAGAAATACGGTGTCGTCCCCAAAGGCGTTCAGCGATTCCCGTTTCGCTTCGGGAAATGCCTTTTTAAGGTCCTCTTCGGAGCGCAGCACCCTCATACCACGACCCCCTCCCCCGGATGCCGCCTTCAACATGATTGGATAACCAATTTGTTTCGCCTCCGAAATCGCAATTTTTAAATCCGCAAGATCCCTCACACTACTCCTGATCACCGGGACATTGTTTGCAACCGCAACTTCCTTGGCTGTAATTTTATCTCCCAGAGCCTTTAATACGGAAACTTTCGGGCCTACAAAAATAACTCCGTTCTCCTCGCACTTTCGGGCGAATTCGGAATTTTCCGAAAGAAAGCCGTAACCGGGATGTATTGCGTCTACGCCGTTATCCCTGGCCATCTTAATAATGGCATCCATATCCAGGTACGGCTTTAAGGGCTCATTCTCCTCACCAATCTGGTAGCTTTCATCGGCTTTGTATCTATGCAGGGAATAGCGGTCCTCATAGGTATAAATACCAACGGTCTTTATTCCAATCTCCACACAGGCCCTGAAAATCCTGATGGCGATCTCCCCCCTGTTTGCAACTAAAACTTTTTTGATATCCACTCCGCCGAACAGTTTTTAAAAAATGAAGTTTTCTTAGGGCACAAACTTACCCTTTTTGCACTTGGAAAGCAATGTGGTACCGTCATAAATACAATGAATTTTGTTACAATTTATTAATACCAAAGACGATAATTTGTTAAGTGGACTGTACCGGTTCTAAAAAAGTTCTCAAATTTCCCGGAGGAAGGTGGTGGCATTGGAAAAATGGGGCGGGACAAAGCTTGACAGGAGTTGACTAATCAATTATCTTTAAAGAAAATAAAGAACAATGGGCAAAGGGGATAAAAAAACAAAAAGAGGAAAAATTGCGAATAAATCCTATGGCGCAAGAAGGCCGAGAAGAATTAAGAAAAGGCCTACTGTTGAGGAAAAAATAGGTCTTAAAAAGAAAGCCTAGTCCAAGGGGGAATTTACTCCGAAAATACCCTCGGCAGTAACCTTTATTTCATAGTTGGCCACCATTAAAAAAAAAGCCTGTGAACTTCGACTTTATTTCTGATAAAAATTTTAGAGAACTTTTAATACGAGACTACCAAGAACTGAAAAATTGCATTGATTCAAAATCTATAAAATCAGTTTTAGTACTTTCAGGAAGTATAATCGAAGCTGTATTGACCGAGTATTTTCTTCAATTTCCACCAAGCGAAAAAAAGCTCTAAAAGAATTTATAGATTTTTGCGCAGTTCATTTTAATCATAAGAAAATTAAATCCGAAATGGACCTATTAGAACAAGTATTCAATAGCTTGTCATCTGAAATTAAAACAGAGGCCGAAACGCATTTAAAATCTTTCTTGTCACCAGTTGATAATTTACCTTCCGATATTAAGATATTTTACGATGAAGCATTAGAAAGAAATATGTTGAACAATAACTGTGTCTAACAAAAACCTATAAACAATATGGATTTCGGGCCAGTTCGCTGGGTTTGCGTATTTTTATGAAGTCCTCAAAATCTTTTGAATTTTGCTTTTACATGGGACAAAGTTAAAACCAGAACAAAAAGATTTTGGCTAAGTGCGTGGCGGAAAACAATCGCTTATTTGCTCCCGTACCGTTCATAGCCAGACCGGTATGCGACCTATTTGCAGAACCAGATCCGGCGATGAAATCATGGACCAAAGACAGGTCGGTATCTTCGCTTTTAACTGAAAACAGGAAAGTGGTAAACAAAGATCGCCGTATCCGGAAAGACGACGGTGCCCTTAATGCGTGCAGTTATTATAAAGACGTTGAAAATAATCCAGCTCAGGTACTTCCTCCCTTTTGGTAACGATTCAGTTTAACCTGCAACTCCGGGTCTAAAACTGCTTCAATCAATCTTAAATTCTATCGCTACCTCGCCTTCTTCGGTTATATCCAGTTCGTAGGTGTAGAACCCGATTGGAAGTTCGGTTTCGCCCACAAAATCGAATGGTTGCAGCGTATACGTTGCACTATCCGATTTTATCTCGACAAAGGCATAGCTGTAGGCCGTTTCATATTCCAGGTAATCTGAATAATCCCCTTGCGCAATATTCATGTGTACCTTTCCAGCATCACCCACTTGTACCTCGTCAAAAGTCAGGTTGCTTGTATTCTTAATCCGAATATTGACCGCGTCCACGTTATTGTCGTCCTTATCAGTGCAACTTCCGGCAATACAGGAGATCGTAACAAACATAATAAATAACCGCTTCATATACTTATCTTATCTTAAAGGTTACTACAGCTATAAAACGGTGACATTCGTAAAATATTCTACCGGATGAAAACCAGCGTATTTTTTTCTTTGGATTGCTCAGCGCTGAAGGCATAACCCTCATAATTAAAACCCTTTAACCCGTGTAGCGTTTTTACGTTGTTATCAACAATGTACCTTGTCATATATCCCCTTGCCAGTTTTGCATAGGTCATAATGCTTATGTACTTTCCATTTTTAAAGTCCTTGAAGAGGGCAGTGATCACTGGAACTTTAAGGGATTTTACCTCCACGGCCTTAAAGTATTCCGCACTGGCCAGATTAAGAAAAATTTCTTCTTCTTCCAATTCGTCATTAAGGGATTTTGTAATTCTTTTTCGCCAGAATTCATACAGATTTTTATCTTTTCCTACCGGAAATTTCGTCCCCATTTCCAGGCGATAGGGTTGAATTAGATCCAGGGGTTTAAGGATGCCGTACAGCCCGGAAATAATGCGCAAGGTGCTCTGAAGGGTATCCAGCTTTTTTTCAGGAAGTGAATATACATCCAATCCCCGGTAAACATCCCCGCTAAAAGCATAGACCGCAGGTCGGGCATTGGCCACCTTAAATGGCAGGCCCCAGTTCTGATTACGTTCATAATTCAGTTGCCCCAGACTGTCCGAAATATTCATCAGCTTAGACAAACTTCTGGCCGATTTCTTCTTTAAAAGTTTATTTATTCTTTCCGATTCGGCTAAAAAAGGGGCTTCGGTATTTTGGCCGGTTGGTAGCTTGCTTTCAAAATCGAGCGACTTTGCCGGGGAAATAACTATTTTCATTTTCCGAAATTTTGTCTAAAAATAACGAGATTTTTGAGAAAAAGGGGGTAAGAACCAAAGAGTTTTCCCTTGCAACCGGGATGATGCCCAAAACTATTCTGCATGTTTGGCATAATGTCTCCATTTATCAATACAACTGGCCATATCATCCGGAATCTCAGAATTGAATCTCATGAGTTTACCACTCACCGGATGAAGGAATCCGAGTGTTTTGGCGTGTAGTGCCTGCCGGGGCAAGATCTTAAATGCGTTATCGACAAATTGCTTGTATTTTGTAAACGTAGTGCCCTTTAGGATCCTATCTCCCCCATAGCGCTCATCGTTAAAAAGGGTATGCCCTATATACTTCATATGTGCCCTGATCTGGTGGGTCCTTCCCGTTTCCAATTTACAGGAAACCAGGGTTAGGTAACCCAAACGCTCCAAAACCTCATAATGTGTAATTGCCTCCTTGCCATGGCCACCTTCCGGAAAGACCTGCATTTGAAGCCTGTTTTTAGGATTACGGGCTAGATGACCCTCTATGGTACCCCTATCGTTTTCCATATTTCCCCAAACCAAAGCAATATATTCCCGTTCGCTGGTTTTGTCAAAGAATTGTTTGGCTAAATGGGTCATAGCCGCTTCGGTCTTAGCTACTACCAGAAGGCCGGAAGTATCTTTATCTATCCGATGAACAAGGCCGGGCCTTTCATTGCTGTTTAAGGGAAGATGATCTATGTGGTGCGCAAGAGCATTAATCAGGGTTCCTGAATAGTTGCCATGCCCCGGATGTACCACCATACCGGCCGGCTTATTGACAACGAGTAATGTATCGTCCTCGTAAACGATATCCAGGGGGATGTCTTCAGGGGTAAGTAAAAATTCATACGGTGGATGTTCAAACAAAACCTTTACCTCATCTCCGGCCTTTACCTTGTAGTTCTGTTTTACTATAATGTCATTCACCCAAATATTGCCGGCTTTGGCCGCTTGTTGGATCTTGTTTCTGGTAGCATTCTCAATAAAATTCATGAGAAATTTGTCCACTCTCAGGGGTTCCTGACCCTTTGATGCCATAAATTTATGATGTTCAAAAAGTTCATCCTTGTTTGGGTCGGAAGTGGTGTCGGCATCCATGTCCTACTGGGAATCGGCCTGGATCCGGGCACTATCGGGAATATTGCCATTTCCGCACACCAGTTCTATTTTCGAAGTCTTCGGCAGTTTGTCTCCCTCGTTAATTCTTTTGCCTTTATATTTGATGTAATATACCATGTCCTTACCCAACTGGTCTATATAGCTAACGCGTTGCACGTCCAGGCCAACAGCGCGCAACATGGAGGTTGCATTCCGCTGGGTAACCTGAATTACATTGGGCACAGTAACTTTCTTATAACCTGAAGGATTTACGGTAACATAAATTTTTCGATTTTGCTTTACTTTGTTACCGGCAGGCGGGTTCTGTTCAATAATGGAAAAGCGGGGATAATCAGGATTAAAATTGGCTGAATCCAATACCTCATAACGCAGATCGGCATTCTCAATTACCTTCCTCATGTCCATAACAGACATTTTGGAAAGATCCGGAACTTCAACAAATTCTCCATGATTTGTAGTACTCTTTAACCATTGTAAAACGAGAAAAGAGAGCACTACCATAGCTATAAGGGCAATTCCCAGGTTGATGAGAAAAACCCTGCTTCCCAGGAAGTTAAAAAAATGCTTCATAAGTGAATTTATTAACCGGACAAATATAAGTAATGAGCCAAAATAAAAGGAAGGTTAGCTGCTGAAATGTTATTAAAACTGCACCCCATTTCTGTTCAAAATAAATTAGCCAAATTGTTCTAATCCCTAAAAAAATAAATCGAGACCCATAAAACCCCATGCTTTTTTCTTTTCTTTGAAGTTATATAACCTATCATGAGCATTTATCTCTATGGAAACACTAATGTCCGGTTAAAGACGTAAGACCGCTGCGTTTAAAGACATAAGACGCAAGACTAGATCGTGACCAACCGAAAATCATATAGTTGATTTCAGGTGCCATAGGTACGTTCATACTTGTTGGCAATGTACGAAAAGCAAGCCCTTGGATAACAAATATAATGGGAACGCCCAATATACTTGCAGTTTTGGTATTACCGGACAACAATAATATGGAAACAAGTGGTGCTATGAAAGCCCATAACCTACCTACGGCAGGCAGGTGGGCATTAATTAAAGAAAGGTCGATACCAACCGACATAAATAAGGGAAATGGGGATGGCCGGTAAAATTTTATATAGATGAAAAAAAATATCGCCATTATCATGGGGGGGTATTCCAGTGAATATAAAATCTCCCTGAAAAGCGGAAATGTCGTATATCAATACCTCGATAAGGAAAAATTTGATGTCTATCGAATATACATTTATAAAGAAAAGTGGGTGTATGTTGATACCAATGATAAGGAGCACGCCGTAAACAAGCACGATTTCACCATAAACGTACAGGGAGAACACCTAAAATTCGATTGTGTTTTTAATGCCATCCACGGCTCTCCCGGTGAAGATGGCCTTATGCAGGCCTATTTTGAACTTTTGGGAATTCCGCAAACTTCTTGCGACCATTACCAGGCGGCGTTGACATTTAATAAAAGAGATGTATTGAGCGTACTAAAACCGTATGGGATACAATGTGCTGTGTCCTATCACCTCAATCTCGGGGACGAAATAGATGAGGATAAAATAATAGATAAAGTGGGCTTGCCGTGTTTCGTTAAGGCGAACAAAGCGGGCAGCAGTTTTGGAATTACCAAGGTATATGAAAGATCGGAATTGAAATCAGCCATTGCCAGGGCCAATGAAGAAGATGACGAAATTCTTATTGAGGCCTTTTTAGATGGCACTGAAGTATCGGTTGGCGTTATTAAGTACCAAGGAGAAACCATGGTATTACCTATTACCGAAATTGTCCCCGAAAATGATTTTTTTGATTATGCGGCAAAATACGAAGGAAAATCCCGGGAAATTACCCCTGCCCGCATTTCTGCCGTTCAGGAGGAAAATGTAAGAAGAGTGGCCATCCGCGTATACGAGGTGCTTAAAATACGCGGGTATAGCAGAAGCGAATTCATATTTATCGAAGATCAGCCCTATATGATAGAGATAAATACAACTCCGGGGCTTACAGAAGAAAGTATATTACCCCAACAAGCCCGGGCGGCCGGGATATCTTTAGCCGAGCTTTTTGAAAGCGCTATCACAGCGGCTTTAAATGAAAATAAGTAACTTTAGATTATTAATTTTGAATTCCTATGCGACGCGCTATCTTTCCCGGCTCTTTTGATCCCATTACCCTGGGCCATTACGATATCATTCATAGAGGGATTCCCCTATTTGATGAGCTGGTTATTGCTATAGGAATCAATGCGGATAAAAGTTATATGTTCCCTCTGGAAGCGCGTCAGCGGTTCATAACCGAAGCTTTTAAAGAGGAGCCAAAAATAAAGGTGCTTACCTATGAGGGACTTACAGTCGACTTCTGTAAAAAAATCGGGGCAGATTACATTTTAAGGGGGCTTAGGAACCCGGGCGACTTTGAGTTTGAAAAAGCCATTGCCCACACCAACCGAAAACTTTCCGAAATCGAAACGGTGTTCCTGCTTACCTCTTCCGGCAAGTCGTACATCAGTTCTTCAATCGTGAGGGATGTTATTAGAAATGGCGGGGACTATACCGGACTGGTACCTGAAACCGTTAGGGCCTAATGCTGCAAAATGCGGTTTTAGCCCGTACTTAACCTTCCGCTTCAAATCCTTAAACCGCTGTAGACCACTTGGGGATGAAATCCGACAAATAAAATTTGTCAGATTTTTCCTTTCATATTGTCATAAGAAACATTATATTCATAAAATCATAGGCCACACCACGATTTTTGCGGGATTCACAACAATCATTTATAAATGTTGTAAAATCGCTTTACTTTAGTAAGAATATACGCTAAGGTTTTGAAATATTCCCAAACAATCATAAATAATTACCTTATAAAACAGCTGCCCACAGCGGCTGTTTTTCTCAATACTAAATTTGAAGTTGTCCATGCTTCAGATAAATGGATCAATGATTTTGACCTGTCCGACGACATCATTGGCAAATCTATTTATCAGCTTTTTCAGACGGTTGGCAAAGAGTGGCAGGAAATCCTGGAATCCTGCATGTTGGGAGAGGGGAGAGAAAAGGGAAGAGCGCGTTTTCTAGATGATGTAGGAAACGAACGGTGGTTTGAAAGGATTCATCTTCCCTGGTACGACGAAAAAGAGAATATCATCGGAATTATTATCCAAACCGAAGACATTACCGAACAGGTAGAAAGGGAACAGGACTATGAGAAGCTAAAGCTACTTCTGAAGGAAAAATCCGATATAGCGAGGATAGGGAGTTGGGAATACGATCCGAAAAGCGATGAACTGGAATGGTGTGAGATGACCAGGATGATTCACGAAGTTTCTGACGATTTTGTCCCGGACATTAACACAGGTATTAACTTTTATAACGAAGGTTACAGTAGAAACACCATTTCAATGGCCGTATACAGAGCCATGGAAAATAAGGATTCCTGGTGTGAGAAACTGGAGATTGTTACTGCCAATGGCAACGAAAAATGGGTGATCTCCGCCGGAAAACCCCTGTTTAAAAATGGGGAATTCGTTGGTCTCATAGGAACCTTTCAGGATATAACGGACATTGTCCTATCCGAATTGAAAACCAGGGAAAGTGAATTGCTGTTACGGACGGTAATAGACAATTTACCCCTTAATGTCTATATAAAGGACCTGGAATCCCGTAAGATCCTGGTCAATCGTTCCGAATGCGAATATCTCGGTGTTTCCGATCCCCAAGAACTTTTGGGTAAAAGCGATTTTGACCTTTATGATCCGGAAATAGCCCAGATCTCACGGGATGAAGATCTTTACGTAATGAACACCAACAGCCCTATTCTGGGCAGGGAAACCATTAATATTAAAACGGATGGTTCCGCAACTTCCTTCCTTATCTCAAAAATTCCCTTAAACGGAGAGGATGGAAAGCCCTATGGCCTTGTTGGCATTAGTTTGGATATTTCCAATTTAAAGCAACAAGAGGCCGACTTGAGAGATCTCATAAATGTTACCTCCCTTCAAAATAAAAAGCTGGTAAACTTTGCACATATTGTCTCTCACAATTTAAGGTCGCATACAGCCAACTTCTCAATGTTGCTCGATTTTCTCATCAGAGAAAAGGACGAGACCGAGAAGCTGAACATCATCAAAATGCTAACCCGTGCCTCTGATAATTTACTGGAGACCCTGGAGAATTTAAATGAGGTCGTGGCTATCAGCACCAACACTAACATGGAGAAAAAATCAGTAAATCTGGTCGATAAAATCGCATCGGTGCAACAGAATCTTACCGCGTTCTTACAGACCAACAGGGCAAAACTCCTAATAGATATTCCACCGGGGACGACGATTAAAGCTGTGCCGGCTTACGTTGACAGTATTCTCTTGAATTTTATAACAAACGCTGTGAGATATAAAGATCCGGAAAGGGACCCGGTCATAAAACTGTCCGTTGAACAAAAAGACCATTATACCATTCTGGGGATTGAAGATAATGGAATGGGTATTGACCTTAAAAAATACGGTGATAAGCTGTTCGGAATGTACAAGACCTTTCACAACAACCCAGATGCCAGAGGCATAGGCCTCTACATAACCAAAAATCAAATAGAAGCCATGAATGGCAAGGTAACAACCTCTAGCAAGGTGGGTAAGGGAACCACCTTTAAAATCTATTTCAATGAAAAAAATTAACTCGATAAGTATTATCGATGATGATCCGATAACGATCTTTGGTATCCGAAAAATGCTGAATAACCTGGAGGTATGTGATGATATCAGGACATACGTAAACGGTAAGGAAGCCATAGACGCAATTAAACAAATGATGAAAGATGACGAGCGGGTCCCCGAAGTTATTTTCCTGGACATAAATATGCCGATCATGGACGGCTGGCAATTTCTGGAGGAATTTGTTACACTGCCGCTGAAAGACAAAATACGCATCAATATCGTAACTTCTTCTATTGATCCCTATGACAAAAAGCAATGGGAATATTTCAAGGCAAAAACGCATCACCTCATAGATTTTAAGAATAAACCCCTGCGCAGAAACGAAATTGCCGAAATCACGAAAGCGGCTTAAGCCTTAATTTTGATTATTTTTGAAGTAAGGATATAAAAGTCTGTCCCTTTTCACTTCCAAAAAAAAGGAAACCGATATTCGCTTTTTTTGTACTTCTATTTATTGCCTCCTGCGACACAAAAAAAATTGACAAAACCGGAGATTTTCAAACACCTTTTGAAGTATCCGAAGGAAAGGAAACGGCAACATATCTTCAAACTATGGATTTTTACATTCGGCTTGCCAGGGAGTTTCCAGAGATCAATATCCAAACCATCGGGATAACGGATATTGGTTTACCACTTCATGTGGTAACGTACACTACCGAGGGCGATTTTAACTTCAAAAAAATAGGCCAAAGTAAATGGCATTAAACCCCAGGGCAAGCCCTGGACCCAATAGAAGGAATCGACCCAAGGGTCGAGGTATTAAACCTGGACCCCGCTGAAAAAGCGGGGTTAGTTCAACCATCCATTTTAACCGTTCCCGCTAAAAAACGGGATTATTAAAATGGGGTTTCACTAATAAAGTCATAATTCTCATCAACAACGATATACAATATGCCGTTTTGGATAAGGACACACCGCTATCCGTGGAGTCCTACAAAATAGCTGATTTTAAAACCGGAACAGCTGCATATGAGGGTCATTATCCTCATTATGACACCCAGATAAGCAAAGACAGCAAAGCCGTGAATTTCAGAACGGGCGATTTTGTAATTCCTACCGACCAACCGGGTATCCGGTACCTCCTTGAAACTCTGGAACCAATGGCCCCGGACTCCTTCTTTAACTGGAATTTTTTTGATCCGATCCTTCAACGGAAGGAGGGATTTTGACCATATGTCTTTGAGGAGGTAGCGGACCCATTGCAAAAAAAAGATACGGTTCTAAGAAAAGAATTTCTTTTGAAGCGGCAATCAGAAGAGACTTTTGCCAACGACCGGTATGCACAATTGGAATGGCTGTACCAACATTCAGCTTACTCTGAGACTGCATATATGCAATATCCCGTATACCGATTGCTGCAAAGTAAATAAATGTGTTTAGGGCACTCTAATAACTCTGTTAGCAACCAAAGTAGGGTTTTTAGAGATGCCCTTTAACCGTGCTCAAACAGAATTCTGATGTTTGCATAGGAGTTCTTCAGCGCCTTTCGTATTTTTTTGGGGCCTTTCCATTTCACCTTTTTAATGCCCTCTTTTTTTTCTCCTTTCAATTTACCCTCGTAAGTAGTGGTCATGGCATACCAATGGACTTCCTTTAATTTGTACTTGCCTTTCTGCTTAAACACGTGATACGTGGTCATTAAAAAATTTTCAATTATCAGGTCCGTGACCCCTGTTTCTTCAGCCACCTCCCGTAAAGCACATTGTTCTATGGTCTCTCCCTTATCTAGCCTTCCCTTGGGCAGATCCCACTTTTTCTTTCTGTAAATGAAGAGTACTCTGCCCTCCCTATTGGTCACAACACCACCCGCAGCAACCACAAGCGGTACCCTTTTTGTGAATTTTTTTAAAATTTCCTCTATGTTGGGATGATAGATATACGCTTCTTTCAGCTTTTTATTTGCCAGGGAATCTATAGCACTGCTGATGGCGGTCCCATTCATCAAAAAATACTCGCTTCCTTCGGTCTCCGTAACCTTGTCCGTTAAAATGAGTGGGGATTCATTCACAAAAACTTTATACATTTGCTCCATGGTTTTAGACAAGGATACCGCCGCCAAAACAGCAGAACTACTGCTGCAAATTAATGCAATTAAGTTGAAACCAGAAAATCCGTTTACATGGGCTTCAGGATGGCAATGCCCGATCTATTGCGATAATCGAATTATTCTTTCCTATCCCATCATACGGAATTACGTGAGGCAGGAGATGGCGAAACAACTCGAAACGCTCTATGGAAAACCCGATATTATTGCCGGAGTGGCTACCGGAGCCATAGGTATTGGCATACTCGTTGCCGAACATTTAGGGCTGCCTTTTATATACATCCGGCCCGAAGCCAAATCACATGGAAGGCAAAATAAAATAGAAGGGCAATTAGAAAGTGGGCAAAGCGTAGTCGTCATCGAGGATCTGATCAGTACGGGAAAAAGCAGTCTCAACGCTGTGGATGCTCTTCTCGAAAACGGCGCGAATGTTAAGGGTATGCTGGCCGTTTTTACCTATGGCTTTGATGTTGCCGATAAAAATTTCAAGAAAAAAAATATTGCGCTACACACCCTGAGCGATTATGAAAATCTGATAAAACTGGCATCAGAGACAAACTATATAAAGGAAGAACAATTAAAGACCTTATTGGAATGGAGAGAGAATCCATCAAAATGGCAGGCAGAGTAAGATGCATATAGAGACCCCAACTACCACGGTACATAAAAGCGACAAAACCGTATTCGAATTTTTGTCGGACCTGAAGAATTTCGAAAATTTAATGCCGGATAGCATTGATAAATTTCAGGTATTGGATGAGGACACCTTTTTATTTTCGCTTAAGGGCATGCCTGAAATTGTTTTGAAACGCAAGGAACAGAATCCCTACAATAAGATCATTTTAAGTGCCGCAGGCGGTAAACTATCCTTTACACTGACTGCGGAAATAGCTCCAAAAAGTGAAAATGAAAGTGAAGTAACCCTACATTTTGATGGTGAATTCAACGCTATGATGGCGATGATGATAAAAACCCCCATAACAAATTTTATGAGGACGTTATCCGGGAATCTCGGTAAAATGTAGCCCGTCAGAGGCGGCGATTGAATTAATAAACACCGTTCTTTCACCGGGGGGAGGACTAAAAGACCTCTTTAAGATCTATATAAATTACTGGCCTCGACCCGATAGAAGCGCCCGGATCTTATTAAAATTCTCTTCGTTGCAGGGATCTAATACAATAATTGCAGCTCCTTGGAGTCAAATTCCTTCATGATTTTATTTTCCAGTTCTATTATCAGCTTTCCTTTATCGGAGATCCCCCGGATAAATCCCATAAACATGGTATCTCTATGGTCCCTGAAAGTAGATGGTTTATCCTTTCTGAACAAAAGCTGCCCATAGGTTTCCTTTACATCCCCTACCTTAAGTCCTTCGTACGCCACAAAAATCTCCTGAAGATTAGCCACTAAAATTCGCAAAACCTCATCCAGGGCTATAGTTTTGCCCGTAAGCAATTTTATTGATGTTGCATTAGGCAGATCCTTAAACGACTGCTGATTTACATTGAGTCCGATACCGATAACAGCCGCCTGTATATTTTGGTTCAGAAGTATATTTTCTATAAGAATACCGCAAATCTTGGAATAACCTGACAGAATGTCGTTGGGCCACTTTATACTTAAATCCGGAATTTGCAAAGTTTTTAATGTCTTGTAAACAGCGAGGGAAACTGCAACGTTCAAAAGAAATTGTGCGCTGATATGGAGGCCTGAGAATTTTTTTAATACACTGAAAGTGAGATTTTTACCTGGATCGGACTGCCATTTAGTACCCATCTGACCTCTGCCTTTTAATTGTTCTCTTGCTACAACAATGGTAAAATCATCCAATACTTCTGAAAGCATTGCGTTCTTAAGGTATGCGTTTGTGGAATCGGTGGCATCAAGTTTGATAATACGCATGTACAGGTATTTATTTTACGGGTACAATGTTATGTTAAAAACAATGGCTAAGAAAACAAAAAAATAATAACTTTGTAGAAACTAAAAATTCTGAATGCAGAAACGGAAAGCCAGTGCCGATGAGTTGATTGCCTTAATCTTACACGGAATTGAAGAAGTAAAAGGACTAGAAATAAATTTACTTGACTTCAGAGACATAGAAAACACTGTTTGTGACTACTTTATAATTTGTAATGGCACTTCCAACACGCACGTAAACGCAATCGTTAATTCCATCCAAAAATCTGTTAGTAAGGCTATTCAGGAAAAACCGTGGCATGTAGAGGGATCCGAAAATGCAGAATGGGTACTTTTGGATTATGTAAACATTGTGGTTCATGTATTTCAGAAGCACGTAAGAGAATATTATGATATAGAAGGTCTTTGGGGCGATGCCAAAGTAACCATGGTGGAGAGTAGTTTTAATCAGGCCCTAAATAATTAAGGGTAAAAAAAAGAATAATGTCCAAAGATAATAAAGTACCACAGAAAAAACCACGATTCAGCGCATGGTGGATCTATGGACTCATAGCACTCCTGCTTATTGGGTTCCAGTTTTTTGGCAGTGGTAATCTTGCTACAACAAAAAAAACAACAACTTCCGAATTACAGGAGTATCTCAGGAATGGTGATATTACCAAGATATTGATCATAACGAATATCAACCAGGCAAAGGTTTTCCTTAGCGAGGAAGCACTGCAGAAAGATGTACATAAAGATGTGTCGGAGAAACCACTGTTTCCTTCGACCAGTGCGGTTCCACAATATGTTTTGGACTACGGGGATCTTCAGATCTTCCAGAATGAAATTACAGAGATTAAAAAGGAGAACAACCTGGACACCATCGTGGAATTCGACAAGGAGTCGAACTTGTTTATGGAAATGATCCTGACCATTCTTCCCTTCGTTTTGATCATTGGTATCTGGATCTATTTGATGCGAAGAATGTCCGGGGGAGCAGGCGGTGGAGCCGGAGGACAAATTTTTAACATTGGAAAGTCCAAGGCTAAACTTTTTGATGAAAAGACGGATACAAGAACTTCATTTAAGGATGTGGCCGGTCTGGAAGGGGCCAAGGAGGAGGTGGAAGAGATCGTAGAATTTCTTAAGAATCCGGATAAATACACCTCGTTGGGTGGTAAGATACCCAAGGGAGCACTCCTTGTAGGACCACCGGGTACGGGGAAAACGTTATTGGCCAAGGCGGTTGCAGGTGAAGCAAAAGTGCCGTTTTTCTCCCTTTCAGGATCAGACTTTGTAGAAATGTTCGTAGGAGTGGGTGCCTCGCGTGTTCGTGATCTTTTTAAGCAGGCAAAAGACAAATCCCCGGCAATTATATTTATAGATGAAATAGATGCCATAGGAAGGGCCAGAGGAAAAAATAACTTTACCGGGTCCAATGATGAAAGGGAAAACACTCTAAATCAGTTGTTGACCGAAATGGATGGTTTTGGCACTAACACCAATGTGATTGTACTTGCGGCCACTAACCGGGCCGACGTGCTTGATAAAGCACTTATGCGCGCCGGCAGGTTCGACAGGCAGATCTATGTGGACCTTCCGGACATTCGTGAAAGAAAGGAGATCTTTGAGGTACACTTAAGACCCATTAAGACGGCCGAAACCCTGGATCTCGACTTTTTGGCACGGCAAACCCCGGGCTTTTCGGGAGCTGACATTGCCAATGTGTGTAACGAAGCTGCTCTTATAGCTGCCAGGAAAGAAAAGAAGGCCGTTACCAAGCAAGATTTCCTGGATGCCGTGGATAGGATTGTTGGCGGACTGGAGAAAAAGAATAAAATAATCACTCCGGGTGAGAAAAAGACCATTGCCTATCACGAAGCCGGTCATGCCACCGTGAGTTGGATGCTGGAACACGCGGCACCATTGGTTAAGGTTACGATTGTACCCCGGGGGCAGTCCCTGGGAGCCGCATGGTATCTGCCCGAGGAAAGATTAATAGTTCGGCCTGAACAGATGAAGGACGAAATGTGTGCCACCCTGGGCGGTAGGGCGGCGGAGAGGGTAATTTTTGATAAAATATCTACCGGGGCCCTGAGCGACCTTGAAAAGGTGACCAAACAGGCAAGAGCTATGGTCACAATCTACGGGCTTAACGAGGAAATAGGTAATCTAACCTACTACGATTCTTCCGGTCAAAATGATTACACCTTCTCTAAGCCGTATAGTGAAGAAACAGCTCAGACGATAGATAAGGAAATTTCCAAGATTATTGAAGAACAGTACAAACGTGCAATTGAGGTTTTGAAGAAAAATAAGGATAAACTAACGATACTGGCTGAGCGACTCTTGGAAAAAGAGGTTATTTTTAAGGAAGATTTGGAAAAAATATTCGGTAAAAGGCCATTCGACGTGAAGTTCGACGAGCAGGGACAGGAAATTATCCCCCTTGAAAGTCGGACAAGAGAGGAGTCAACTGAAGAAAATTAATAATGACTATTGACGTTTTTTAAGTAAATAGAACATTATTTGAAAGCATTAATACTTGTAAATGGGGCTATTTGACAAGCTTTTTGGTGGTGGTAAAAAGAAAGTTTCAAAGGAAACTACAGAAACCAGAGGTGTACACATGCCGGATCTAAATATTCCTATTGACGAGAAATTTACAATTCATTTTAAGAAGAACGGCGGTAAATTCCTGTACTGCGATTCTTTCAGGGAGATCACCGATGCCCTGGAGAATATTATAGAGGAAAATGGTTGGCAGAATAGTCCATTTTTTATCTTGAACCCACGATTGGAAGGTAAATTTTCCAAGCAGAACCTCACCTTCACCTACAAAGCCAAAGAAAGCGAAATTTTCTTTACCACCTGCGAACACCTTGTCGCCCAAAACGGTTCAATTCTGGTTTGTTCCAATCAGCTCAATGAAAAAAAACTGAATGAAGTTCCCGACAATGTTATTGTATTTGCCACCACCAGTCAGTTAGTGGATACTATAGGGGAAGGTTTAAAAACAATCAAGAAGAAATATAAAAAGGGCATTCCGGGAAACATTACTACTATAAAGCACTTTCAGTCTACGGAAGAAAATGCGGATGATTTCCTAACCTACGGTAGTAGCTCAAAGCATCTGTACCTCTTACTGTTGGAAGACCTTTAGCATGAAAGAAATTTTAAGGCGATTCATTACCGGGGTACTTTATGTTGTCCTACTCCTGTCTGCGGTATTTATGAGTTCAGATGCCTTTGATTTTCTGTTTATGATCTTCGGGCTGGCATGTCTATACGAATATAAACGGCTGGTACAACTCAAGGGATACGACATATTCATAGCATATCTTGCGCTGTGGTGGGCTTACATTTATTTGATTCATGACAGACTGTTGATCAACATCCTGATGTTTCTTACCATAACGGTTAATTTTGCCCTGGTGTATTATCTCTTTTCCAAAAAAGACAAAATATTTAACACCTTCCAAAAATTTATTATCGGGCTTTTTTATATTGGGGGAGGATGCATCTTCCTGACTATGATCCCCTATAAGGACAATGTATTTGCCAAGCACCTCATAATGGGTATATTTATTTTGATTTGGGTGAATGACTCTTTTGCTTATCTGGTAGGAAGAACCCTCGGTAGGACAAAATTATTTCCGGCAGTATCGCCTAAAAAAACCTGGGAAGGAACTTTAGGTGGACTTATTTTTACACTGGCAGCGGCATATTTCATGGCGCGTTATGAGCCCATAGTAAATCCGTTACAATGGGTTATCTTAGCTGGGGTAATAGTGGTGGCTGGCAGTCTGGGAGATCTAATAGAATCCAAACTAAAACGGAGAGCGGGCGTAAAGGACAGTGGTGCCATTCTTCCGGGACACGGGGGTATGCTCGATCGTCTTGATAGCCTGGTTTTTGCGGCACCTTTTGCCTATTTCACATTAATGCTGTTTACCTATGTTTCATAAAGAGGGACAAAAAATAATATTGATCACATTTTTTATAGTATGCGCCATTGTACTTTTGGCCCATTTCTATATTGAAATAACCTGGCTGCGGATATTTCTGCAGGTAGGAGGGATAATTTTATTGGTAGCAATACTTCAATTCTTCAGAAACCCCAGACGGGTTGCGATCAAGAATTTTGATGAGGTTTTGGCCCCGGTTGACGGCAAGGTTGTAGTTATAGAGGAAGTGGAGGACGCTGAGTATTTTAATGATAAACGCATTCAGGTCTCAATCTTTATGTCTCCCACAAATGTACATGTTACCCGCTATCCTGTCAGTGGAGAGGTAAAATATTCAAAATACCACCCAGGAAAATATTTCGTAGCATGGCATCCAAAATCGAGTGAAGAGAACGAACATACAACTGTGGTTATCAGTACACCTAAGTTTGGTGATGTGCTCTACAGACAAATTGCCGGGGCCATGGCGCGGCGCATTGTCAATTATGCAGAGGTAGGGGAAAGTGTGCAGCAAGGCGAGGATTCCGGGTTCATAAAATTTGGCTCAAGAGTAGATTTGTTATTACCCCTGCACAGCGCTATAACTGTAAAACTGAATCAGAAAGTAGTTGGGGCCAAAACTTGTGTTGCCGCCATTACCGTTAAGGATGAAGAATGAAAAGTTACATAAGGAATTTTTAGAGGCCGTAGCCGCAGTGAACGACTACGGCAACCCACTACCGGCGGACATCCTGTTAAAACTCTATGCGTATTACAAAATTGCGAACAAAAATTCCGGCCATTCACAAAGTGAGATCCCTTTGATAAATGCGTTTAAGGCAAATGCTTTAATACAGGCGCAGAACGTTAGCCGGGTCCAGGCGATGAAGAATTATGTTGAATTGGTGGAGAAAGAGGTAAAAAAAGTCCACAGAAAATCGCAGTAGTGACGAACAACCACGAACACCACTTTTAGGAAATCCTCTTCGCCGCTAGCAGCGACGGGGAGTGTTCTCGAATTTTTGTCCCGGTCATTTTACTCATACAAATCATCTATATCTGCCCTGCAAAGTTCCAGGAATAAGGCACTCATTTTTTCCGAGACGTCCTTAAAAAATTCCGCTCCCTTTTCCTTTGTGGCATACCCGGGATTGCCAACTCCGGTATCCTCGCTGATCTGTGACCACTTGCGCTCTGCCCATACCCAACCTTCGGAAAAAGCGTTTATCCTGAATTTTTTAGAAGCCCCATCACCCCACTTTTCCTTTGGAAGGACGAGTTCGGGTCTCAGGTGCAATATGAGGCTGGTCTCCATCTCCTCGGCATGATCCCCGTCTTCCTGAAAATATTTGGATCGGTCCATGGATTGGAACCAATTGGAAAAGCAGATAAACATCCCGGGATATTTCAAACCCAGTTCCCTGACAAGGGGTTTAAAATTGTTACCGCCATGGCTGTTAAAAATGAGCAGTTTCTGAAGTCCTTGTCTGTTGAGCGTTTCAATCACATCGGAGAGTATGGCCAGTTGGGTGGTTGGATTCAGATTAATGTCCAGATAGATATCCGATTGCCCGGTATTAACCCCAAATGGAATTGTTGGCAGCACAATGACCTTTCCGCCCTTTTCCCATGCCAGTTTTGCGGCTTCCGCCGAAATATAATCCGATTCGTAGATATCGGTTCCATAGGGAAGATGATAATTATGCGCCTCCGTGGCGCCCCAGGGTAAAACGGCCAATTCAAATTTCGCTTCTTTCAAAGCTTCCCAATTGGTTTCGGAAAGGATATAAGGTCTCATACAAAAGATTTGTGCAAACTTAAGAAGCTCTTCGGATAAAAACACAGCAGCCCGGAAAATATCCGTGAAGCTTTGATCTCCTTATCAGGAAGAATTCTGATTCCCTTTGAGGTCAGACATAAAAAAATAAAATTGCGGCAGCTATTCCTCAATTTCAATAACCCTGGTTCTGGGCAGGGTATGGTGCCATCCTATGGCGTCATCACTTAGAAAAGAAAATGCATCCAAGGGAATATACCTGCACATGGACCGGGGGAAAAGACTTGAAAACTTTGCTCTTTGTCCTTCCTCGTTTACCACCCTGTTTTTTGTTGCCAATTTTCCAACGGATCTCCCCGTGAGCCCCCCAAAAGGGAATAGCATATGGTCCCGAACACAAAAGCCGGCAGCTACTCCACGAAAAAGTTTCCCTGTTCATCCGTAGCCAGAGCCTCGGGTGAGATGAGGGTCAGGATTATCCCAAGGATTATCCCAAACCCTAAACTGAAAAGTAGCAGCACAAGCCGATCAATGATAAAATTGGTAAACCGCTTCCCCTTACTTGCCGTATTAAGGTATCCCTCTGCAGACCAACCCTTTCCGGAGCCCCTGTAGTTCCTGCTTTGATGCTCGACATAAGGGTACAGGTATCTCGAAAATCTTCGATTTCATCGGTCAGATTACAGTGTATTCCCCTGTTCGGATCTTTTTTTTGGTGGGTACATGCCCGGCAAAATTTTAAATGCTCGTGACGTGTCATGGAGAAGTAGGTTTTATTTGGGTTATATCCTGTAAACGTTCTTTTTAAATTATTTCATACTTTACCGGACATATCTTCTATGAAATACACGCAATTTCAGACAGGAAGGAGGCGGTCCCGGATTCAAGTAACTGTTTTGGCAGCAATTTGATCTTTTTCAAGATAGGTGAAATAAATACCCCCGAAAATAGTGAGGATAAAATATCCGGAAACAATTTCCATCGCCAAAAGCAGTGTAAAAAAGGGTATGGCATAAAGAAGTGCCGTGGCGTAGGATTCCATTGGTGAATTTTACTTCATCCCAAGATATTAAAAAGAGCGCAACCGTTTGCCCCGGGATTTGTATATGCGGAGGTTCTTTGCTCTGAAAAATGTTCTGCATACCACTTAGCGACCGATAGAATTTTTCCCAGGTGGGCATAAGACCACACCATTAACAACCAAGGGCAATCCCAAAAAAAGCGTGCTAATTAGGCCCTATCATTATATGCGCCCTGTGGGTCCCGGGATCCATGATCCAGGGCATACCCGGGGCGTGGGGCTTCTCCGGCAGGCCGGTCGACTCACTTGTGGCAAAGGGAGTGTAAATGACGTAACGCAGCTTCCCGTCTTTTAATTCGCCCGTTGTTTTGTCATAGTTTGCATCTTCGCCAAAATAAACGTACATCATACTGGGCTCCTCGGGCATTTTAAGCTTCCCCGAAGCTACTTCATCCCCCCGGATAGCGGTTCGTTCCTCCGGGCTCTTTCCCTCGGCTGCCAGTTCCCTTCCTCGAGCCATAAAAGGTTCCAGTTTACTGGAGTAACAGGAAACACTAATTCCCTCTTTCTTCGGGTCATCCCCGAGGCATACGAGATTGTTGGTGCCTTTTCGGATTTCAACCAGATCCCCGGACCCGTCATAGCCATACACCATAGCCCCGTCTTTGTCGGCATCAGCCAGGGGTAGCAGCGCTGTTTTAATCTGGATTTCAGTAGGTATTTCCGGTTTTTTTTCCTGTGCACAGCCCGAGACTAAAAGCAAAAGGGTACCGAGGGTCGCTAAGTGTTTCATGATCTATGGGTTTTATCCAAAGATACATATCCTGCCGTAATATTTCAATAGGAGTTCATATATAGATGTTACAAACCTGGATACCGCCAGCGCCCCGCCGTGGGGTGCTACGCAAAATTTTCCAGACTCTTTTCCAGGGTCTCTATCTTGGCCTCTGCATCCGCTCGTTTCTTACGCTCCAGGGCAATCACCTGTTCGGGGGCATTGTTTACGAAACGCTCGTTGGAGAGTTTCTTTTGCACCGCCTGTAGAAAGCCCTTGGTATATTCTAGTTCCTCCTCAATTTTCCTGATCTCGGCCCCCGTGTCGATTACGCCACCAACCGGAATATAATATTCGTTACTTTTTACCCGGAAAGAAAGCGCTCCGTCAACAGAACTATCCACATAGGATATTTCAGAAACATTGGTCAGTTTCTGAATGACTACGTCCCATTCCCTGCTTATTCCCTCCTCGTTAAGTAAAGACAACCCCAGGTCTTCCCTCATTGGAATGTTTTTCTCCTTCCGGATGGTTCGGATACCCGCAACTACCTCAGCTGCAAAATCGAATCCTCCGATCAAACCCTTATCTGCCTTTTCCGCCTTGGGCCATGGGGCAATAAGAAGGGCTTCCCCCGGGGTACGTTCTTCAATGTGTTGCCAAACTTCCTCGGTAAGAAAGGGCATAAAGGGATGCAGCAGCTTTAGATTCTGTTCTAAAAGATGGATAACCCCATCAAAAGTAGTTCTATCGATCGGTTGCCGATATGCCGGTTTTATTATTTCCAAAAGCCATGAACTATAATCGTCCCAGACCAGTTTATAAGTAGCCATCAACGCATCGGAGATGCGGTATTTGCTAAAATGGTCCTCTATCTCGGCCAGGGTTTGGTTAAATTTCGCCGCGTACCAGGCTATTCCCAGTTTGGAGGCTTCGGGCTGCGGCAAATCGGCTACCTCCCACCCCTTAAGCAATCGGAAACCATTCCATATTTTGTTGGCAAAGTTCTTTCCCTGCTGACACAGATCTTCATCGAACATCAGGTCATTCCCTGCGGCAGCGCTCAACAAAAGCCCAACCCTGACCCCATCAGCTCCGTATTTCTCGATCAAGACAAGGGCATCCGGGGAGTTACCCAGCGACTTGGACATTTTTCTTCTTTGCTTGTCGCGAACCAATCCGGTGAGATACACATTCCTAAAAGGTGGTTGTCCCCTGAATTCGTATCCGGCCACGATCATTCGCGCTACCCAAAAGAAAAGGATATCCGGGCCGGTTACAAGGTCGCTGGTAGGATAATAATACTTCACCTCCGGATTCTCGGGTTCCAAAATGCCCCCGAAGACACTTATAGGCCACAACCAGGAGGAGAACCATGTATCCAGAACGTCCCCGTCTTGCTTTAACTCTTCTATTTTGAGATCTGCCTTTTGGGATTTTGATGTTGCCAGAACCAGGGCTTCTTCCTTGGTTTCCGCAACCACAAAATCGTTTTCCCCATCTCCGTAGTAGTATGCGGGAATCTGCTGCCCCCACCATAATTGGCGCGAAATGTTCCAGTCGCGGATGTTTTCCATCCAATGCCGGTACGTATTTTCAAACTTTTTAGGATAAAGTTTTATATCCCCTGTTTTTACTACAGCGTCCAATGCCGGCTTCGCCAAATCCTTCATTTTGAGGAACCACTGATCGGAAAGCCGGGGTTCAATTACCGCGCCGGTTCTTTCAGAAGTACCCACTTTGTTAACATAGGATTCCGTTTTGGCCAGATACCCTTTTTCTTCCAGTTCCTTTACAATCTCCTTCCTAACTACGAATCGGTCTTTTCCCTCATAATGAAGCCCATAGGAATTCAGACTAGCGTCGGGGTTAAAGATGTCGATGATCTCCAATCCATGCTTATCACCCAGGTCTTTATCGTTCTCATCGTGCGCGGGGGTGACTTTAAGACAACCTGTGCCAAATTCCATAGTTACATAGTCGTCCTCAATTATAGGGGCTATCCGGTTGCAAATAGGAATTATCACTCGTTTACCCCTCAAATGGCGGTAGCGCTTATCGTTTGGATTAATACAGACAGCAGTATCTCCCAAAATAGTTTCCGGCCTGGTCGTGGCAATGGTCACTTTTTCGTCGGACCCTTCAAGGCCATAGGATAAATAATACAATAAACCCTCTTGTTCTTCATAAATGACCTCTTCATCGGAAAGAGTTGTTTGGGCCTCGGGATCCCAGTTGACCATCCGGTAACCCCTGTAAATAAAGCCATTATTGAAAAGATCAACAAATACCCTTATCACCGAAGCTGACATGTCGTCATCCATGGTGAATTTGGTTCGTTTCCAATCACATGAACAGCCCAATTTCTTTAATTGTTCCAGGATCACCCCTCCGAATTCGTGCGTCCAGGCCCAGGCATATTGTATGAATTCATCCCTTGAAATATCGTTCTTTTCAATACCCTCTTCCTTCAACTTGGCCACTACCTTGGCTTCAGTTGCAATGGATGCGTGGTCTGTACCTGGTATCCAGCACGCATTTTTACCCATAAGACGGGCCCTGCGGATCAGTACGTCCTGAAGGGTATTATTCATCATATGCCCCATATGCAGCACCCCTGTGACGTTTGGAGGAGGAATTACAATGGTATATGGCTTCCTTTCGTCCGGGTGCGAAAAAAAGTACTTGTGCTCCATCCAGTAGTCATACCAGCGGTTTTCCACCTTTCCGGGGTCATATTTTGAGGGAATCTGCATGTTTGTGGTACAGTTTTTGTATAAACACTGCGGGCATTAAAAAACGACCATTGCCCAAAATGTTCAACTTGCAATGATCAGGGATTTTTGCCCGATTTTAAATACGAAACAAAAATAGTTAACGTTAGAAGATAACAAAAGAATTTTGGATGTTGAAAGCAAAACTTTTACATTTGATATTCACCCAAAATCAAAAATGATGAAAAAAGTAGCAATACTATTGTTCGTAGGCCTACTGGCACTGAGTGTTAAAGCGCAGGATAAAACTGCTAAAATTGAATTCAAGTCGGAAACAGTAGACTACGGGGAAATTCAGAAAGGAAGTGATGGGGTAAGGGTATTTGAGTTTACCAATACCGGAGATGCCCCCCTGATCATCAGCAAAGTGAGTTCCAGTTGTGGATGTACCATCCCCAAAAAACCGGAAGATCCAATTTTGCCTGGTAAGAAAGGTGAAATTCAAGTGAAATACGATACAAAACGAGTTGGCCCTATCAGAAAGGCCATTACGGTGATTTCCAATGCGGACACGCCTACCAAAGTGTTGAAGATCAAAGGAGAAGTGAAGGCCGTAGACGGAAAGTAATATACTAATTACGAAATATAAATATAGACCCTCGATCTTGATCGGGGGTTTTTTATTTAAAAAGCTTCTTTAAAATAAAAGAAAATGTGAGGTCCCTATCGGTACGTTCAATGAGCAGGCGAACGCGTTTGCCCTCTTTTTCATTTAGCATCTTCATTACTTCCTGTAATTTGTAGTGATGTACCCGTTTACCGTTTACTGCAAGAATTACATCCCCCTGCTTTAATCCTGCCTCCTCTGCAGGGCTGCCTGCACGTATACCCGAAACTATGATTTCCGGCACCAGACTCAGACGTGTCCGGTTTTCCATGAGTATCTGCACATCGCCAAAAGTGCGTTCCTCATTCTTAACCACCCCCCGCTGGTCCGCAATACGCTCCGCAATGTGACGCAACCCGTTGTGCTGAAGTTCTATACCGCTCATATTATAGTGGAAGGGGCCCCTGAAATTGCCATTTTTTCTCAGCGTTACGATATTGCTGGGATAATTAAAAACAAGATTAAAGCGTTTAAGAATTTCGCCCCCCACGCTGCCGTTCCTGTCTCCCAGATCCTTTATGGCATTAAATGATTTCATGTCCGGAAAAGCGGCTTTGGCGTCATTTAATTCAAAGCCGCCAATTTTAATACTGTGGACTTTGGTCCTTTTACCAAAAATGTTCCCATTGAGTCCCTTGCCCAGAAAATCGTCATAGTTCATTTCGGGGATATCAATTCCCTTGTCTTCATCCTGAAAGAGCCAAATGGCATCGCTGCTTCCGGTATCTACCAAAAGTTTAACCGGGACATCCTTCTTTTCATCGATGTGTATCTTCCCGTCTACGTAGGCCTTACTCTTTATCACGGATAAGGGTAAAGTTCGGCTTCTTTTATTTTTCCGCGGGTTATAAAATTCAGGA
Source organism: Flavobacteriaceae bacterium (assembly GCA_041743085.1). GTDB lineage: Bacteria > Bacteroidota > Bacteroidia > Flavobacteriales > Flavobacteriaceae > JAFMPW01. Next base: position 34,693 of record JBGTNL010000075.1, read on the forward strand.
TCGTAAAACTTTATTACTCTGGTACCGTAGTTAATATCCACCACAAAATCCCGAAAAAGATCATACCCGATGATGCCGTGAATGGGAATTCCCAGGGTAGGAGAAAAGTTCATTGCCTTATCCAAAACTATGTACAGCAATTGCTCATTGTTCTGTATTTTTTTTAGTTTGAATTGATTTCCTCTGGAACTAAGCGCTTTTATTGGCTTTCCCTCGCCAAGCCCGTTGATGGTTATCTCGGAAACATTATTTAAGCGTATGGAATCCTGATCGGACAAGTTAAAAAGTATGGGTTTACTAACTCCCGAATCCAGTATGAAGCTTAGTTTTGCACCATTAACCTCCATAGGGATCACGATCAGATTGTTTATAAGTTGAAAATGAACTTTCTGATATGCTTCCCCCTCCGGCAGGTTATAACCCTGCGTTCGTCCTGTATAGGGAATATATAGCGCAAGCAGCAGCAGATATTTAAAATAGAGTCGCAAACCATTCAGTTTTAACGGATTGTCTCTTAAAGTTACGAAAAAGAGTGGAAGCGCACTTATATTTAACATATTCTTGGACGAAACAACAAAAGATCACCGTTAGGCGTATTGTTCAGGTTTATGTTGTATTGTTTCGTTTGATTTCCCATTTTTGCCTAAAATTTAAAGTCAATGCCGTCGATCTCCAAAAAAGGGCAGCGTATGCCGGAATCCCCAATAAGAAAACTGGTGCCCTATGCAGAAGAGGCAAAGCGACGGGGAATAGACGTTATTCACCTTAATATTGGGCAGCCCGATATTAAAACTCCTCAGATAGCGCTGGATGCAGTAAAAAATAATACCATTGAAGTACTCGCCTATAGCCGTACCGAAGGGACAGATGAATACCGGACTAAAATCGCGGCCTATTATAAAAAACAATCTGTTCATATAACTGCTTCAGACATTATTGTGACTACCGGCGGGTCCGAAGCGTTGTCCTTTGCCATGGGCACTGTTGCCGATGCGGAAGATGAGATCATTATTCCTGAACCTTTTTACGCGAACTACAATGGATTTGCGACGGCATCAGGACTGAAAGTCATCCCGGTAGTATCGGGGATCGAGGATAACTTCTCCCTCCCTCCTATTGAAGATTTTGAAAATATGATCACTCCAAAAACAAAGGCCATTGTTATCTGCAATCCCGGGAACCCCACCGGCTACCTTTATTCTAAAGGGGAGATCCGCAAATTAGCCGAGTTGGTACGAAAACACGATCTCTTCCTGGTAGCTGATGAGGTTTACAGGGAATTCACCTATGACGGCAGGGTACACTACTCCATTCTACAGGAAGAAGGGCTGGAAAAGCACGCTATTGTTGTAGATTCTGTTTCCAAGCGATACAGCATGTGCGGGGCCAGGATCGGGTGTCTGGTCTCCAAAAACAAGGCCGTCATAAGTACGGCTTTGAAATTTGCGCAGGCACGCCTGTCCCCCCCTACTTACGCACAAATCGCAAGTGAGGCAGCCCTGGAAACCCCCCAAAGTTATTTTGACGCTGTAATTGAGGAATATGTGGGGAGACGTAATATGCTGATCACCGCGTTGGGCAAATTAGATGGTGTCATCGTTGCGAAACCGCAGGGGGCATTCTATTGTATAGCCCAACTTCCCATAGAGGATGCCGATGATTTTGCACAATGGCTGTTGGAGGATTTCAGCCTGGACGGAAAAACCGTTATGGTTGCTCCGGCGGCAGGCTTTTACGCAACGGAAGGGCTGGGGAAGAACCAGGTCAGGATTGCTTATGTGCTGGAGAAAGAACGGTTAAAGATGGCAGTCACCATTTTGGGCGAGGCTTTGAAAACGTACAGGGGATAATGAATATACAACATAACCTTTGCCTGAAAAACTACAATACCTTTGGTATTGAAGCCACGGCGCACCACTTTCTTGAAATAACCGAGGTGGGGGATTTGCAGAAAGCCCTGCAACTGGCTGAATATCCCAAAAGGTTTGTTATCAGCGGGGGTAGCAATATGTTGATCACCAGAAATATTGAAGCACTCGTACTTTATATAAACAACAAGGGCATCCAGATAATCGAGGAAGATGAAAAGGGGGTTATCCTTAAGATCATGGCCGGAGAGAATTGGCATACGCTCGTTCAATGGACCCTTGGGCACAATTATGGAGGTTTGGAAAATCTCTCCTTGATCCCAGGCAATACAGGTACCGCTCCTATTCAGAATATTGGGGCTTATGGCGTGGAATTAAAAGATGTCTTTGAAAGTTGCGAGGCAGTGGAAGTTGCCACCCGGGAACTTAGAACATTTTCAAAAAAAGGCTGTAAATTTGGATACAGGGACTCCTTTTTTAAACAGGAGGGTAAAGATAAATACATTATAACTTCCGTAAACCTAAGGTTATCCAAAGGGGATCATTGCCTTAACACCTCATACGGGGCAATAGAGGCGGAATTGGAAAGTAAGCATATAAACCATCCGAGCATTCGGGATGTTTCCAGGGCAGTTATTGCAATTCGCCGGCGCAAATTACCGGATCCCGAGGAGTTGGGAAATAGCGGTAGTTTTTTTAAGAATCCGGTCCTTGGCAAATCCGAATTTCTCGAATTTGTGAAGAATCATCCTCGGGCACCACACTACAAAGTTCCCGATAATACCTATAAGGTACCTGCAGGCTGGCTTATAGAGCAGTGTGGTTTCAAAGGCAAAAGATTCGGGGATGCCGGGGTACACAAGAACCAGGCTTTGGTATTGGTCAATTATGGGAATGCCACCGGAAAGGAAATCCTGGCCCTGGCACATAAAATTCAGAAGGAAGTTCTCTCCACATTCGGAATCAAAATCCTTCCGGAAGTGAATATTATTGAGTGAGCTTTCCAAAAAATAATTAACTTAGTAAGTGGTCAAAGCTACCGTACCTTAAGGAAAAAATAACCCCCGGGAAGGATTCCCGGGGGCTATACCAAACCAAACTAACCAAAAACTAAATGTACAATAACCAGTTGTACATTTATCTAATTAAAATTGAGATGCTAATGATATAACAATCAAATTTATATATTAGCGTTTAACCTATATACGGTTAGAATGACAAGATTGGATGCTTTGTGTTGATAATTTTTTGACTTTTTAACCATGCTATGAGCATACTTCTCGAAAAACATATTGTAGAGCTGCTGCAAGAGCGGAACGATAAGGCAATTTCCCTGCTTTATGAGCACTATGGAGATACCTTATTTGGGGTTGCCTACAAGGTGGTCAGGGACGAAGAATTGGCGCAGGATGTATTGCAGGAAAGTTTTGTGAAAATCTGGAAAAAATCTGATTCCTATGACGCTTCCAAAGCAAAATTATTTACATGGTTGTTCAGGATCACCCGGAACACGGCGATTGACAAGCTGCGAAGCGTAAATACAAAATCTGATAAAGAAATCCAAATTGACGTTTCAGACGTATATAACTTAGGGGTCAACAGCATCAGGCCAGAGTTCATGGACATTCAGGCGAATCTGGATAAAATTGAGACCAAGTATCAGGTTGTACTGGATGCCCTCTTTTTTCAGGGCATGACACAACAGGAGGCCAGTGATGAATTGGATATTCCTTTGGGAACAATCAAATCGAGACTAAAGATTGGTCTCAGGGAACTCAAAAAGATCTATGGAAATTCCATGCTGCTGTTGCCTTTTATAAGTGACCTGTTTTATTTTACTGGGTTGTGAGTTCTGTCCTTTAAAAAGCGAAATGATTTCTGTTTGATTTGAAATGTGATTCACTTTAGTAAATTTTTAAAGATGAAAGAAAAAATACGCATATTTTTAGAATCCGACCTGTTGGAAAAATATCTTATAGGTACTACCTCAGAGGAGGAGGCACAACAGGTTGAGCGATACATTGCCATGTACCCCGAGGTCAGAACTACCTTCGGGGAGTTGGAAGAAAACCTCGAAACCTTTGCTAAGATGCATGCCATTAAAGCGCCTGAAGGGCTTAAAACAAAAATTCTTCAGCGCATTAAGCCACAGGACCCCGGGAGAAGATTGTTCCGGAGATATGCTGTCGCAGCAAGTTTAACCGCTTTTCTATTTGCCGGGTCTTCCTATTTTTTCTGGGATCAGACCCAGGACTTACAGGCAGAAAACACAGTGGTAAACAACAAGATAAAGGATCTTGAGGAGGATATGCGGGAGCAGTTGGAAGATGTTAGAAATCAGTTCATAGTGCTCAACAATCCGCAAACCAAGAAATTTGAGGTTAAGGGAAATAAAAAGGCCGTCGAACTCAAAGCGGTGGCCTATGTCAATCCGGTAAAGAAACTATCATTTATCAATGTAACGAGTCTTCCTAATTTACCTGAGGACAAATGCTATCAGATGTGGGCTGAGGTAAATGGGGAAATGGTGAACCTCGGAGTATTGAAAAATGTTGACGATAAGCATAAATTAAGGCCTCTGCCCTACGCCGAAAATGCGTTTGGTTATATTACCATTGAACCCCGGGGAGGCAATGATACCCCTACCGTTCAGAATATAGTGGCTAATATTTCGTATTAGCATTTCAAAAAATAATAAGAACAAAGCCCCGACGATACCGTTGGGGTTTTTATTTTGTATCTTTGCACAAAGTTTTAGCATGAAGTTAGTTTTGCTGACCATAGGTCTTTTAGCATTAGCCTTTGCCGGTATCGCCATAAAAATATGGTCAAAAAAAGATGGCAAATTCTCGGGCACCTGTGCCAGTCAAAATCCGTACCTCAACAAGTCCGGAGAGGCCTGCGGGTACTGCGGTAAACTCCCGGACGAGCAGGATTGCAGAAGAGAAACAAGTCCGTCCCGATAGCTTTCGGGACTGTCATTGAACAAAGCTGCCCTTTTTCCCGTTAATACATCAGTTTGAATACATCCGGCGATATACTTCAGGCCACTATTGAAAAGGCCAAAGCAGGCAATCAAATTGCATTCAGCACTTTGCTCGACAGTTTCTGGAATGAGGTGTACGGTTTTCAACTGATCCGCACACAGAACGAAAATGATGCGGAGGACATTACCATTCAGACATTTTCCAGGGCGTTTGACAAGATCAATTCCTATGACGATTCTTATGAATTTAAAACCTGGCTGTTCACTATTTCCAAAAATATCCATGTAGACCTTATTCGAAAAAATAAAAGGAATGTCCTGGGCAATATTGAGAAGGGCAATAACGAGGCAATTAAAAAGGTGTTGGATGATGCACCGACCATGGAGGACCAGCTCATCACAGAACAAAATCTGGCTACATTACTACAACATATTAAAAAGCTAAAACCCCATTACCAGGAGGTCCTTAATCTCAGGTACTTTAATGAACGCTCCTATACCGAGATCGCAGAGGAACTGGGGGAACCCATAAACAATGTTAAGGTAAAACTACTGCGAGCCAAGAAACTACTGGCGGAGATCATCAAAACTAAGTAGGCAATTCCTCATTTTCCTCCAGTTGGCCGGTTTGGAGGACAGGGGGCAGTGGTCCCTGCGGCCATACAGATTATTTATGGCCGAATTCAAGATGGCAATTCCAGTGCTAAAATGTCTTTCAGAGCGAAGCGAAGAAACCGCCGCCTCTGTTTCAAGTTTTTAAAATGGTCATGATGCCGCAACGGGCAATCTCCAAATCCCTTTACAATTTCAGATCCCTTTTAAGAAACGAAAGATTCATAGCTTCGCTCTGAAAGACAATTTTACCCTTAAGGCTAAATTTTGGTGCTTGAAATTCAGACCAGCTTTGCCATTGTAAAAAGCCTTATAAGCGCACAAAGTGTTTCCCCTGGATTGTCCCCTATTTAGTTCGTATATTTGTTTAAAAATTCAGTATGGGTACAGAGACCATAGCGCATGTACAACCGCCTAAAGGCAAACCCAAATGGCTGCGGGTAAAACTTCCCACAGGAAAGAAGTACACCCAGCTAAGAGGCCTTGTTGATAAGTACGATCTTCATACTATTTGTACCTCGGGCAGTTGCCCCAATATGGGTGAATGTTGGGGTGAAGGTACAGCAACATTTATGATCCTGGGGAACATCTGTACGCGCTCCTGCGGTTTCTGCGGTGTAATGACCGGCAGGCCGCAACAGGTAGATTGGGAAGAACCCGAAAAAGTGGCGCGATCCATAAAAATTATGGGGATCAAGCACGCGGTGATCACTTCGGTGGACAGGGATGACCTCAAAGATATGGGATCCATAATGTGGGCAGAAACAATAAAAGCAATTCGAAGAATGAATCCGGAGACCACATTGGAAACTTTAATCCCGGATTTTCAGGGAATCCACAAACATCTGGATAGGATAATTGCTGTTGCTCCCGAAGTTGTTTCCCACAATATGGAAACGGTAAAAAGACTTACCCGGGAAGTGCGTATCCAGGCTAAATACGCACGGAGCCTGGAAGTTCTTCGATATCTTAAAAAAACCGGCGCCAAAAGGACCAAATCGGGAATAATGCTCGGGCTCGGGGAATTAGAGGAAGAAGTGATACAGACTATGGAAGACCTTAGAAATGCCGAGGTAGATGTAGTAACCCTCGGGCAGTACCTTCAGCCATCTAAAAAACATCTTCCCGTTAAAGAATTTATCGTACCCGGGCAATTTGACAAATACAGGGAAATTGGCCTTAAAATGGGTTTCAGGCATGTAGAGAGCGGTCCACTTGTAAGGTCGTCCTACAAGGCACATAAACACATAGCATAAACCAGCAGTCCCAATTCAAATGGGGTTTAAAAGTCTGATCGTACTGTCATTTCGAACAAAGTGAAGTAATCTCATCAATCCTGGCAGAATCTATAGGATTGCTTCGTACCTCGCAATGACAGCTAACAAGACTTTTAAACGCCATTTTCCGCGACATGAAAAAAATAAACATTGGTATTAATGGGTTTGGACGAATAGGCCGTACATTATTCAGGCTTTTACAAGCACATCCCCATATTCAGGTAACGGCGATCAATGACCTGGCGGATAGCCGTACCCTTGCTCACTTACTGAAATACGACAGTATTCATGGCGTATTGCAAAATGAGATCACCGCCACGGATAGCCACGTCGTTGTCAATGGCGCTGAGGTTGCCTCACTCCATAAGGATCATCCAAAGGACATTCCCTGGTCCGACTATGATGTTACGGTTGTTGTAGAGGCCACCGGCAAATACAAGAATCGGAAGGATCTCGATTATCACATTGCCAATGGGGCCAAAAAGGTGATCCTATCCATGCCGCCATCCGATGATACCGTTAAAATGATCGTTTACGGAGTTAACGAGAATACCCTGAACGAAAATGATCATATTATCTCCAATGCTTCATGCACCACTAATAACGCAGCGCCCATGCTCAAGGTAATGGATGATCATTTTGGTGTGGAACAGGCATATATAACTACCGTACATTCCTATACCTCTGATCAAAGCCTTCATGACCAGCCTCACCGGGATCTTAGAAGGGCCAGGGCAGCTACTCAATCCATAGTGCCCACAACAACCGGGGCAGCCAAGGCCCTGACCAAAATTTTTCCGCATTTGGCGTCCGCCATCGGCGGTTGCGGTATCCGCGTCCCTGTGCCTAATGGTTCCCTCACCGATATGACGATCAATATTAAAAAAGTGACCTCCATTAGAGAAATAAATGATACTTTTAAAAGAATTTCCGAAAATGAACTAAAAAACATACTTTTTTTTACGAAAGACCCTATAGTTTCTATAGATATAAACAATAGTTGCTACTCCTGTACGTTTGATTCCCAGATGACTTCGGTAATTGGAAAAATGGTGAAAATTATCGGATGGTACGATAACGAAACAGGTTATAGCAGTCGTATTATAGATGTAATTAATTTATTGATCAGTAATAAATACGTTTGATATCCTCCTTGCCATATACAAGAGTTAAATTTGTGCTTACGGCGCTGTTGGCGGTGTTTGTGATACAAACTTCATGGCCTCAGGACAGTATACCGCCCGACAAGGATATTGAACCCTACTTCAATGCGGCAAGAGCCTTTGAAAATGAAAACAAAATAGAACTGGCCCTTGAATCACTCGATAAAGCGGCCGTGCTCGCCGAGGAAAATGAAAATGCAAAGGCCCTTGTGGATTGTTATCACAAATTTGCAGAGGTTTATTTCTTACTTGGTAAAAGGGAAAATGCTATCTTCTATTGGGATAGGGCTGCAGTACTTTTGGGAGATCTGGAATATCCTCACGGCCATGCCATACACAAATACATTGAAGCCATCCTGTTGTACGATAGCGGAAACAATTTTCAGGCCATCTTTATGCTGAATGAAGCCAAGGAATTGAGCAATGACAGGAATCTATTGAATAATATCCTGTTGCTTGAGGGAAATATTTACCTGAGTATTGAAAAATACGACAGTGCCACCACAAATTTTAATTCGCTCCTGGTAAACACTGATATTTATGAAGGCGACTATTTAAAGACCCAAGCCCACTTAGGACTTACAAAGCTCTACTTTCAGACAGAAAATTTTGAAGCAAGCCTTGAAAATGGGAATAATGCCCTGACAATTGCCAAGAATAACAGTTTTTCCAAAGAAATATTCGAAGCCAATGAACTTCTGGGCAAGACCTACGAAAAAATGGGCAAATACGATATGTCGCTGGTTCATAACAGGAATTTACTACAGTTAAAAGACTCTCTTTTTACTATTGAAAAGGTAAAATTAGAGCAAAAATCCGCGGACAGGATCCAGTTTGAAATGATGACCGAAGTGATTGGCAATCAGGATGAAAAAATTGAGGAGCTGAACGAGAACGTCAACCGGTCGGAAATTACGGCCATCCTGACATCCGCTTTTTTGACAATTATTTCCTTATTGGCGGTATCACTTTACCGGAACAACCAGATCAAATTAAAGACAAACGATCTTCTTCATACAAAGAACCGGGAGTTGCAGGCAGCCAGGGATGCAGCGGTTCAGGCAATGGAAGCCAAAACCAATTTCTTATCTACAGTTAGCCATGAACTAAGGACACCGCTTTACGCGGTAACAGGACTGACCCATTTGCTGCTCGAAGAAAATCCCAGTGAAAATCAGAGAGAACATTTGAAATCCCTGAAATTTTCGGGAGATTACCTCCTGAATTTTATCAATGACATTCTGCAGATCAATAAGATAGATGCCGATAAGCTGGAAGCGCTGAATATTGAATTCAACCTGAAAAAAGTACTGACGGATGTAATCAATTCCCTGCAACAAAGTGCCAAGGAAAACAAAACGAAAATTACCCTGGACTTTGATGAAAATATCCCTGCCCATCTTATGAGCGACCCCCTCAAACTGTCGCAGATATTTATGAATTTAGTGGGGAATGCGCTTAAATTCACCAAACAGGGAGAAGTGATCGTCTTCGCTAAACTTATGAAAAAAGAGGAGGAAGACGTTACACTTTATTTTGAGGTCAGGGATAATGGTATAGGGATATCAAAAGAGCAGCAGGAGCATATTTTTGAAAGCTTTGAGCAAGGCTCTATTCAGATAAACAGGGAATACGGCGGCACCGGGTTAGGACTTACAATCGTGAAAAGTCTGCTGGGCTTATTTGACAGTAAGATACATTTGGAAAGTGAACCCGGTAAAGGCAGTTCTTTCTTTTTTGAGCTTAATTTGAAGAGTAAGGACAGTATTGTTGATGATATCCCCTTTGAGATCACACTCAAGGACTACGACTTAAAAGGACTCTTTCTTCTTGTGGTGGAGGACAACAAGATCAATCAGGTGATTACCAAAAAAATGCTCCGCAAAAAGGATATGACCTGTGATATAGCCAGCAATGGCATGGAGGCCATAGCCCTGGCCAAACAGCGTGATTATGATGGTATTCTTATGGATATTCACATGCCTGGGATAAGCGGTGTGGAAGCGACCATTGAAATACGAAAATTTGACAAAGACATCCCTATCATAGCGCTGACCGCAATATCCCTTGATGACAGCCTGGAGAATTTCTATGCGGCCGGTTGTAATGATGTGGTAACCAAACCTTTTAAGCCTGAAGTTTTCTATCAGAAAATTGGCGAAAACATCCTGGAATACAAACTCAATAAATCGGCTTCATAAGGCTGCCAGCTTTTGCACAAAGATTTCATGGCCATTACCAAGGAATTCGTGCCTTACCTGGATATAATAAAGCCTGTTCACCTTACCCTTTGACCGCATATAGTCTTTTTCGGTTGTGATCACATAAGGTCTGGAATTAAAGAGGTCAAGTTCATTTTCAGAGAAAAAATGATGGTCCTTAAAAATCAAATGCTCAAAAGTAATTCCCTGCATCCCAAGATATTTTACCAGCGGTTCCGGATCAGCAACCCCTGTCACCAAGGTTACTTTCTTATCTGTTAATCCCTCCAGTGGCATGCCGTCTTTATAGCCTTTTAAATGATCATCATAAGCAAAAAAACTGAAAAGTACTTCCTGCCCGTTTAAAGTATTCAGTTTTCTGCGTATCTGGGATTGTGCCTCACTATCCAGATCGGGAGGGCATTTGGTGACAACGATCAGATCTGCCCTTTTTGCCTGGTTTTTGGCATCCCTAAGGCTTCCCGTAGGCAAGTACCAGTCATTTGTATACAGGTTGTCATAGGCGGTTAAAAGTATAGAAAAACCAGGGATAACCTTTCTGTGTTGAAAAGCATCGTCCAGAAGAATAAGGTCCGGGTTAACGGTATCCTCGAGAATTGATATCCCCCGCTGTCTGTCCGCATCTACGGCGACAATAATCCCAGGAAATTTAGAATGTATTTGCAAGGGCTCGTCACCTACCTCTTCCGCAGTACTATCGGAAGTCACTAAACCGAATCCCCTGGTTTTCCTTCTGTATCCCCTGCTGAGGACCGCTATCTTATGGGTGTGCTGTAAATGAGAGACCAGCATTTCTACCATCGGGGTCTTTCCCGTACCCCCCACATTTAAATTTCCGACACAGATGGTTGGGGTTTTGTACATTTTTGAGCTGAAAAAACCATTGTCGTACAAATAATTTCTAATATGGACCACCAGGGCATAAAGCAGCGAAAAGGGGAACGCTATTTTTCTCAGCAGTTGCATTAACTACGAAAATATAATATTTTATCTTTGGTACCCTTAAAACCAGAGAAATGATTGTTAAAGGAGTTACCGATATATTGGAAGAATTAGCCCCTTTGCGGCACGCAGAAGATTTTGACAATGTTGGCCTTCTCGTTGGCAATTTCAATGCCGAAGTTTCAGGAGTACTGGTAACCCTGGATACACTTGAAAATGTAGTGGAGGAGGCATTTGAAAAAAAATGCAATCTGATTGTCAGTTTCCATCCTATTATCTTCTCCGGCCTTAAAAAAATAACCGGCCAAACCTATGTGGAACGCGTTGTCTTAAAAGCCATTCAAAAAAAAATAGCCATTTATAGCATGCATACCGCTCTTGATAATGCTGCATCCGGAGTAAATGCAAAAATATGTGAAGTACTTGGGATACGAAATCCGGGGATCCTTATTCCAAAAAAAGATACTGTTAGGAAACTAACCACTTATGTGCCCCTGGCCGATACGGATAGGCTGAGAACCGCACTTTTTGAGGCGGGGGCGGGCAACATAGGCAATTACAGCAATTGCAGTTTTGCAATAAATGGCAAAGGGAGCTATAAAGCAGGCGACAACACCAACCCTGTGAAAGGCAAAAAGGGAGAAATTCACTATGAAAAGGAAACGCAGATCAATATTACTTTTGATGCCGCTAACGAAAACGCCATCCTGAATGCCCTTTTTAAAAATCATCCCTATGAGGAGGTGGCATATGAAATATATGCGCTCGAAAATACAAATCAAAAAATTGGAATGGGCATGGTCGGCGAGCTTGAAAAGGCCCTTAGCGAAACCGAATTTTTGAAATTGGTAAAGGATCGCATGAAGGTGTCTTGCTTAAGACATTCCACCCTGCTAGGGAAAACGGTCAAAAAGATTGCCGTTCTCGGGGGTAGCGGCGCTTTTGCCATAGGCCCGGCAAAGGCGGCCGGAGCAGATGTTTTGGTGACTTCAGACATAAAGTACCACCAATTTTATGAGGCAGAAGATAAAATAGTGATTGCAGATGTGGGACACTATGAAAGTGAGCAGTTTACAAAAAATCTGTTGGTTGACTATCTTACGAAAAAAATCCCTAATTTTGCAATCTCTTTATCCGAGAGTAAAACAAATCCCATCAAGTATTTTTAAATATGGCAGCAAAGAAAGAAATTACGGTAGAAGAAAAATTAAGAGCGTTGTATGATCTTCAATTGATAGATTCCCGTGTTGATGAAATTAGAAATGTCCGTGGGGAACTCCCCCTGGAAGTTCAGGATCTGGATGATGAAGTACTTGGTCTTAAAACCCGTATGGATAAGTTAAAAACCGATGTGGAGACCGTTAATTACGAAATTACCGCAAAGAAGAACCTTATTGAAGAAGCGAAGGTGCTGATAAAAAAATACGCCGAGCAACAAAAAAATGTCCGGAACAGCCGGGAATTTAATTCCCTCGCAAAAGAAGTGGAATTTCAGGAATTGGAAATTCAGCTGGCCGATAAGAATATTAAGGAATTTAAAACCCAGATAGAACAGAAAAAAGAAGTGATCGCCGACACCAAGGAACGCCTTACGGAACGTGAAGCGCACCTGAAGCATAAAAAAAGTGAATTGGATGCTATCCTGGCTGAGACCGAAAAAGAGGAAAAACAATTGCTGGCAAAATCCGCATCGTTCGAAAAAGAAATTGAAGACCGCTTGATTCAGGCGTACAAGAGGATACGAAACAACGTGAAAAATGGTTTGGCCGTTGTTCCCGTTGAACGAGGGGCTTCCGGAGGATCCTTTTTTACCATCCCGCCTCAGGTACAGGTAGAGATTGCTTCCAGGAAAAAAATAATCACGGATGAACACAGCGGGCGCATTCTTGTGGATCCCGTTCTGGCGGAAGAAGAGCAGGAAAAAATGCACAAGCTTTTCGAAAAGATTTAAAACATAAACTTAACTATTAATAAGAAAGTCGTTTGCCAGCTGGCAAACGACTTTCTTCATATCTTATCCGGACATTAAGAAATGTAACTTCATGGTTATCAAAGTTTACAGCATTTGCCTCTTTTTACTAATTAATTCAATAGCAATGGCGCAGAACCTTTCTGAACTTAAGAGGAACAAACGTGTTTTGCTGGTAATGGATACGGAGAATGATGCGGCTTTCCGTTCAGAACAACTCCAAATTTTTGACAATTACAGTGAGGAAATGAAAGAGCGCGATCTTGTCACTTATTGCTATACAGGGGATAGCATGCTCGATCGGAATGAAAATCCTGTAGCTATGGATGTAACGGAGGTTCCCGAGAAAGATTTCCAGGGAGTTATCTTAATCGGCAAAGACGGGGGAGTTAAATCTATGGATAAGTTTGTGGTGGATCCCAAAACTATTTTTGATCGCATTGATGCCATGCCTATGCGGCAATCGGAAATGCGAGCTTCCAAAAAACACTAAAAACTTTATTTGATGCGCCGACATTGCAGCAGTCCTATATTCAGATTAGTTTCTATGGCGTTTTGTCACCCTGAGTGTGTCATCCTGAGGATTAAACAATGCCGGTACAAAAAGTGTTTAACAATTATACCCTACCTTCCGGATAAGGCCTCCAAGATTTTATTTTCAACCTCTTCACTATCCCATTTCTCTTCAATGCGGGGTATTTCCATGATCCTTTTCATTATATTTTCCTGGAAGTCACCAATAGCCAAGGCCTCGGCATAGGGGCTTTCCGAAAAGGTTACCCGGGAATAGACCGGGATCCATTTGTCCGGATGCTTTTTTGCAAAATGTTTTTCTATCTTTTTTTGTAGCATAAATTTTGGATCCGCCGTTTTACTGCTCATTTCAATAAAATTCCTGTAGCTTAATTCCGCAATGGCATCCGCATCGGGTTTCCTGTCTTTCTGGTAGTTTTGAAATATCGTTTCCCAGGCGTCCCCATGCTTCCTTATTAACTTATATAGGTAGTAAATGTCTTCAAACCCGGCATTCATCCCCTGTCCGTAGAAGGGAACCACCGCATGGGCAGAATCGCCTACCAGGGCAACCTTGTCCCAGTAGGTCCAGGGATAACACTTCATAGTAACCATGGCACTGGTGGGATTTTTGAAGAAGTCCCCGGTAAGATTCTCAATATCTTCCATCACATCGGGGAAGTACTTTCTAAAAAAAGTCCTGGCCTCTTCCTTATTCGTTATGCTCGCAAAAGAGACTTCTCCTTCGAAAGGCAAAAACAAGGTGCACGTGAAACTACCGTCCAAATTGGGCATGGCAATAAACATAAACCTGCCCCTGGGCCAGATATGAAAGGAATTTTTATCCAGTTTATGTGTCCCGTCAGGATTTGACGCAATGGCAAGCTCTTTATAACCCACATCAATAAAGTCTTGTGAATAATCGAACCTGCTGCGTCGTTGCATTTTATGCCGGACACGGGAAAAAGCACCGTCACAGCCAAACACTATATCAAAATGGTATTCTTTCCATTGGCTCTTTTCCGATTCTCCCGTAAACAATATTGCATGGGGTAAGTCAACATCCCAAATCTTTTCGTTAAACCTGAAACGTACTCCGGCCTCCTCGGCAAGATCTATCATGGCCCTGTTTAGCACCCCCCTGGAGATAGACCAAATGGCTTCCCCCTCCTTACCGTACTTCTGGAAGTATACCGCTTTATCAATGACATGCATTGCGCGTTTGTCCAGTGGGATCGCAATTTTTTTTATGGCATCTTCTATTCCCACCTCCCTTAGCGCCTTCCATCCCCTATCGCTCATGGCCAGGTTAATGGACCTGCCCGAAAACTCAATTGTCCTTATATCCGGTCTTCTGTCAAAGACCGTAATATGGTGTTCGAATTTTCGAAGGTAAATTGCCAAAAGGGAGCCAACTAAACCTGAGCCGGCAATAGCAATGTTTCTGGGAGTTTGTATCATGTAGTTTGTTCGATGCAGTACCTTTGTTTGTCCCTCACTTTTCGTATTTAGAAAACCTAAAGTGTTCCTGCCTGTCTAATTTAATCCTTTTTTAACATTGCACCAACAACCAAAATTGAAAATGACAACGTATATACTTTGAATTTTCCGCTTAGGCGTCCATATATATCCAGAAAGTCCTTCCCAATTGAATCGCGAAGGACTTTTTCTTTAGTGTCTTCTACCGCTAATTTTAATCAGCCCCTACCAGTAGTCATGTTCAGGCTCTTTTAAAAGGCTTTCGCAATTTATTCAAGAATCCCGTCTACAATGCCATATTCCACGGATTCCTCCGCGCCCATCCAGTAATCCCGGTTAAAATCCCTCATGATCTTTTCATAGGTTTGGCCGCAATTCTCAGCGAGTATCCTTGCCCCTAATTCCTTGCTTTTTATGATCTCTTTGGCTTGAATTTCAATATTTGAAGCCTGCCCCCTGGCACCACCGCTGGGTTGATGGATCATTACCCGGGCATGGGGCTGAATAAACCTTCTGCCCTTCTCCCCCACGGATAGCAAAATGGACCCCATAGACGCGGCCAGGCCCGAGCAAACCGTAGATACCGGACTCTTAATCTGTTTGATGGTATCATAAATAGCAAAGCCGGAAGTAACATAACCCCCCGGACTATTGATCACCAGTTGTATTTCCTTATTGTTTTGAAGATCCAGGTACAGCAATCTGTCTATAACATGTTTGGCGGAGTCGTCATCTACCATCCCCCATAAAAAAACCTTGCGTTCTTCCAATAACTTTTCCTGAATAGCTTCCTGAACTTTTCCTTTTTTTGCACTCATTCCTTTGTTTTGGTTAAAAGTCAAAATTAATCAAATTATTGGGATTTACAGTCCCAACAATCCTGGGGATTTATTTCCGATTTGGGGAAGAAAGCCACTATCTTTGAAAAAAAGTATAAAATGAAAAACCACCTGTACATTATTTTTCTTGGTGTGTTAATGCTCGCCAATTGTAAGACGGAAAAAAAGTCAGAAACTCCTGGGATGCAGAAGGAAGGCTCCGTTCTGGAAAAATTAGCCCATGCCAACGGCTACGATAATTGGAATAAGGTCAAAGAACTGAAATTTACATTTAATGTGGACAGGGATACTTCGCATTTCGAAAGAAGTTGGATATGGGATACGAAGGCCAATACCGTCACGGGAATCTCCCCCGGCGATACGGTTACCTATGATCGAAAAGCTGTGGATAGTACTAATACCCAGCTCGACGGAGCCTTCATAAATGACAAATATTGGCTATTGGCCCCCATAAACATATTCTGGGATAAAGACAATCTGGAATACACCCACACCGCCCGGGTTGCAGCTCCTATGAGTAAAGATACCTTGCAAAAATTAAGTGTGGTCTATAAGGCTGAAGGCGGGTATACCCCCGGAGACGCCTATGATTTTTATTTCGATGATGATTTTATAGTAAGGGAATGGGTATTCAGAAAAAGCAACCAGGCAGAACCCTCCATGACTACCAGCTGGGAGGATTACACGGACGAGGGAGGACTGAAAATAGGGCAAATGCATAAAAACGAAGATGGCTCCTTCAAATTATATTTTACCGACCTGGCCATAACCAATCGATAAGTATACGGATTACCTTTTTTTACCCAGGGCAAAGCTAGCCGCAAGAACCAAAAAGGAACAGACCGTCAGAACTATAAAACTCAATTTTAAAGAGGCACTTTCCGCAAGGAATCCAAGCACCGGAGGGGCCAGCAGAAAACCCGCATATCCCGAACCTGCGATAAATGCGACACCTTGTGAAGATTCCACTCCCTTTACATTGCCCCCAATTCGAAACAACTCGGGTATGATCACGGAGAAGCCAAGCCCGATCAGGGCGAAACCGCTGATGGCGACATACGTATAGGTCGTCAACACTGCCAGGTATCCCATGATGGCTATTACGGTTCCCAGCACCACGATCCGGACCGACCCAATTTTGGCGCTAATACTGTCCCCAAGGAACCGCCCCAGTGTCATTGTAGCTGAAAAGGCTAAAAAACCTGTCCCGATCAGAACTTCGGGAGCCAGACTTATTTCCAGTAAAAAAAGCCCGCTCCAGTCCACGATGGCGCCCTCGCTGCCCATAATGACAAAGGAAACAAGACCAATGAGCAACAAAGGTTTAAAGAGTTTGAGGCTGAAGGGTTCTTTTTCTATGGGTGCCGCTTTAATATGGAAATAGTGCTTGTAAAAGATAAAATTCATTGCAAATACGAAGATCACCGCAATTCCCATATGCAGCGGCGGATTGTCCAGAAGCTGAATAAGAAAACTTCCAAGTCCGGCCAGGACACCCCCGAGGCTAAAAAATCCATGGGCGGCCGACATAAAATTTTGTTTGTCTTCTTTTTCTATCTCCGTCACCAGGGTATTCATGGCTATATCCGTAAGGCCGTTAGAAGCCCCGAAAAGAAAGAGGGCGGCGATCAGAAAGTAGTAATTCGGAGCCAGTAAGGGCATCATAGCGCAAATACTGCTTATTAATACCCCAACCCAAGTGGCCCGTCCTACTCCCAGGCGGTTTATAATTTTAGCGGCAACGGGAAATATGGTAAAGACCCCCAGGGAAAGAAAAAATATAGCAATCCCAAGGCTGGCCTTGTCTATCTCAAGCTTCTCTTTTACGGTCGGAATATATATAGCCCAGGTCCCAAACCATATATTCAGGCTGGCAAATACCCAGGCCGGGCCAAAATAACGGGGGTTGGAAAGGATAAGGCGGAGGGATTTCATTTAAGTTTGATGGTTAGCCTGCGAATATAAAAGATAGTTGACAAAAGCAGGGCACGGCATACAAAAATCCGTGATTAATGTACCCGCCTGTTACAACTGTAACCGATTTACTCCTTTGAAATTCCCTCCTTCAGTATCTGGCCAAACCGGAACATATCCTCATAGGAACAATAAAATGGTGCCGGTGCCAGTCGGATCACATTGGGTTCCCGCCAGTCCGTGACAACGCCATTCGCCATTAAATAATCAAACAGAGGCCTGCCCTCCCCATGTAAAAATACGGAAAGCTGGCAACCTCTTTCTTCAGGGGTAATGATCTCAAAAGAACTGTCTACCTCTTTATCAACTTCATTCAGAATGAATTCCAGATATGCGACTATGGTATTCCGTTTTTTGATCAAGGCCTCCATGCCTACTTCCTCAAACAATTCCAGGGAGGCGAGGTAGGGCGCCAACGAAAGTATTGGCGGGTTACTCACTTGCCAGGCGTCGGCAGTTGCAATGGGTTCAAACTCGGGTTTCATTAAAAAGCGGGATTCCTTTTTTGTGCCCCACCACCCTTCAAACCTCGGAATACCTTTTTTTTCCAAATGACTTTCATGAATATAAATTCCCGAGGCATTTCCAGGGCCGCTGTTCATGTATTTGTAACTGCACCAGGCCGCAAAATCCGCCTTCCACTCGTGCAATTTTAATTCCACGTTGCCCACTGCATGGGCAAGGTCCCAGCCGACAAACGCACCCACTGATTTCCCGGCTTCGGTGATCGCCTGCATATCAAAAACCTGCCCGTTGTAATAATTTACCCCGCCCAGTAACACCAACGCCAGTTCCTCCCCGGTTTCGCTTATCTTTTTGATGACATCATCCGTACGCCAGAAGTGCTCGCCTTCCCTTTTCTTAATCTCGATAAGCGTGTCCTTCGGTTCCAATCCATGAAACCGGATCTGACTTTTGATCATATACTGATCTGACGAAAAAGCCTTTTCTTCACAAATGATCTTAAAGCGGGTCTTTGTAGGCCGGTAGAAAGAAACCATTAGGAAATGGAGATTCACTGTTAAGGTGTTCAATACGGAAACCTCTTCTTTTTTTGCCCCCACTACCTTCGCCAATGGGGCCGCAAGTCGCTCGTGGTAATCCCACCAGGGTTTCTCCGCATGAAAGTGGCCCTCAACGGCCAGGTCCTTCCAGGCGTCCATGACCTCGTCAACATATTTTTTTGTATTCTTTGGTTGTAATCCAAGGGAGTTTCCGGTAAAGTAAATAACCTCCTTCCCGTTGAGTTCAGGGAAATGAAATGCCGACCTGTATGACTGTAGCGGATCATTTGCATCGAGTTCTTTAGCAAAAGCCAGGGTGTTCCGAAACTGCATAATTATAGTTTCTTCAAAAGTACGATATGCCATTTGAATATGGTCGGGTAAGTTCAACTTGATGTAGGAATTACGGAAGCCTTAACCGCATCTCCGTGATATGGCATTCAAAGTCCACTTTTTCATACGCCCTTATGGCCGGTAAGTTCTTGTGATACACTGTTAAACGCATCTCGTTGAGTCCCTTTTCCGTGGCCCAGTTTTTCAGGTAGCTTACTATTTTCTGATTGACGCCCTGCCCGCGGTATGCCGGCAGCGTATACATAAAACCCAAATAGGCATATTCCCCATGATCCAGGTAAGGCCGGGCCTTTTTGGCATGGGCGTAACCGCTGCTGATAATTGCGCCGTTGAGCTCCGCAACCACTACAGCCACATCTTTGCTGTTTACATATTCCTTCAGATCATAGTAACTAACCGGGTCCGGTCGTATGGTGACATCAAACGGCCTTTCCGCCTTGATCAATTCCTGTTCAAACTCCAGAAGCACCGGAAGATCCTTTATATTTGCCTGCCTGATGATTACCTTATCCATTTTATTCACTGAAGTATACAATTCGAAGTCAGCGTACTAAGTTAGATAATTTAATGATTTTCCGGCACTGTACCCATATTTTTAAAAATGTCAAAATCTACCTTGAGCGCCTGCCTGAACGCCTGCCCGACAAGTCATTCTGGCGGGAAACGGGCAGGCGGTCGAAAGGCCGGCAAAAACATCCCGGCTGCGCTCAGTGCGACAGATAAATCAGAAACTGGTACCATACGGGATATGCAAATAATTTACCTCCGGATTCCCGGTACCTTATCGCCGTTTCCAGTTCCTTCCTTGCTCCGGGCAAACGTCTGGAACGGAGAAAATAAATGGCATTAAACCCCAGGGCAAGCCCTGGACCCAATAGAAGGAATCGACCCAAGGGTCGAGGTATTAGACCTAGACCCCGCTGAAAAAGGGGGGTTAGTTCAACCATCCATTTTAACCGCTCCCGCTAAAAAGCGAGATTATTAAAATGGGGTTTCACTAATAAAGAAGTTTGTTTTTAAAGATCTTCTCAACTAAAATGTTGTAAAGTTGTGCTGGGTCTCACCTCTGGATTCAAGGTATTTTTGAGAAGTTATTATTCCATATTTTTGCCTAAAACAAGTCATGCATTTCCTCTCTGAAACCCTCGAAAACTATATTGCCGAACATTCGGAAAATGAACCGGAACTCCTGCGGGAGCTCACCCGGGAGACCCATCGGACAGTACTGCAGCCAAGGATGATCACGGGGCATTTTCAGGGCAGGGTCCTGAGCCTGCTCTCCAAAATAATCAAACCGGAATACATTCTTGAAATTGGGACCTATACGGGGTATTCGGCACTCTGCCTTGCAGAGGGACTTCAAGCTAACGGAGTGCTTCATACTATTGATATTAAAGAGGAGCTAATGCCCATACAGCGGAAATACTTTGATAAAAGTGAGGTTGGTCATCAAATTGTACAACACTGTGGCGATGCGCTAAAGATAATTCCGTCCTTTGGTCTTACTTTTGATATGGTATACATAGACGCGGAAAAGACAGAGTATCCCGGGTATTTTGAAGCGGTATTGCAAAAGACCAGGACAGGGAGCGTTATTCTTTCCGATAATGTGCTGTGGTCCGGCAAAGTGGCGGAACCCCCGGCAAAAAAGGACAAAGCCACTAAAATACTTCGGGATTATAATAAGAAACTAAAGGAAGATCCCAGGATCTCCTCCGTGCTATTGCCTATACGGGATGGGCTGACACTATCCTTGGTGAAATAACCCGGCTATAGAGCAAATAAAACAGGAAAGCATAAACCAACCCTATAAATGCCCCTACCAGGATATCCACCGGATAATGGACACCCACATAAATACGGCTCGAGGCAAAAATAAAAGGCCATATATAAAACAACCATACCCAGCCTACTTTCTTTCTCAGAAACAGCACTATAAGCGTAGTGATACCAAATGAGGAGGCGGAATGCCCGCTAAAAAAACTGTAGTTGGTGGGACTTTTTAATATCCGGATCAGGGTGTTTACATCCACATCATTATTGGGCCTCAGCCTGGCCACATATTCCTTGGTGACTTGCATGGTTAGAACGATAACGAACAATAAAAGAAAGGTAAGTAAAGTCATAACCAAGGCCTCTCTTTTAGAATTTTTCAGGTAAAGCAGTATAAAGAAGAGAACAAATAAGGGGATCCAGGTGGTAATATTGGTGATTACGGACCAGAAGCCGTCTAATTGCTCTATGCCAAGACCGTTAAGGTATATGAACGTTTCCCTGTCCCATTCCAGTATTCGTTCAAGCATATAAAAGAGGTTAAATTTAAGGATTCCGATCAATCCTGTCCTAAATAAATTTTATCCCTTCATTTTTTCCATTGATGGAAAAACGAAGCAACCCGCCCGAACGTAGCGTTCGGGCGGGCCCTAGGCAGAGCCATAGGGGAATTACTTAGATTAAAAAGTCATGGATTCGGTATTGTTGCAAAATGAACCTCCCCAGGTCATAAATACCCTTAAAACACCTATAAATAGGCACTTTTCCCAACTTTAAAACGAACATTTTCGACGCTATTGGATTCCACTGTTATATTCTGGAAGAGTAACCAAAATCAAATCCCGCAATACTTCAGGGTAATTTCAAAGGACGGTGCCGAGAGATTGGTGCCTTGTATCTGAAAAAAATTCCTGCATTATCATTCCAAACAGAGTTATTAGAGGTGCCCTTTATTTCTTTTTATGGTACCGGTGACATCGCTTACATTCTTCTTCACCTCGTCCAGTTCTTTTTTTATATCTTCGGTAAAACTGGTGTCGATACCCTGCTTTTCAGCACTTTTCTGGATCTCTTGTTTTATGTCTTCCGTAGCGTCTTTCAACTGTCGCATACCTTTTCCCAGGCCCTTGGCTATACCCGGGATCTTATCAGCCCCGAAAACCATCACCACGATAAACATGATAAAGAAAATCTCGGCTCCGCTTATGAAGAGATAAATAGTGGCATACATGATACAAATATAAACAAGTTTGGATACAAAAGGACCTGTTATATTCTTAAAACATAACAGGTCATTTCTTCACCGGGCGTTCTTTTATTTCCCTTTAATATTCTCTTTAAACGTATCAAAATCCGACTTCTCAACTTTTTTGGGCCAGGCATTATTGGTGACATCGATGTCTGCTGTCTCTGCTTTGGGATCAACGACAATGCCCACAAGCTCTTTTTGGGAGGCAACAACGCGTTTTACTTCCGAGTCGTTTTTTCTCCAGATTTCAGGTGGATAGGTTATATTCTCCTTGGAACCATCGGCATAGGTGTATTCCACTATCAACGGCATAGGGATCCCACCGGGCTTATCAAATGTGATTTCATAGAAATATCTGGGTTCGCTAACAGCAGCCCTTTCTTCGGCCGTCATAGTATCCATCATGTATTCCTTCAGGTTTTGGGAGGTTTCGGAAGGTGCTTTCCCCTTGAGGGCAGGATCAAAATCCTCACTATCCTCTTCGGCCAGATACACCAATGGCACCAGGTCAGCCTCTGTTTGATTCCGCGCAGACAGATACTCCTGTATCTTTTTTGGGGGCTTATCGGAAACATAATACTTTTTTACGCCCTTTACCCCAATATCCACATAATCCGTGGTGTAGAACCATCCTCTCCAGTACCAGTCCAGATCCACGGCCGAGGCATCTTCCATAGTGCGGAAAAAATCCTCCGGTGTAGGATGCTTAAACTTCCAGCGATGCGCGTATGTTTTAAAGGCATGGTCGAATAATTCCCTGCCCATCACGGTTTCCCGTAAGATATTCAACGCCGTGGCAGGCTTGCCATAGGCATTGGGCCCCAATTGATACACATTTTCAGGATTAGACATGATAGGCGCTATGGTGGTCTGATCGCCACTCATGTAGGGAACAACCTTGGAAGGGTCACCTCTTCTGGACGGATATTTATCATTGGGCGCAATAACGGCGGGATTGGCCTCACCAAATTCCTGCTCGGTCAGGTATTGCATAAAAGTGTCGAGTCCTTCATCCATCCAGCCCCATTGCCGCTCGTCGGAATTCACGATCATAGGAAAGAAATTATGCCCTACTTCGTGAATAATAACGCTGATCATACCGTATTTCACCTTGTCGGAATACGTGCCGTCTTCATTAGGCCTTCCGTAGTTCCAGCAGATCATGGGGTATTCCATGCCCTGATTTTTTGCATGAACCGATATCGCTTTATGATAGGGATAATCAAAAGTGTGTGCGGAATAGGACTTCAGGGTTTGGGCTACCGCTTTCGTTGATAATTCTTCCCAGAGCGGGTTGCCTTCTTTAGGATACAGGGAAACAGCCATAACGTCCTTGTTTCCGATCTTCACGGCCTGCATATCCCAGATAAATTTCCTGGACGTGGCAAAGCCATAATCCCTCACGTTCTCTGCCCGGAATTTCCAGGTTTTCTTTTTGTTCGAAAAATTCTTTTCCGCGGCTTCCGCATCGGCCTGAGTAACTATCAGGACGGGTTTATCATACGACTTTTTTGCCTGTTCGTATCGCTTTAGCATGTCCTTTGAAAACACTTCCTTTCTATTCTGCAAGACCCCTGTAGCATCGAGTATATGATCGGCTGGAACCGTGATATTCACGTCATAATTGCCGAATGGGAGCGCAAATTCGCCATTTCCCCAGAATTGATGGTTTTGCCATCCTTCCACATCGCTGTACACCGCCATTCTGGGAAAGAATTGCGCAATGACATAGGCGCGGTTGCCGTCCTTTGGAAAATATTCATAGCCCGATCTTGCGCGGTCTACCGTATGATCCGGAATGTTGTACCACCATTTTATCGAAAATGACAATTGTTCCCCGCTTTTTAAGGGAGCAGGGATATTTACCCGCATCATGGTCCGATTTATGGTATAGGACAACGGCCGGCCATCGGCACCCTTTACAAATTCAATATTGAACCCGCCATCAAAGGCCTGGGTTAAATGCTGTTTCTTAAATTCTTCGGTGGTATACGCCATGGGAACGCTGCTGCCATCCCTCAACGGGGATTTGGAATCCCTTGCCCTTACATTCTGATCTAACTGTACCCATAGGAATTCAAGGTCGTCCGGGGAGTTGTTGTGGTAGGTAATGGTTTCCTCCCCGTCTATCCTGGCATTTTTATCATCCAGTTCGATATCCATTTTATAATCTGCCTGCTGTTGATAGTAATCGGGACCCGGGGACCCGGAAGCGGATCTGTACGTGTTCGGGGTTGCAAATTCCTCGTATAATTGTTTGAATTTGCTCTGATTGTAATGACCGGGGGCTCTTTCCTTTGCCGCTTCTTCCTGGGCAGTTGCCATGGTAGCAAACAGGAATAAAAAGGAAGCGAAACAAGATGTTATTTTATTCATTTTTGTCTTAATTTTAAATCGCCGAAAAATAAAGTTTTTTATACGATTTGTTAATATTTGTTATAAGTTTAACATACCTTTATTATTCTCCCTGGTCAGTACAAAGCTTTTTTTAGTTCCGTTGATCTTGAAGTGTACTATATTTTTTTGCTCTTCAAAGAGGTCGGTAAGCATTTCGTTCTGTATATCGATGGAATGGACGTTCGCGAGATCCAGCTCCGGAAGTTCAAGGTAACAGACCATAATATCATTATCGTATTTCTTCCCTAAAAAAGTATACTCCCTGTTTTCCCCGTTTACCTGGACAACGAATTTCGTTCTGAGGTATTTTTCAATATACGCATCGGCCTGGGTAGATTCCTTCTCCGTGGCCAAAGCAGGCTGTATCCCGTAGCGTTCTTCCAGCACCTTTTGGAAATCGTCAATAAAAATACGGCTGGTGATCTGCAGGGCGTCATCCTTTTCCGAATAACCGATGTTGGTGACGCTTACGTAAAATTTATGGACAGTTGTAAACGCCACAAGTGGCAACATCAAAATCAATACACTTTTTTTCAACCAGTTCATCCAGTAATTTTTCAGTATTCTAAATTAAGCAAATCTTGTGCCATGATTAGCCGTTTGTCCGTGTTTGGTGTTGCGGGGTGTGTAAAAAGTCAATCCAGCGCATTGTTTTCCCGGTAAATTGCGCTCTTTGTTAACAAAAAGGCCCAGATGGCTATGGTGTCGTCCAATTTTACAAGGGAGTCAAACGCTTTATCAACTTCGCAGAAATACATAAAATCATCAATCCTTTCTCCGGGAATTTTCAACTGGGTTACAAAAAGACTGTCCGCAAAATAATTCCGTGCTTTTTCCGTCTGAAGGTACTTCTTGTCGCGCGCCACTCGTTTCTTCAGCATTTTGGTCCTTCCAGTTATGGCATTGATTAAGGGGTCTATAGGCGGATTTAGTACCATTAAGGGATGAAATTTTCCGGCTGTTGCCTGTTGCAATTGCCGCTCGCTCTGCATCAGGGGTTTTACATCGGCATTTGGCAATCCAAGGGTAGACGATGAAATTACCTGCCCCGTGTTCATGCTTTGCATATCGCGGGTAAGATCTCCGGAAAGGTCATAGGGCCGTACCACCACCTCGTCCAATTCATTCACAAATTCTTCCAGCGGCACATAAACCGTTGTACTTTCCAACAGGGCGGCAGTGACAACCATCGTTTTACGCTTAAACTGTACCGCCGAAAAAAGTAAGGTGTCGTTCAGCCTGACGGGAATTATAAAATGCCCCTCTTCATCCGAGATGGTCGCCTTTTTTGCGGAAGTGTTCATTACGTGTACATCGGTAACGCCCTTATTCTCGCTTACCACTCTGCCTTGGAGCGAATGGGTAAATGAAGTTTGCGCCACGGAAACAGCGCAGATCAATAATAAACCAAAAAATGCGAAACTATTTTTCGGCATTCAGTTCCTTTAGATACAATTTACTGTGCGTTACTAAAAAGTCGATCAGCTGAAATTCGTTATCCTTTTTTAGCAGCGATTGCGGAGGCATATGTGTATCCATGTAGAAGAGGAAGGCATCTATTTTGTCCTGTGGCAATTTCAGGTCCTTTACAAAGAACTCATCGTCATACACCTGCCGTAATACTTCGCTTGCCTTTAACGGTTCCCTGTTGGTCTCGGTATCCTTTTTTGAAGTAAAAAGCGCCTTATAGATATTTACAAAATTGAGGCCGTCCTGCAGGCGTTTCGATCCGGGATCATCCATCGCAATATTGACCACATCGGCAGTCTGATCTGTCTCATACTCGAACTCCTTAAACTCCTCATTCTTGAGTTCCAGGAATTTTGCCTGATTTTCAGGGCTCACCGTCACTTCATCCAACTCGGTCACCTTTTCGTTCACTTCTACAACCAGCCGGTTCTTTTTTAAGATCTCCTCGGTGATCGTGAGGACCTCCAGTTGATAATTTACGGCCGTAAAGACCAGCTCATCATTCAGCTTTACACTGATGGCAAATTCTCCCTTATCGTTTGTTATAGTTGCCCTTTCGGCGGTTGTATTGATAACATTCTCATTGGGGACATTGGAATTTCTATACAATACCTGCCCCCGCAACAACCGGCGGCCATCGTCCTGCGCATAACTGCCGAGGATACCTAAAAGACATAAAACGCTAAATAGTACCTGTTTTACCGGCATAAGAAGAGTGCTGAAGTTAGTGATAGCATAAAGAAAATGTAAGTTCATTTCAAAAAAAAATTTAGGAGCATTAAACTTATGTTAATTCGCCGGATTTCCTTCGGGAAAAAGGGGTTAAAATGCATTAAAATTGCAGTTAAGGCCCTTAGTTTATGGTAACATATCGAAAATGACATCATTTTACCGCAGAAAAACGTATTTCAAGGTATAAAGTTAGCTTTATGGTGATATAATTTTATTTTTGTTGGTCTTGCGATCATAGCAAAAGATGATGGTATCGCAAACTTTCCCGCCATTTTTTCTCCTGAAAAGAGGATGCTTTTTGGCGGGGTACTATACGGAACACCAGTTGTAAAAAAAATACCCAAATGAAAATGAAAATCCTCTTAACAGTGGCTGGCCTGTGCATGTGCACTGCCCTTACCGCCCAGATAAAAATAGGTGATAACCCTCAGAACATTGATGCCGCTTCGGTACTGGAACTGGAAAGTTCCGAAAGGGTCTTTGTCATTACCCGTATCACTGAAGCGCAAATGAACAGCATTGTGCCCTCCCAGGGCGCCCTGGTGTACAATACGGATGCACAGTGCATTTTTTATTACGACGGGGCGGCATGGAACAACCTCTGCGATACCGTTGGCATAGAATTTACCGCAGATCCCATTGTAAACGAGACAAGCACAATTGTTATTACCGAAAACGGGGATGCCGTAAATTTTGAGGTGGGGCAGATAGGCAGTGCGAATATCCTGGATTTCAGTATCAACAGCAATGATATACAGAACAATTCGATCACTGCTGCCAAACTTGCGCCCGACTCCGTAGGCAGTGAGGAGTTGCAGGACAATACGGTTACCGATGCCGAGATAGATTATAATCTGGTAACACTTAGCGATTTTACGAACGATGTGGGCTATATTACGGGCGCCAATGTGGTGAGCGGCAATGCCGGCAATGCCATTACGGATAACGGAGGCGCTTTTTACGACGACAGTGTTTTGCAGGCCGGGATCCAGGCCAATACGGCTGCCATCGAGGCCGATAATGACGGGGATCCCGGGAACGAGCTACAGAGTTTATCCCTGGCCGGGAACGCCCTGACCATTACCGGGGGCAATACGGTAAACCTGCCGGCGCCGGACGGTTCGGATACGCAAATAAACGCGGGTGCCAACATCACCGTTAACGGCAATGGCACCACGGCGACGCCCTATGTCATAAGCGCCGCTGCGGATGGCGATGGGGACAGCGCGAATGAGCTTCAGGATATAGGCGAGGTCCTGGCCGATGGAAACAACTCGGGAGGACAACTCATTAAAAATTTGGGCACTCCGGTTGATCCCGCGGATGCGGCGACAAAAGCCTATGTGGATGCTGCAGCCGGTGGTGGAAATCAAAACCTGGCACAGGTCTTAACTATCGGTGCAAGTGCAGGTAACAGCCCCATCAACGATCTTCTGGACCCCACACTGCCGCAGGATGCTGCGACAAAGGCGTATGTGGATGCCAATGGAGGAGGTGGAACAACAGAATTTGCAGATCAAATTACTATTGGAGGTACTGGCACCGTTGGGGATGAATTTGAAGTAAACGACGGATCAATTAATTCAACCAAAATTGTAGATGGTACGGTGTCTGCCATTGATATGGCACCGAATGCCATAGTTACCACAAATATCGTAGATGCCAATGTAACCCCTGTAAAAATTGAACCTTCTGCTGTCAACGGTCAGTTTTTAAGTACCGATGCAACCGGGAATGTTGCCTGGGCGGATCTGCCTCCTGGCTCCGGTACGGACGATCAGACCGCCACTGAAGTTCCTTATGATCCTACCGCTTCAGGACTGATTGCAACTGATACGCAAGCAGCCATTGACGAAATTGCGGCTATGGGAGGGACAGACGATCAAACCGCCACCGAAGTTCCATACGATCCTACGACTTCAGGCTTGATTGCCACGGATGCCCAGGCGGCTATTGATGAAATTGCGGCAATCGGAGGAAGTGATAATACGCTATTCGACATTGCGAATGATAGCCTGAGAATTACAGATGGAGCGGGTACATTGTCCATACCTCTCGATTCTCTGAGCCATAAAGGAACAGAGCGTTCCATATTTTTTGCAGACACGGACGGCACGCCAACGGAAAGTTCCAATGCCGGTCTGCTTTGGGACCAAGCCAAAAGATTTGGTACTGGAATATTGTACGTTGGAATAGATGGGAATCCGGAAAGTGATATCTCAAAAGTACAGATTGGAGAGGATCTTAACGGACAGGTATCATTTCCGCTGCATTTACAGAACTTTACCGGCGTTCAGACTAACAGGTCTTCTGTGGGTGTGTTGTTTGCAGTTGAGGCAGTCGGTGCCTTTGGAAAAGGAGGGCTGGTGTATGAGAGAAACGCGAGTTTTGGACGAGGCGATTTTCATATTTTACAAGACCCTTTGGGTGATTCTACCAATCCAGATATCAATGATGCCGTATTTACCGTCCAGAATGACGGGGATGTGGGGATAGGCATTACCACTCCAGGAGAAAAACTTCATGTAAATGGCAATGTGCAATTAGAGGGTGATCTGGTTGCGCGGAATGGCGTTGGAGCGGTAGGGCAAGTGCTCACTACAACTGCTGTTGGTACGGAGTGGGCCGCACCAACGGGGGGAGGTTTGGACGATCAAACGGATGCTGAAGTAAATCTGGCAACTCCTTCCGACTACGATGCAAATGGAACTAACGAAACAACTGTGGAACAAGCTCTTAATGCCTTAGATGCTGCTAGTACTGATGACCAAACTGATACAGAAGTTAACCTCAATACCCCCTCGGACTATGACGCAAATAATGTTAATGAGACTACCGTGGAGCAAGCATTAGATGCTTTGAGCATAGCAAGCTCTGACGACCAGACCGATGCAGAGGTTAATCTCGATACCCCTTCAGATTATGACGGAAATAGTGTCAACGAGACTACAGTGGAGGAAGCGCTAAATGCTTTGAATACCGCAAGCACTGACGACCAGACCGATTCAGAAGTTAGCCTAGATACTCCTTCTGACTATGACGGAAACAGTATCAATGAGACTACCGTGGAGGAAGCATTAGATGCTTTGAACACAGCAAGCACAGATGATCAAACGGCTTTAGAAGTACCTTTTACCCCGGCTGCCGGTATAACTTCGAATAATGTGCAAGGGGCTATTGAGGAGTTGGCAGGTACCATCATTACAAATTTGTCTACAGATGATCTTACACAAGATCTTGGTGAGAACAGAACTTATAATCTCAATGGGGGAGATTTATATTATACAGGTCTCGGAAATATAGGAATTGGCACAACTACTCCACAAAATAAATTTCATGTAGCCGGTGAAATCAGATCTGAAGGTTTTAATTCTACCTTCGGAACGCTAGGTGCGCCGGGATACAGCTTTGCAGAGTCGGGAACTGATGATAGCGATACAGGTATGTTTCGAGATAATGCAGATGAGTTAGTGTTTGTCGCAGGAGGAGTTGAAGGGATTCGATTGGACGAATCTGCAGCAAATGGAATGGAAATAACAATGAATGGCAGCGTTGAATTAACAGATGAACTACGGGACGGGGCAGGAAATCCTGGTACTCCGGGACAGGTACTCATTTCTACCGCTACAGGAACACAATGGTCAGAACCAGCCGTCGTTGGAATGGGCAAGGTTGACGCTACGGGCGCTCTAATCAGAGGCACGCCGGGAACCAGTAGCTCAGGTGGGACTGGTGTATACACAGTAAATATTCCCACAAGACCCAACGCAAACTATATTATTCAAGTGAGTTTGCTAAGTGCAACCGATGCCACAATTTATGTAACATCCCAAACCACCAATTCCTTTTCTGTTGAAATTGCGGACTTATTAACGGGTTCGGCATCAGCAGCCGACTGGTTCTTCACTATTCTTGATTTTTAGAATGAAACGAAATATTTACATACTGTTTTTCTTAGGCGCTGCCGTCAACGCCCAAACCGCCCTTTACAACAGTGGCAACCTGCGGATCCACGAGGAGGGGCAGATCGGCTTTCATACCAACCTTATCAACGATGCTTCCTTTGACGAGAACCTGGGGCTGGCCGGCTTTTACGGCAGCGCTGCCATCTCTGTTTCCGGGGCTTTTATGCCGGTGTTCTTTGATACGGAGATTGCCAATGACGTGGCGGTAAACCTGCAAACCACGGTCAGCATCCGCAATAATACCAATTTTGTGGCAGGGAATTTCACCACCCCCCGCAACCAAACCGGTGCGGTCTTTAATTTTCTTCAGAATGCCTTTTATGTCGGTGACAGTGACGCTTCCAAGATCGATGGCCATGCCACCGTCTCGGACCAGCAAAGTTTTACCTTTCCGGTAGGGGATGCGGTACAGTTGCGGCCCCTGATCCTGAATTCCGAAAGCAATAACACCCTGGCCAGATGCGCCTATTTTTTAGAAGACCCGGACAGTCCGTCCGCATTTCCCGCCTTTGATACTGATGTCAGGCCAAGGACCATCAGCGGTATCAGCCACCGCGAATTCTGGCGGCTGGAGGGAACTGTCCCGTCTACCATTACGCTAAGCTGGAATACACGCAGCGACCTGGTTTCGCTGGTGACGGATGTCACCCAGGTTGTCATCATGGGCTGGAGCAAAAGCGCCGGCAGCTGGCTGCCGCTTGGAAATGAAGCCCTTGGAGGGGATCTCAGTATGGGTTTTGTAAGCTCTGAAACCTTTATCCCCGATGAATATGAGATCATTACGTTTGGGGCTTTGGCAGAGCCGGAAGACATCCTCACTCTGGACAACTATCTCCTCACCCCTAACGGGGACGGCATCAATGATGTGCTGGTGGTTCCCGAGATGGAACAATCACCCAACAACAGCATTAAGATCTATGACCGCTATGGCCTGAAGGTGTTCGATATGGCGAACTACAGCAATGAATTCGGGGGCATTTCCAACGTCGGTAACGTGGTTATTAACCGGGAAAATGGCCTGCCGGAAGGGATCTATTTCTATTTGATCTCCCTCTACGACCTGAACCTCAATTACCAGGGATTTCTGTATTTGGAACGGTGACCATCGCCTTCCCCCGGATCGATTAAAGGCCGGATAGTACGCCTATTTACGTCCTCAACGGGTTTTACCACAACGGATTGGCATTTCACAACATTTTCTGAACCTTCGCAAGAGCTTCACGTATATTTACAGTGAATTAAGCATTTTCCCAAATCTTAATACGATGTACCTAAAAAAACTTGCTTTTGCATTGCTGTTGCTGGCGGTAAATTTTGCCGCGGCACAGCTAAAGATCGGTTCAAATCCCAACCGGATCGATGCCGCTTCCATTATAGAACTGGAAAGTACCAGCAAAGCCTTTGTACTTACCCGGGTTTCGGACAAACAGATGCAGCAGATTACCCCTTTACGGGGGGCACTGGTCTATAATACGGATACGAAATGTGTACACTACTACAATGGGGCACAGTGGGCCAACCTGTGTTCCGGTGCTGCAGCGGGGACCTTTTCTTTTAAAAATAACGGCAACGGCACCTTTACCATCAACTATTCGGACGGTTCCTCATTTACGTCTTCCGACCTTACCGGGCCGAAAGGCGATACGGGGGCAACAGGGCCGCAAGGACCTGCGGGTGCAGATGGTACTGATGGTGCGGATGGAGCACAAGGTCCGGCAGGTGCTGATGGTGTGGATGGAGCGCAAGGCCCAAAAGGAGATATAGGAGCTACAGGACCACAAGGTCCCGCAGGTGCAGATGGTACTGATGGTGTAGATGGTGCTCAGGGACCCAAAGGAGATAAAGGGGACACCGGTGCTGACGGAGCACAAGGACCGGCAGGTGCAGATGGTAATAACGGTGCAGATGGTACTGATGGAGCAACCGGGCCTCAAGGGTTGAAGGGTGATACAGGAGCAGACGGGCCACAAGGTCCGGCAGGTGCTGATGGTGTAGATGGAGCGCAAGGCCCAAAAGGAGATACAGGAGCTACAGGACCACAAGGTCCCGCAGGTGCAGATGGTACTGATGGTGTAGATGGTGCTCAGGGACCCAAAGGAGATAAAGGGGACACCGGTGCTGACGGAGCACAAGGACCGGCAGGTGCAGATGGTAACAACGGTGCAGATGGTACTGATGGAGCAGATGGTGCGGATGGCGCACAAGGACCCATAGGAAACACTGGACCGCAAGGTCCCGCAGGAACTGACGGAGTCGATGGCGCTACAG
Source organism: Flavobacteriaceae bacterium (assembly GCA_041743085.1). Taxonomy (GTDB): domain Bacteria; phylum Bacteroidota; class Bacteroidia; order Flavobacteriales; family Flavobacteriaceae; genus JAFMPW01. The sequence continues at coordinate 67,749 of JBGTNL010000075.1, forward strand.
GACCACAAGGATTAAAAGGGGACAAAGGAGATACTGGTGCGGATGGCGCCCAGGGACCCGCAGGAGCAGATGGTACTGATGGTGTAGTTGGTGCAACAGGACCGCAAGGACCTGCAGGTGCTGACGGAGTCGATGGCGCAACAGGACCACAAGGATTAAAAGGTGACCAAGGAGATACTGGTGCAACAGGACCACAAGGTCCGGCAGGTGCGGATGGCGTTGACGGTGCTGATGGTGCCCAGGGAGCCAAAGGAGATAAAGGGGATATCGGTGCTACAGGACCACAAGGTCCGGCAGGTGCTGACGGCGTTGACGGCGCCCAGGGACCCAAAGGAGACAAGGGGGATACTGGTGCCACAGGATCGCAAGGTCCGGCAGGTGCAGATGGAGCTACAGGACCACAAGGATTAAAAGGAGATACTGGTGCAGATGGAGCTGATGGCGTGGATGGTGCAGATGGAACTGACGGAGCGACCGGACCCCAGGGACCCAAAGGAGATACCGCCAACCCATCCTGGGAATTAGCCGGGAACGCAGGAACAAATGCCACTACGGATTTTGTCGGCACCTCCGATGGCCAGGATCTTGTCCTAAAATCAAACAATGTTGAAAAATTACGCCTAGTTCAGAACAAAGGTCAGGTACTGGTTAATCAGGCAACCACATTTAACAATCACCCTCTGGTCATCAGGGCCAACGGTATTGATGTATTTGCATTCGAAGACAGTGCAGGCTCCCCGCAGTGGCACTGGAACTTATTATCCGGCGGTTTAAACTTTGTGGAATCCAATGTAGCCGACTATCGCTTGTTTTTGGAGGATGGAGGAGATGTCGGGATCAATACCGCCGACCCAACAGAGACCCTGGATGTTAATGGCAATGCAAGAATCAGATCCCTGAGCAATGCGAATAATACGGACGATATTCTTGCCGCAGATGCCTCGGGAGTAATGCAGCGTTCAAAAATAAATTATGGCGGCCGCTGGACAAATACCGATACGACCACCGATTTAAATGTAAACAATACCACTGCACCAATATTTGGAACTCAGGATTATAAAGATGATGGCAACAATCTATACCAGGTAACCGGAAATACGCTGCAGGTAAAGACAGCGGGCCGATATGACATTCGTGCCAATATCTCCATGGTAGGCATAGGTGGGTCGGGGAACTCAGAACAGCGTACCAATGTCAATGCCAGGATCGCAGTGAATGGCACTGCGGTAGGAGCTATTGGTGCTTCTGGCTATATCAGGTTTAATAGCGGGCACGAACAATCGAGCATACATGTAAACGAAATTTTACAACTGAACGCCAATGATGTCATCACCATCATTACGTATAGGGAGGCTAATAACGGTACGGTCCAGTTTAGCGGCGCCGGGGAATCCAGTTTTGTAATCAATAAACTTCGTTAGGCTATGAATAGGATCATTCTCTTTCTTTTCCTGACTCCAGGTTGTATGAGTTTTGGCCAGGAAGCGGTACATAACTATGGCACCATCCAGATCCATGATTCGGCGATGGTAGGTTTTCATATGGATCTGATCAATGATGGCGCCTTTGATCAAAATCTGGGGCTTGTTGGTTTTTACAGCGATTTCGGACAGATACGGGTATCCGGCAATTTCTCCCCTGTTTTTTATGATGCCGAAGTGCTCGTTGACGACAGCCTCATTTTGGAGACTACCATTGGGGTAAATAACAATGGGAATCTGATCACCGGAGATGTACGTACGCCAAGAAACCAAACAGCCATTTATTCCAATTTTTATGACAATTCATTCTATACAGGGGAAAGCAATGCCTCTAAAATAGATGGCTATGCCGCCTGTACCAATAAATCCTCTTTTATCTTTCCGGTAGGCGATGAGAACCGGCTTAGACCCCTTACCATAGAATCAATGGCGATAAATCCACTTGTTAAATGTGCTTATTTCTTTGAAGACCCCAATGACTCCAAAACCCTAAATGCCACATTTAATACCACAAAAAAAACTTCAGAATATATCTCGGTGAGCAACAAGGAATTCTGGCGGCTCGAAGGTGATGTCCCCTCCAATGTCACCCTTACCTGGGATGGCTATAGCAACATCCCGGCCCTGGGGGAGTTCATAAGCGACTTAAAGGTGGTTGGGTGGAGCAAAGCCGAAAAGCAATGGATCAATTTGGGAAATACCGCTGTAACCGGTGGGCTGGCCTATGGTACTGTGACTTCAGCCCTTTTTGTTCCGAGCAACTATGAAATTATTACCATCGGCGGCAATGATGACCTTTTGGAAACCTTTCAGGTCTTACAATTGGATAACTATTATATGACGCCCAACGGCGACGGGCAAAATGATGCATTGGTGGTTAAAGGTCTGGAAAAATCGCCGAAAAATCTGTTACAGATATTCAACCGGTATGGGGTGCTGGTCTATTCTAAAGACAATTATACAAACGACTTCACAGGACAATCCAACAGGGAGCAGGTGATACAACGAAATGCCGGACTGGAATCCGGTATCTATTTCTATATCACTACGCTCCACACCCTGCGGCAAAAACATCAGGGGTACTTGTATATCTCTAACTAACGGAGTACAGGCGATCCTCAGCTTCAGCCTGATTTTAAGAATATCCCCCGTTTCTATCCTTCCCCTGAAAACATCACTTATGTTCATTTAGAGTATTCATAAATAGAAACTTAGAAAATGATGTCTTTCCATATTTACTTCTCGCAATATCATTAAATCAGGTTTTTATATACTTTTCCTACACTTATACAACATTATTTCGTTGTAATATAACAGATTAACTATCATTGCACTATTCGCTTTAAAAATACGGATCTGGGAATGTTAATTTTCATATTAACGCCAGTCGATTAAACACGAGAGACCATGAACTAAAGACATACTAAATCAATCTCTTATTAAAACCCAAACCTTTTCAAATTAACCTACACCTTCCCAAACCATGAAATTCAAAATATTATTTTTCATTTTAATACTATTTAAAGCCAGTTTTATAGTGGCACAGGTTAAAATTGGAGATGACCCGGAAAGTATCGACGGGGCTTCCCTCTTTGAAATGGAAAGCAGGGATAAAGTATTGGTGCTGACCCGTGTCAATACTTCTTTAATGGAAAAAATAAAACCATTGCATGGGGCATTGGTATACAATACGGACACCGCCTGCATTTACCTTTATAATGGCAAACAGTGGCAGAGTTTGTGTTATGGTGCTTCCAGGCCTGATATTGCATTCGAAGAGAACCACGATGGTAGTTTTACCATAAGAAATTCGGGGGGTTCTTCCCTTAACACCGCAGATCTTATCGGATTACAGGGGGAGGTCGGACCTCAGGGTGAAAAGGGAGAACCTGGAGCGACAGGACCAGCAGGTGCTGACGGAACAGCCGGTGCCCAAGGACCTAAAGGTGATAAAGGAGATATTGGCACCAATGGTGCACAGGGACCGGCAGGTACAGACGGTGCTGATGGGATAGACGGTGCAACAGGACCACAAGGTGAAAAAGGAGAACTAGGGGCAACCGGACTACAAGGTGAAGTCGGGCCACAGGGGCCTATCGGATTAACAGGAGCCACCGGCGCAGTAGGACCACAAGGTGAAAAGGGGGGAAAAGGTGATACCGGACCACAGGGACCTGAGGGAGATCCGGCAACCGACGATCAGACTATAGCCACGGATAATACGCCTGGTAATATATCAATTGCCGGTGGCAATGTGCTAACGATCAATGTTAATGACCCCGATTCCAATGCTGCAAATGAGATTCAAACCTTATCCATTTCCGGTAATGAGCTTTCGATATCCGGGGACGGAGGGAATACGGTGACCTTTACACAATCGAACCTGGCCCAGGCAAATCTAACGCAAGGCCCTGAAACAAGAACCTACGATCTGAACAACCAGAACCTTGGTTTTACAAATGGCAATCTTGGTATTGGAACAACAACACCGACCTCAAAATTAGAGGTAGCCGGTGCGTTTTCAACACCCATAAGATCTACTCTGGTCAGCTCCTCCCTCGATGAAAATGACCATACCTTAATAATGAGGCAAAAAAATCTGCTTATTACCCTGCCTACTCCGGCCAGTTGCCCCGGGAGAACCTACGTTCTGGTAAATATCAGTACGGGAAATAACAGTACGCACATAGATTATATATGTAATAGGGGTAAGCCCAGGAATGATCTCAATAGGAATAAATCCATTTGGCTGCAAAGTGACGGCAGTATCTGGCAGCAAATTAACATTCAATAATCCTGGAAAATTAATCTGAAATCTGTGTTGAAATATACGAAACTTTTGCCACTTAGCGCCTTATTGTATGTCTTGCCACTTTCGGTAAGTGGACAAGGGTCCTTTCATAATTTTGGAAACCTCAGAATTCACGACAAGGGTTCTCTGGGATTTCATTCCGACCTGATCAATGATGGCATTTTTGATAAAAATGAGGGGCTGGTTGGATTTTATCAGGACACCCAATTAAAGATTTCCGGAGCTTTCAGTCCAACTTTTTATGATTTTGAAACGGCAGTTGAAAAAGACCTTTACCTAGAAGTGCCCATCACCATTGCAAACTCCGTCAATTTTGTATATGGTAACATTAAATCCACCAGAAACGAAAAGTCGGTCTATATTCAATTACTGCGGAAAGCATACCACAACGGAGCGAACGACAATTCAAAGGTTGATGGTTATACCGCCGTTGACGGGCAAAAGGAGTTTTCATTCCCTGTAGGATATGACCATAAAATAAGGCCCTTGAACGTTCGGTTTGTCGATGGCAGTTTTTTCGCCAAATGCGAATATTTCTACGAAAATCCAAATAACCCGGATAGCTTTTATCAAAGTTTTGATATAAATAAAATGGATCCGGAACTGTATGCATTAAATTCAAAAGAATTTTGGAACCTGAGCACTAGCGGAGTCTTACAAATTACATTAAGCTGGGATAGCCAGAGTGATCTTTCTTCCATCGTAAAGGATTTAAGCAATGTAGTGGTCGCCGGATGGAATAAAAAGGATGAACAATGGGAAAACCTGGGCAATGCGCTGCTTGAAGGAAATCTCACAACGGGCACAGTCACTTCCAATACATTCAATGCTAATAATTATGAGATTTTCACTATAGGTTCGTTCTTTGATAAAAACGACAACACGCCCGGAAATTATGCACTTTCCCCGAATGGAGACGGAATTAATGATGCTCTTATTTTCGAAATTACCCGGAAATCCCCGAAAAATAATTTAAAGATCTTTGACCGGTCTGGCCATAAGGTTTATGAAAAATCGGACTATCAGGATGAGTTCGTCGGGAAGGCTAACAAAGGTGCCTCCTCTTCGGTTTATGACATACTTCCCAATGGGGTTTACTTTTATTTGCTAGAACTACTCGATTTAAACATGAAACATCAGGGTTACTTTTATATTACACGCTAATCTCCAATTTTGGCCCTAACGGCCAAAAAGGGTAGCAGAACTGCCCCGTTGCCGCTATCTTTACTACCCTCTGATTTTAAATTCCTCTGTTGCCTCCAAACCACCCACCTTCGTACAATTGGGGTATAATAAAGGCATTTTAGTAGCGTCAGGTTCCTGCCGGAAAAGCCAAAGACAATCATTGCATTGATACGGCGATGCATTTGTCAAAATACTTACTACTTTTGGGAATCCGGTCCCCCGGGATATTTTTAAATTTAGGATGAATAAATGGCATTAAACCCCAGGGCATCCCGATAGCTATCGGGACCGGGCCCAATAGAAGGAATCGACCCAAGGGTCGAGGTATTAAACCTAGACCCCGCTGAAAAAGCGGGGTTAGTTCAACCATCCATTTTAACCGCTC
>JBGTNL010000076.1:0-13371 GCA_041743085.1 Flavobacteriaceae bacterium
TACCAAATGATAGAAATTAGAAGTCCGAAAGATCTTATTAGATATGAAAACGATTGACAAAAAGAAAACATTCGATGCCGTAAAAATGATGCGGGAGGCTCGGGACAAAATAAGTTCCGAAACCCAAAATATGACCTTTTCGGAGTTGAAGGAGTATATCGAAACCCAAATGAAGGAGAGCAAAGCAAAACCAATCGGGAAATAGCACTAAAGATAACAATGGCTATACTCAATGCGGGCGTAAGTGCCTAGACCAAGGGTCTGGGCGTGTCGACGAACACCGCAAAATCTTTTGGATTTTGCTTTTTTGGTGGACAAGGTAAAACCAAAACAAAAAGATTTTTGCTATCGCATGGCGGAAAAGTAGGTGCGCGTCGGCCACGCACTGCGCATAGCCGAGCCGTTGGGTATCATTAGACAAAACCTGAACAGTAAATATAGTTTTCAAAATGACACTGATGAAGGCAATAGTATATGACAAGAAACACTCACCCTATAGACTGAGTCTCAAAGAGGTAGAAAAACCCGTACCTAAAGACAATGAAGTATTATTGAAGGTTTTATCCGTATCGTTAAATGCTGCGGACTACCGTTCAATGAAAATGGGAATGATTCCAAAGAAAAGAATATTTGGATCAGCAGTATCAGGTACAATAGAATCAGTTGGTAAAAACATCAAACATCTGAAATCTGGAGATGAAGTAGTCGGAGACCTTTCAGATTTTGGGTTTGGAGGATTAGCAGAATTCGCTGTAGCTCCCGAAAAAGCGTTTACTCACAAACAACCAAATACATCCTTTGAAGATGCTGCAACATTACCGGTGGCAGCAACAACCGCTCTAAAATCTTTGCGAGATAAAGGCAATATCCGGAAGGGACAAAATGTGCTAATTGTTGGTAGTTCAGGTGGTGTTGGAATCTTCGCTTTGCAACTCGCCAAATATTTCGGTGCAAAAGTGACTGCAGTATGTAGCTCTAAAAACATAGAACAAACAACTTCCTTAGGAGCAGATAAAGTAATAGATTATGCTAAAAAAGACTTTACCAAAAGCAGCATTCGTTATGATCTAATAGTGGCGATCAACGGCAATTATCCGTTATTAGGTTATAGACGGATTCTTAATTCAAAAGGCATATATGTTATGGTAGGCGGTACGCTTACGCAGATATTCAAATCTATATTTTTCGGTTGGTTATTGTCTTTTGGAGGAAAGAAAATGAAATCTCTTTCTGCAAAATCTGATTCAGAAGATCTAGAGTGCGTTGCAAAATTATTGGATGAAGGTAAAATTAAGGCGATCATTCATAAGCGTTATGCCCTTGACAAAGCAGCAGAAGCAATGGATTATTTAAGTAAAGGACACTCACCTGGTAAAGTGATCATAAATATTCAGGGGAAAAATAACGAATACCCAATCGAGTAGACGGCTCCGCCATTATCTGACGGAGTGCGCCTCTCACACCACCGTACGTACGGGTCTCGTATACGGCGGTTCGTAAATTGATGGGTTCAATTCCATGTAAAGCCCTAACATTGCTAGATAGCCTCTTTGTTGAAGTCTTTTGAGGGTAATGGTGGAATTCAAAATTGGGCTTTGGGCTACTGCCCAACCTCCTTTTCTTGTTCTGCTCCACGCATATGCATGGTCTTGGTCTACGCCCAATCGGATAAGGTTTTTCCTTTTCCTCTCGGGTTTCTTCCAATCCGTCCAAATGCAATAGCGTAAACGATTCCGAAGCCAACCATCCAGATCACGGAGTTTGCCATGGATACTTGCCCCTCGAAAATAGTTTAACCATCCCCGTTGGATTTCGTTTATCTTGGCAATCCGTTCATCAAAACTCATGGGTTTGGTTTTGCTTGTTATCGTTTTTACACTCATTTTCAATCTTTTCCATGCTTTTTCACTCACTACCAATTGGTATTTGCCCTTCTCCCCTTTGATATAGGTAGGTACGAATCCAAAGCCCAAGATATTGAACTGCACAGGCTTCCTTACGCCACTTTTCTCGCTGTTTATCGTGAGCTTAAGTTTTGTCAGATACTTTGAGATTGCTCCCATCGTTGCCACCGCATCACCTCTTCGTTTGGTGTAGATACTGAAATCATCAGCATACCGCACAAATCGGAGTTTCCGTCTGGTCAGTTCTTTATCCAACTCGTTGAGCAAGATATTGGACAGTAACGGACTGATGGGACTTCCTTGCGGAACGCCCTTCCTCCTCTTTTCTAGTTTACCATTGATCAGTATCGGTGATCGTAACCATTTGCGTATCAATTGGAGCGTAATTGGGCATTTTACTTTTTGGTACAGCAAGTTCAGAAGCAGGCAGTGGTCTACTTCATCGAAGAATGTTTTTAGGTCTATGTCTACGATAAACGTATATCCCTCATGGATATGTTCCAGAGCCTTACCAACTGCTTGGCGGGCATTTTTGTTGGGACGGAATCCGTAGCTATGGACGCTGAAATCATTTTCGAATTTAGGCATCAGAACTTGTGATACCGCTTGTTGGAGTAACCTGTCGGTTACTGTCGGGATTCCCAAAAGACGGATTTTTCCGTTTGCCTTGGGGATTTCCACACCAAGAATGGCTTGGGGTCGGTACCTTCCCTCCTTTACCGTTTGAAGTATGTGCAACTTGTTCTTACGGAGGTGTTCCGTGAGTCCTGTCGTTTTCATTCCATCGATCCCTGCGCTGCCTTTGTTCACAGTTACTTGTCCAAGGGCTTTTTGCAGATTGTAGGGATGTACTACTTGTCCAATCATTCTTGGTTTACATTTTGATTTACCTGTCTTCGTTGCGGAGGGCTATCTTGTGATTCCTTTCTGCATTGAAAACCAATTTACGTTCGGCCCTTCCTTGCTCATTAAGACGTCAGGGGGTATGAATTGGCATTCCCTGCTTGTTTTACAAATAATATGGCCTCTGCTGACTTCTCCATTATAGTTACACGTAACTTTGGAGACCTCCCCAGGTAATGACATCTTCTTTCCCTCGATTCCTGCCGTATCTACATCAATGCACTTTTGGTATTCTTTTGGGCGTTACAATGATGTGCTTGCTTACCCGTTGCATTTATGCCTCTTATACGGTTCCTGTGCGTCAGTACCGAGTTTTGTAGTCCCGCTTCCTTCAGTCCTATCCTCGCGGACAGCGACCTTGCAACTTACTAATGGTTCAAGGCGTTACCCCTGCCCATAAGGGACTTGCACCCTCTAGATGAATTATTTATCTTTCGATAGATAAAAGATGCCCATGCTGGGCACACACAATGGCTATAACAAATAGGGCGGTAAGTCCTATGCCCATTGGCTTGAGCGTGTTTTCGAACACTGCCAAACCTTTTGATTTGGCATTTAAGAAAAAAAAGATAAACACAAAATGCAAAAGCCTTGGCTACGGGCTTGTCGCATTGGCCGGTGCGGGCCGACCCCCTACTTGCCATAGCCGAGACGTTGTGGCAAATGCAAAAAGACTTGATGGAATTTAACATTTACGGAATCAAAAGAACATTTTATTATCTTTGGGAGTAAAGGATTATGGAAGAAATAAACAAACATATCGAACAGATTAAAAAACTTTGCGATTCGAACGGAGTTAAATCCTTATTTGCGTTCGGTTCGGTATTGCAAAACCGACTTCGGCCGGACAGCGATATCGATTTGATCGTGGACATCGACGACCAAGACCCTCTATCCTACTCGGACAAATATTTCGACCTGAAATTCAACCTCGAAAAGATTTTCGATCGCAAGATCGACCTCTTGGAGTTAAAGGCAATAAGAAATCGATTTCTCAAACAGGAGATCGACAGGACCAAACTCCAGATTTATGGAGAATGAAATGAATACTTGGCTGGAGGATATTAACCAAGCCATTGAAGAGATAATTTCATTCTTGCCTGAACAGAGGGATTACTTCGAATTTCAAAAGGATCTCAAGGGAAAACGTGCAATCGAGCGAAATTTAGAAATAATAGGTGAAGCGATCAATAGGATTTTAAAGACCGATCCGAATTTTCCGATATCCAACGCAAGGAAAATAATCGATACTAGAAACAGGATTAACCATGGATATGATACGGTGTCGGATGAGATAGTTTGGGCAATAATTGTTAGGGACTTGGACAAACTAAAAGTGGAAATCAAAAACTTACTCAGGGAATAAGCACTTGCCACAATACCGGCTATAATTCAGTCTTCCCTTTTAGAAAACCGAGAATTTCCTACCTTTAACCCGGCTCGATTTCTAAACTGAAAAATCCTATCGGATTTCCCAGACCGAAATCATAGCCTTAACGTTGTGTGTAATGCGAGAAATCCGTCTTGAAAATTAAATTTGTTTACTAATAAGGAAACTTCTATCTTTGTGTCAAACAAATACCTGAATGACGGAAAAATTTAAAGTTGAGTTTCTTAAAGAAGTTTTTGAATTTCTCGATGGACTGGACAAAAAGGCACGTGAGAAAATCCTTTTCAATATTGACAAGGCCAAAGTCAAAACTGATAATAGACTCTTCAAAAAACTGAATTCGGACATTTGGGAATTTCGGACTTTGTACAACAAAAAGCAATACCGATTATTTGCGTTTTGGGACAAAACGGACAATAAAGTAACCATCGTTATTGCAACTCACGGAATTATCAAAAAAACGCAGAAAACACCCAAAAAAGAGATTGACAAATCGACCGAAATAATGAATAAATATTTTGAAAGTAAAAACAAAAAGAAATGAAAACATACACGTTAGACGAAGTAAAAAATAAATACCTTGGAAAAAAAGGTACGCCCGAAAGAGACGCTTATGAAAACGAGTTACGACTTGACTTAATCGGCGAAGCAATCAAACAAGCTCGAAAGGAACGCAAGTTGACCCAATCACAACTTGGAGAACTTATTGGCGTGAAAAAAGCTCAAATTTCTAAAATTGAGAACAACTTGACCGATGCCAGATTTGAGACGATTTTAAAAGTCTTTAGAGCGTTGAATGCTAAAATTAATTTCAACGTGGAATTGCTGAACCAAAAAATGGATTTAGCAACCGAATAAAAAAGCACTACACACAACACAACCTATAAACAATACGTGCTTCGGGCTTAATTGAAAGGTTTGCGTATTTTTATGAAGCCTGCCGGCAGGTCCGCAAAATCTTTGGGATTTTGCTTTGTATAAAAAAAGAAAAAACAAAACCAAAAGATTTTATTATGCGCGTGGCTGAAATCAAAAGCTAGTTTGCTCCCGTACTGTTCATAGCTAAACGTTATGCAACAGTAAAAAGCATTCCGGATAGATTGAGATATTGAACGAAATTAGTAACTTTGAGATTATGGATATAAATCTTCAAAATAAGAAAATCGAATTGATTCAGTGGCTTTCAACTCTGAACGATAAGTCCTTGATTGATAAGCTGATGAAGCTGAGAGAAAAAGAAAGAACTGACTGGTGGAATGAGATTGCGTCCCACGAAAAGGAATCAATTGAGAAAGGGATACAAGATGCCGATGACGGAAAACTAACTTCTCACTCAACCGCAAAGAAAGTTTATGAGAAGTGGCTTTAAAATTGTTTGGACTGACCACGCTCTATCCGAATTAAAAGAGACTATCGATTATTTGGAAACCAATTGGACCGAACGAGAGTTGAGGAATTTTTCTGCAAAACTTGACCACACCGTTGAATTAATTTCTAAAACCCCTGAATTATTCCCTTCTTCAACAGAAAAATTAGGGATTCGAAAAGCTGTTGTTGAAAAATACAACAATCTATATTATAGGGTCAATAATGAAAATGTTGAAATCATTTCATTGTTCTCCAATCGACAAAACCCGAAAAAGAAAAGAATATAATACCGTTGCATAACAGGGGCTCCTAAGTAATGCGGGCGTATGGTGTTTGAACAAAGGCTTGGGCGTGTTTGCGTGGTCGCCAAATTTTTAAATTTGGCTTTTAACCGGGAAAAGATAAAAACAAAACATAAAAATTTGGCTTGTGCCAGTCGGAAAGGGCGGTGCGTGCCTGCCCCGCACTGCGCATAGCCGAACCGTTAGTGAACATTCCCTACATAAAGAAACTCTATTAATTTCTTTTGCTAACGACCGCGATCCCCGAACTTTAAACCGACCCTTGACAAGGCCGATTCTAAAACTGGCGCATAGCAGCCCGGTACACATTCTGGTCGAAATGTAAAAGGCCCCCGAATCCTTAGTCCGGGGGCCTGTTGATAATTTCAGTGGTGGTCCGCATTGGGCGGAACCCCGTTCAGAATAATTCTCAAGTTCAAAGTTACATTTCCCCGGGTCATTTTTGTTTAATCCTTAAACTTTTTTACGATGGAAAGAAAAATGAAACTCGGTATGGACGTTGTCAATTTCAATGCCGCCGGTATCGATGTCGGCAGCCGCTCCCATTACGTAGCGGTGGGACAGGAACTCGAGGACGTAAGGGAATTCGGCGTCTATGCCGAAAACCTTACCTGCCTGTGCCAATGGCTTATGGAATGCGACGTGACCACGGTGGCCATGGAATCCACGGGGGACTACTGGCAGAACCTGTACACCGAACTCATCGGGTCCGGATTCGAGGTGGTACTGGCCAATGGCAAGTTCACCAAAAGCGCGAAGGGCAAGAAGACGGACGTCAAGGACTGCCGCTGGATCCAGAAACTGCACACACTCGGCCTTCTCACGGGCAGCTTTCTGCCCGACCTTGAAACGGAACAGCTGCGCACCTATTGCAGGCAAAGGGGCAATTGGATAGACCTCGCATCCTCCGCCACCCACAAGATGCAGAAGTTCCTCAAACTGCTCAACTTCCGGTTGGACGTGGTGGTCAAGGACGTTTGCGGGCTTACCGGGATGAAGATCATCGAGGACATCTGCAAGGGAAACCTTGACCCTTTCGAACTTGCCGAACACCGGCACTACAACTGCAGGAAACCGAAAGAGGAAATCGCCAGGGCATTGCACGGGAACAACAGGCAGGACTATCTCTTCGGGCTCAAGCAGGAACTGGAGAACTACAGGTTCTGCCAAAGAAAGATAAAGGCATGCGACCAAGAGATCGGCAGAACCATCAAACGGTGCATCAAAGAGCATCCCGAACGCAAGAAACTCAAGACCACCGATAAACCACATAAGCGGATCAACAAGAACGCACCGGACATAAGGGACATGAACCAGCTCGCCTTCAGGTATTTCGACGGGGTGGACCTTTTTGCCATAGAGGGGCTCTCCCACGCATCCATCCTGAGCATCATGGGCGAGATAGGGCCGGAAGGCTTTAAAAAATTCCCGACCCCGAAACATTTTACCTCTTGGCTGAGGCTTGCCCCGAACAACAGAATATCCGGAGGCAAGATCCTGAGCAACAGGGTGCCAAAGGGCAGTAACCGGTTGAAGATCGCCCTCAGACAGGCGGCCAATGCGATAGGCAACCTAAGGGACACGCACCTATCGGACTTCTTTAAAAGAGTGGCGTTCAGAAAAGGAAGACATTCCGCTGTAAGCGCCACGGCAAGAAAACTGGCCGTGATAATCTGGAACATGGTAACCAAAAAAATAAAATACGATCCGCCAAAACCATATCTCTTTCTAGATCAGAAAAGAAAAATGGGACTGGCCAAAAGAATCAAAAAACAAATCGATAAATTTGACCTGAAACCTGAAGATCTCGGTTTTTACAACGAGCTGAAAACCAGTACTTAAAATTGACGTTAGTCAGAATTTGAAAAAAAACCAACCTAATGAAAATGACAAACTATAAAACCATTACAAAAACATTGATTGTATTTTTATGTCTCACATCTACTTTTCTATTTGGACAAGTTCAGGAAAACTCGGAATTATACAGAACCATAATTTCAAAGGACAGCTTACTTTTTAACGTAGGTTTCAATACTTGCGACATTAGTCAATTTGAAAACCTATTGAGTGACAATCTTGAATTTTTTCACGATAAAGATGGTATTTCCAACAAAAAGGAATTTTTATACAATTTAAAAAACGGATTGTGTGGTTCGCCAGATAAATATCAATCACGAAGGGAATTAATCAATTCAAGTACAGAAATTTATCCGCTATATAAAAATGACACTATTTACGGATCAATTCAAAACGGTGCGCATCGATTTTATGAAACGATAGCAGGAAAAAAAGAAACTTTTGCGAGTTCTGCTAAATTCTCAAATGTTTGGCTTCTGGAAAACGGACGATGGAAACTGACCAAAAGTTTAAGTTATGACCATCAAACGAGTTTTTACGTTTCCAATGCAAGTTCAATTTTCGACAATGACAAAGAAATCGAGAAATGGCTAGAATCCAACAATATCCCAACTTTAGGAATTGGAATTATCAATAGTGGCAAACTTCAACAAATAAAGGTATTTGGCGAACTTGATAAAGGAATAACTGCACCTTATAACACAATTTTCAACGTAGCTTCTTTAGCAAAACCTGTTACAGCAATGGTCGCATTAAAGCTTGTGAGTTCGGGCAAATGGGATTTGGACGAGCCGATATTCAAATATTGGACAGACCCTGATATTGCCGAAGACCCAAGAAATAAAGAACTGACCACACGACATATTTTGAGCCATCAAAGTGGTTTCCCAAATTGGAGATATTCAAATAAATCGAAAAAATTGAACTTTGAATTTTCGCCAGGCACACAATATCAGTATTCAGGCGAAGGAATAGAATATTTGAGAAAAGCTCTGGAAAGCAAGTTTGAAAAATCATTAAATGAATTGGCAACCGATTTGATTTTTAAACCCTTATCAATGACTGACACTCAATATATTTGGGATTCAACTGTGGACGAAACGAGATTTGCCAAAGGCCACGATAATAAAGGTAATACTTATGAAACAATCAAAAACAAAACACCAAACGGAGCGGACGATTTATTGACTACAATTGAGGATTATAGTAAATTCTTGGTCGGCGTAATGAATGGAGACGGAATTTCGGAAAAAGTATTTACCGATATGACATCACATCAAGTAGAAAGCACAAAAGGAAAACATTTTGGACTTGGATTTGAGATTTACGACTTTAAAGATGGTCAATATGCTCTATCACACGGTGGAGCCGACAAGGGAGCACAGACAATAGTTTTTATATTTCCCAAAACTAAAAACGGGCTAATCATATTTACCAATGTCGATGACGGATATAAAGTTTATGAAAAATTACTGGTTCATTACTTGGGAAAGAAAGGAAAAGAAGTGATGGCAATAGAGACATCGGAATAAAAAACGGTGGGTAATAACCATAAAAATAATAGGGCAAGCAGTTGTAAAACCGAGAGGTTTAGGCTTGTTTGCAAAGTCACCAAATTTTTAAATTTGGCTTTTAACCGGGAAAAGATAAAAACAAAACATAAAAATTTGGCTTGTGCCAGTCGGAAAGGCCGGTGCGTGCCTGCCCCGCACTGCTCATAGCCGAACCGTTAGGCACAAGGCTGGCCTATATTAAAATTAAAAAGTAAATGACAAAAAAATCTTACTATAATGGCAATTAAATGCCACGGAGCGATAGTAGAAAATAAGTCTTAATTTTAACTAGTTGTAATGAGAAAAAATAATATCATGAATTTTTATAATGAATATGACACAATGTAGGTAACTAATCCTACTATAATGTCAAGATCAATAAAAAAATACGGTGTAATTAAAGACAAGGGCTCTGCAAAAAGCATTTATAACAAAATATTCCGAAGAGTCAACAAACAACGAGTTCCCTTGGGAAAAGAACCGAAGCTAATGCGTGAAATCGTCAATGACTATGATGTATGCGACTATAAATTTTTCTGGTCAGAATACTCAGGGTATCCAAGAAATACTTTAACTGAAACTCGAAAAGAATACAACAAAAGAAAGCGGAGATACTTTGGAAAATAAAAATCAATTTTTGAATATTGAAATCATGATCTTAAGTGAATGAAAAGACAACGGATTTATTTGGACACTTCGGTTTTTGGGGGATACTTCGATGACGAGTTTCATGAGTTCACCAAACCACTTTTTGACCGAATAAATGATGGTGAATTCACAATTATTTTTTCAACATTATTGGAGGAGGAATTGGAATTAGCACCTGAGAAAGTCCGGAAACTGGTTCGTGGAATTGACAACAATGACGCAGAATTCGTGGAGGAAACCGACGATGCGGTTGAACTCGCAACGGATTACATTTCGGAAAAAATAATCGGGCAAACAAGCTATTCCGATTGCCTCCATATTGCCCTTGCAACAATCAATCAAGCGGATTTGTTAGTAAGCTGGAACTTTAAGCATATCGTGAACATTAAACGAATAAGAGGCTACAATTCTATCAACATCAAAAACGGATATAAACAACTGGAGATACGTTCACCAAGAGACTTAATGGATTATGGAAACTAAAACTGAAAAAAAATTCGATGCTGTAAAAATGGCTCGTGAAATCAAAGACAAATTGGATGCTAAATTATCCAAAATGACCAAGGAGGAAATTGTTGCTTACTTTAAAGAACAGCGACAAAAACCCAACCGAGTAAAGCCCAGTGCCTAACATCACCTAACAAACATAGCTTCCTTGACTACCAGCTTAAAAGCTCTACTTTTAATTCAAAATAATAACCGGGCTGGCAGATCGAAGTCAGGCTGTTTTGCTGCCTAGATTTTTACAAGTATTTGCCCCATGCAAGCCGAGAATATCCGTGCTTGATACGGGCTCAAAAGTAAATAGAACAGCAAAACCGCTTACCCGCTACATTTGTTAGCCCGTGCCGTTAGCGGTAAGCACAGAAGAGCAAACTCAAAATGAATGCCCTTTTGCACCCAACTTGTCCTTTTGACAAACATCATTTGGAATTTATTTACCCCAAAACGTATTTTCTACTTCTTGGTCATCAGAAAACAACCAAACTCCCGTAATTTTCCCTTCCCTGACCTCAAATAAATCAATCCCAGTCATATCAATTTTTCTATCATCAATAGTTCCGCTAAAACGAACAGGCATAGCAACAAAATTACCGTTGACCATAATATTGCCGTTTGGCTTTAAGGCAAAAGTTCCTTTGGCAGCTTCCATCATACCGCCAAGCATCTTGCCGATTTCATCTGTCCCGTTTTTAATTCCCGCGAATTGGTGAGTTCCAGGTTGATGCCATTTAGCTTCTGTACTGAAAAATGAAAATGCAGCGGGAACATCTCCTTTTCCTAAGGCTTCTGCGCAAGCCACAACTACTTCTTTTGGTGTCATCTTTTTTGTTTATAATTATTATTTAAGGAATAAAAACCTGTAATGTTTGCATCAATATATCTAACAACAGATAAATTTTATTAGAACATAGGATTATTATTTGCACGCTCATCAGGCATTGGCATCATAGCATCCCAGTGCTCGACTAATTTGTTATTCTCTACACGATAAATATCGATAAATCTCCATTCCTTTCCTGCCATTTCATAACGTGTATGAAGGAAAACTATACCACCTTCTGCAACAATATGCTTAAAGCTGATTTTTTGCTTCGATACTCCTTGTGAGATAAGCATTTGTACAAGTGCTTTTACTCCTTCTGGGCCGTCAGCTATTGTTGGGTTGTGTTGAATGAAATCCTTACTCATATATTCATCTGCCGCAGTGATATCTAAATCGCCAAAAATTCTTTGGTACGCTTTAGTCGCTATTTGCTTGTTTTTTTCTTCTTGTGTCATTTTGCTAACTTATTTAATTAGTTGTTTTACAAAATTAATTCTTTACTTACTTTTGTACAAGTACTTACCTATTTGTTGGGTACTTACTAATAGGTTAGAAATATTGACTATCAAATGAAAAAAAGTCAAAAAATAATTAACCAATCAGACGAAAATTGTCCTGTAAGGAAATCTTTAGCATTATTAGGCGGTAAATGGACATTGTTGATATTGTTTCAGATAAATGTACGAGTAATAAGGTATGGAGAATTGAAAAGGTGTATTCCTGGAATAAGTGAAAAAGTATTCATTCAGGCTTTAAACTCTTTAGTGGAAAATAAACTTGTGTCCAAGAAATCATATCCTGAAATTCCTCCAAGAGTTGAATATCGGTTGACAAAAATGGGAGTAAAGACCTTACCAATTATTGATAAATTAGCTGAATTTGGATTGGAAAATTTGAAATAAAGCCTACCGCTAATTGAGTAGGCGGCTCCGCCCTTAAATAGGAACGGAGCGCACCTCTCACACCACCTTACACTTCCTTCGTCAGTGCGGGCCAAGCGGGTCTCGTACTGGGCGGTTCGATAATGAAACTCATCTTTTGTAGTATTCCCATAAACTAACATAACCCTTTCTTTAGCCGTTTTAAGGTGATCGTAGTACGCAGTATCGGGCTTTGGGCTACCGCCCATCCCCCCATTCTTGTACGGCCCCAGGCATAGGCTTGGTCTTGGTCGATACCTAAACGGATCAGGTTTTTCCGTTTCCGTTCGGGTTTCTTCCAATGATGCCATATACAATACCGTAATCGGTTACGCAGCCATTCTTCCAACTTTTTGAGCTTGGCCTGAATGGATGCCGGTCTGAAGTAATTTATCCAACCCCGTGCCAACAGATCGATGCGTGCAACACGTTCTTCAAAACTGGCGGGTATCGTCTTTTTGGTCAGGTATTTAAGTTTTGATTTAAATTCCTTCCATTTTGACGATTTGACTACCAGTTGATATTTGCCTTTCTCCCCTTTCTTATAGGTCGGTACAAAACCAAACCCTAATACTTGAAGATCCAAAGGTTTGCGTATTCCACTTTTCTTCCTGTTTACCGGTAGTTGGAGCCTGTCCCGCAGAAACTTGTAGATACTATTACCTACCCGTTTTGCCGACTTTTTACTTCTGACATAGATATTGAAATCATCGGCATATCTTACATAACGGTGTCCGCGCTTTTCCAGTTCTTTATCCAGCTCGTTGAGCAGGATGTTGGAGAGCAACGGACTCAAAGGTGAGCCTTGTGGCACCCCCTTGTTGCGGTACACCTACAAATAGGCATCGTTTAGGTTCTTTTTACTTGTTAATCGCTTAATCATTAATACTAAAATTGTTTCGCTGTCCCGCTTAATCCAAGGCTACTGTTCTACTGGAAGACTATCCGTAACGTAAAACCGCCCCTTGGTTTATTAAGGGCCATTATCGTCCGGTCCTTCGCCAACTTATCGGGTGGTCGGCTACTATGGCCTCTGCTGACTTCTCCATATAGCTACACGTAGCTTGGGGGACCTCCCCAGGTAATGACATCTTCTTTCACTCGATTCCCGCTGCATCTACTACTTCGGTTATCACTTAAATGTGTTTCGGACTTCACAACGATGTGCTTGCTCGTCCAACCTCATAGCCTCATATCCG
>JBGTNL010000077.1:0-7185 GCA_041743085.1 Flavobacteriaceae bacterium
GCGTACCTTCTTGCCGTACTTAACGCCTTTTCGGCAAGTTCGGGATAGTCATAATTGTGGATGAGGTAGTGTGCGATCCCCGGATGATCGGGATGGCGCGGAAAAAGTCCTTCCAGGATTTTACCGGCTTTTGATTGGTTCGCATAGCTCTTATCTGTCGGGTCGGCCGTGGAATTTAACGCCAAAGCATAAAAAACGGCCGCTTCGATATCTTCCTTGTTGTTATTATAAATGGTTTCCATTTTCTTTTCATATAATAAACTCCTTGTTTTATGGTCAACGGAATCCCAGTCATTATAATAAGCCCCAATGGCATCTACATACTGTTGTTCCCGCTGCGTTTTCGTCAAGGTTTTCGCAATTTCAATTAGCTTTGAGCCCTTTTCCAATTCCTTTTTGGTCGGCGGGGACCAAAGGGAATGATAAATGCTCATGGCCGCGCCCCAATAGGCCATGGCACATTCGGGGTCGGCATCGATTACTTTGGCAAAAGCTTTTTCAGCTTCCTTGTACTCAAACGAATGCAACAGGGCAATGGCAAGATCAAAGGTTTCCTGAGAATCATTATTGCATGACAATGGGAAGCTTATTTCGCCAAATTGCCCGTTGCCACAGAGTAAAAGCTCCCCTCTCGCAAGGTCGATAGATGCCAAATTTAGGTCGGGGCTAGCCTTCTTGTTTTTACACCCGATATTTACTGTTAATACTAAAAAACAAGCAAAAAGGAAGATGCTATTCAGTGGTTTCATCCCTCATATTTATTTGGAAGTTATCTTAAGTTGTGACCATTTTATAAAGCCTAGCCACTTTTAGTCGTTACTATGCGACTAAAAATATAGGCAAGATAATTCGAATCTAGAAAACCGAAAAATAGGATGTACGGAATGCCGGAAATCCTGTATGGATTGCATAATAGGTATACAATCGGCCAGAACAAGGAAAGATAGGTTGGCCCTATCCCCATCTAGGCAAGGATAAGGTCGAAGGCATTTTCCGCAAGTCCGCAATAGACATTACCAAAACCCATAAGGGCCCATGCAAAAACTCCCAACAGATAAGCATCCGCACCTTTAAAGCCTGCTGGTAGCACTCTAACAATGTATTTATCGGGAACGAAAACTCCGTTCAAAATAGTGTCATCGCTTCTTGTGGCCCGCATGCCCAAAACATTGTGCCAGGTCTGTTTGATTTCAAATCCTTCGGAATTTCTTGGCATAAAGGCATGGACGATCTTTGGATTCTGTGGATCGCTGTTATCCATTCCGTGCAGTCCCATAAAAGTCCAGACCGGAGAGAGGCTGCCAAATTGTTTATGTCCAGTAAACTTATAGCCGCCCTTTACCCTTTCCGCTTTTGTCGTGCTATGTACTACCGGCAGATGATTTCCGCTTTCGGCATGTCCTGCGGCAAAAATTTCCCCCTTGGCGGCTTCGGTCAAGATCCATTCCAGGGAAGTATCCCCTTGCCGCCATAAATCGACTGCCAGGCCTATCCAATAGAGATGCATGTTCAGGCCAAGGGCCGTAGGAGCAGCATGATAGGCCAGTTCCCGTTGTTTTCGTCCTACTTCGTGCAGATTCATTCCATAACCCCCAAAATCTTTTGGGAGGGGCATTGTCAGGTAGCCCGCTTCCTTTAGTTCCTCAAAATCTTCGGTGAAAAACTGGTTTTCACGATCGTATTTGGAAGCTCTTTGGGCACATCTTTTAAAAATTTCATCAAGCCCTTCCAGCTTTTTGGACTTTTCCTTTACTTGTGGTTCCATATTACTTTTGTTTTAAAAATGATTAAATTCATTTCCACGGACCTTTCATGGACCAACAAAGGCGAAGGTATTGGGAAACTTGCAACGGGAATTTACTTTAAGGTTTTAAAAATGTTCTGAAAAGTTATTTTAATGAAAGTGATATCCATAGCCTAACTTACGGCCATGCGATGGTGAAGCGGAGGATTTCCGTAGGCATCCTTAAATGTCCTAACGAAATGGGAGGTGTTCTTAAAACAGCTTTCAAAGGTTACGTCGTTAATGGCCTTATCCGTGGTCTCGATGAGGAATTTGGCGTATTCCAATCTTTTATGGATAAGCCATTTCCCAGGGTTTATCTTATAAATCTCATAAAAATCGGCCTTAAAGGAGGAAAGGCTTCGGGCACATAAACGCGCATAATCGGCCAAGCGCATATAGGGCAAAATTCACTATGTTTTGGCATCTATTTTTTTTACTTTTCGGATAAGTTGGACTTGGTTACATTGGATACATAAGAAAAATGTCTTTTTGCAAACTCTACGTTTTGTCCAAACAAAGTTGGTATGTCTGTAGAAAAGATCTATGTGCAGAGGATATCAGAGGATATCAGAGATATTCAATTCTTAATATCTTTTTACGGTAATTCGACAATACCATTTCCCATGGCCACCGCTTTAATAGGGTTATATGGAAAATCAGTTTTAAATCTACTGGCCTTTTAGTTTCGGATGTTATTTACATGAAGAATTTAGCTGTTTCAAACCGCCAAAAATCAAGTACGAAGACAATTCGAATTTAAAAAGCATAAACAAAAGATATATGGAATGTCGAGTATCTTGTGTGGATCGACATTAAACCCTTACAAGTAGCAATTTTTAAAGTGATGATTGCTTTTTGCCTCCCATTGGAGGCCGTATTCAAATCAAATTATACTCGATCCGGATAGAAATCCGGATCGAGTATAACCCAAATGCCCTATACAGAGATAATCCCGAGTTGCTTCAAAAGACCCAACTCATCCATATTGGTCCTGCATTCCGCAACCCTGCCGTTCACAATCCGATCAATATCAATGGCGGTCACGGTAAACTGCTTACCAGTGGGCGGAATACCCTTGAACTCCCCTTTGTGGGTACCGCTTGCGGTCCAGTGGGTCACTACCCTGTCCTCTTCCGCGATTTGGTCAATAATTGTGAAGTGGATGTCGGGGAACGCTTCCCGCAATTGGGTGAACCATTGTTTAGCGCCCTCTGGTCCGTGGATTTCTTCATTGGGCGTATCGGCATGGACAATAAAATCACGGGAGACAAATTCATCGATGTTGTCGTAATTACCCTTATTCCATATTTCCTCAATGGCCCCGCGGAACAAACTTTTATTTTGTTCGGATGCTGCGTTGTTTTCTTTGATCGTAACGGTCGTAACTTCTTTTTCTGTTTTCATGATGATAATTGTTTTGATTTAAACTTTCAAATATTCGTAAATGGGTCATTTAATGCTGTGTCTATTTTATGTTGCTTAACAGCCCTTATTTTTTAAACTTTAATTTATTTGTCCTCGCAGCTACTTCTATACCCTGCTTCAGGCCTTCATCCATGGCAAAGCGGTAATGGATGCCCGCCAATAAACGGGAAAATGCGGCTTCTTTGGCATACGCTTCGAACGAATCGAAATGACGTAGCCCATAGGTATTGTCGAAACTATGATCGGTAAATTCGAAATCCTGTCCGAACTCATTTTCCAGTATGGCAGCACTGGCCCGGGAGATGACCGCATGAGCCGATGGGTATTCGGGAAACGGTGGGGTGGCCACGACTGGCTTCCATTCGGTATGGCCCAGTACATTTCGGATATAGGTTATTGGCCGCACCAGGTTATAATGAAACTTTGCCTTTACACTGGAGATACCGGCATCGTTCATTGCAATGGCATGTTTGCAGTACAAAACGGCCGCTTCCTGTAGGGAAAGATCTTTCAAGGCTATCATTTGGGTCACGAAATTGGCCGCATGGGAAACATCATCATGCACGGTTACTTCGTCAGGGCTGAGCAGTTCATACGCCCAGAATTTTGCGGTCAACGAATCTTCATGGCTAAGGGATAATGACATAGTATAGATTTCATTTACCGCATTATAGAAATCCGACCCTGGTTCTTCCGAATATGTGGGAGGAGGGGGCGGTTGTGTGGCGTCGGCAAGACCGGGAATAAACGTGCGGTTGTCGCCCCAATACGGATAGACCGGTTGATCAAAAGGAAATTCTCCCGTGGATTTCCATTGCCCCGGCCCGATCGGGGGGACAAACGTATCGGAAAACGGATTTTTATAGGCCTCATGACCGCCATCGGTTTTTGACCATTCAAAAATGGACATGGCTATTTGCTTGCCGAAATCGGCTGACCGTTGCAAGATTTCTGCATCGGCATCCATTTGAAATTTACCGTAAAAATCTGCCTCCAATGAGTCAACGGACTTCAACAGTTCCGGGGTGGTATGGGGCAACAAATTTTTGAGCATAAATGCCAACGCTGCATTGGCGCTGGCCGGCCAATGGTATTTCTTTGCGTGCCGAACGACGGGGAATGTTAGGTCCCCATTGAGCTGCGGGGCAAGGGATCGATAATCCTCCATACCGGGTACGATGGACTCATACATGGTAAGTCCCATATACGCATACGTACGGCCGGCAACATGGGGCAGTATACCCTCGGTACCCACAAATAGCTTCCGCTGCATATTTATCCATGCGGTGGCCAAATCTGGAGGATATTTTTTGACGGGAGTGCCCAAAAAATCATCTGTTTGACAACCAACATTACTGAATAAAACTGTGCCGGACGCAAACAATATAATACCGACGGATAATACTTTTGAAATTTTCATGTCCTAATTTTTTTGATTCGACTTAAATTGTTCCAGTCCGCGGCCAAGTTCATTTTATTGAAATTTCAGGACAGGCATAAAAACCTACAAGTGCAATCCCAATATTTCAATAGCACTAAAAATGTTCGTATAAACCCATTGGGCAGAGCTATCAAGGCGCAAACCTGAAGACAAAATTATGAGGATAGTAAAAGAAAGGATTTGCTGAAAAGTCAAAAAACTTTGCTATGAAGCCAATACTATTTTTTCCGTGGTTGGAGCGTTTTTTGAATTTTAAACCTGCCGGGAGGAAGACCATATCTATGCTTAAACACCCTGTTGTAGTGCGAGATGTTTTCGAAACCGCTTGCATAACAGATCTCCGCGATATTGCTATCAGTGGTTTCCAGTAAATAACGACTGTATTCCAGACGTTTTTTTAGTAGCCATTTACCGGGCGAGGTCCGGAAAATATTTTTAAATTCCTCCTTGAATGCCGATAGGCTCCTGCTGCACAGCCGGGCGAAATTTTCGTGGGACAGATTGCTCAAATAATTAGCTTCCATAATTTCTTTGATCGAGGGCTTCGTCGATTGGCACAGCGAACTAAAAAAACATTTCAGCGGCATATGTTTGTTGTTGGAAAGAATATTCACCATCAGTTCCTCGAACTTTAATTTGAGGAGCGATTTGGGCGGAGGGGCAAGCTGGGAAAAATAGGTGATCAAAGATTGAAAATAAACTTCAAGAACGTCATCAATGGCCAGGGGGATGAGCGTATCGGTTTTTTCTTCGGCCCCCGCCCCGATCAACGATATCCTATGTTTTTGAAAAACGGACCTTATAAAATCATCCGGAACAAAGACCCGCAGCTCGCAAAAGTCCTCTTGAACAAGATGCCGGGCCGAAATAATGCTCCCCTTTTTGGAAAAGATGCATTCGCCCGCCTTGAAGATATATTCATCCTTGAGCGTTTTCAATACCATTGATCCTGAAATGGCATAGGCAAAGAAATTGTGGTGCCACCACAAATTGGTTTTGGATGCATCGTCTTCAACGGGGCACACGATTTCGACGAAAAGCAGGTCGTCCACCTCAAATTTTTTAAATATGTTGCTGTTCCCGATAAAATCCTGTATGTTGATCATGAGGGCATATTTAGAACCTATAAAATCTGTTTGGCAGATATTTAAACCGTGATTTCTTTTCATCTTCCAAAGAACCCGATCCAAAAAATTTATGCTTGTCAGCCATTTGCTCCCTTTGACGAGCAGTTCGATCGCTTTTTGCTTTTTATACTTCCGGTATGTCCGAAATCGGTTCAATGACAAAATGATCAAGCGGTCATATTTAACAGTTCGACCGTATTATTTACCTGGAATTTCTCGAACAACCTGCTTTTCGTGTTCCGTACCGTGTTGTGGCTGATGTTAAGGTGCCAGGCAACTTCTTTGGTGCTCAGACCCTGTTTTACCAATGCGATTATTTCGCCTTCGCGTTTGGTAAGTACCCGATACCCCAGTGAAGGCTTGTACTCGTCAATTTTAATCATGGACCGTTCCTGTTTAAAGACCTCTATCTTTACCCCGTTGAATTTTTTTTCTCCGGAAACATCCAGAAATAGCGCATAATACAGATTGCCCGAGCCGTCGAGGTTCAGCACACTTTTTTCATCCTTTAGATACATATATTGCCCGGTCCGCTTTTTAAAACGGTAATGAAGGATGCAGCGGTACTCATGATGCGATCCGGGGGCCACATTTGCAATGTAATCGTGCATATAGTTATAACAATCCAGAAGGTTCTCCCTATCACTGGGATGTACATGGGCAAAGAATTTTTCAGGTCTGCTGTTGGCCAGCATATATTCATGGCCATGTCCAAATACGTCCTGACAGTTCTTACTGACGTAGTAAATATCAGGGTGCATTACCGGGCAGGTCATGGCAACCCAATATGGGAAAAACTGATGCATTTGGTCAAAAATGCCCAATACCTCTTCCTTTAAATCCGCCTTCACCAAAGTCACGTATTTTTCGATATAATCGTTGACCTTGTTGGTCATACGGATAAGCTCCATTTCCTTAACCATTAAATTTTATTTAATTCGAATAACTCCATTTTTGGATGGTTCCATCCCTGGCCGTCTAAAGGCCCGATTTACATTGATTAAATGGTTTGGTGGTTTTGGATTCAATTTTTGATTATTTGAAAAATGATCAAAAAAGCGGACGCAAGATAATCAAATTTAAAAAGCCGATTCCAAGGAATGTATGGATTGCAGGTTTTTCAGTATGGATTGATATGAAAAATAACCGAACGGTGATTTTGGATGGAAAAATGGTGATTTTTTATTTAACCTAATATATTCTATGCTATAGTAAAAATCACACCTTCTTAGAAGGTGGCGTTGGCTAGCCCCCCTAGGGAGGGGCGACCGGGGCAAGTGCTAGAAATTGAACTTTTGTTGCTGGTCCTCGACCCTTTTCTCCTCTTTCTCCTAATATTTCACGTATTTCCTTATGGTATCCTCGTCAAGGTCTACCGTGCTAACGAAGTATCCCGGTGCCCAAAA
>JBGTNL010000078.1:0-39681 GCA_041743085.1 Flavobacteriaceae bacterium
GTAGCTCGACAATATAGGCCCAACAATCCTCTTCTTTCCTGAACCTGGCAAGGAACTCTTGATAGTTCTTCGGATAATCCTCTATCTTTGACATCTTCGAAATTATGAATTAATCTTACATGTGCGAAGTGCATAAGCAATTTACAAAAAATGAAAAACCCTGTAAATCATATGTTTACAGGGTTTATGGTAGTTTCTGATGTCTACCCAGCGGAGGAAGAGGGATTCGAACCCCCGGAGGTGTGACCCTCAACAGTTTTCAAGACTGCCGCATTCGACCACTCTGCCATTCCTCCAATTTGGATTTGAGTATTTTTCTACCCCAACCCGATTTATAGTATTTTTCTTTTTTTCTGGCCTTAGCGGCGATCTCAACTTCTTCCAAATAAAATCGCACCCACGGCCTGTATTTTTTAGTATATGGACTTTTCCCTTCGTTATGATCCCTTAGTCGGGCATCAGGATTGGCGGACATACCGACATAAATCCTGTCATAACTTTTACTCCATAATGCATATACAAAATACACAATTTATATTTTACACATTCGATGGCGCGATGCCTTCAGCAAACGCCACAAGCCACTTTATCACGTCATCCCGCCGTGCGGGATTCACGTGATCTGCCATTCATCACGTAGCCCTCCGGGCTCACGTGATTCCTCCAATTTGGATTTGAGTATTTTTCTACCCCAACCCGATTTATAATATTTTTCTTTTTGGTCCTTTCACTACATTTTAGCTTGCTCCAGGAGGGAACGAAGCAAGACCCGTTTTTAGTATAGTCACTTTCCTTGGCTGTAATCCTCTAATTGTTGATCAGGATCTTTGGACACAATACTCTACCAAACGAGGGGCAAATATACTAACCTTTTTCATATCCTTAAGCCCCAAGCGCCCTTTTATTACCTGTAAAAATGGATTTTTTCTCTTAGACCCCCTATTTTTGCCCAATGGAAGAATGGTACCATTACATGTTGCTAATTGTTGTGGGTTTTGTGGTCGGGTTTATCAACACAGTGGCAGGAGGGGGTTCTTTAATTTCCCTGCCCGTACTCATTTTTCTGGGATTGCCTCCTAGTGTGGCCAACGGTACCAACAGGGTAGCGGTTGCCATCCAAAATGTTATGGGTACGGCCGGATTTCAAAGCAAAGGTGTTTCAACCTATCCTTTTAATATTTATCTGGGTATTTCTGCATTGTTTGGTGCCATCCTAGGTGCTTACATAGCAGTTGACATCAAAGGGGAAACCTTTAACAGGATACTGGCCGCCATCATGATCATAGTGGTTTTGATCATACTTTTTAAGCCAAAAATGAAGCTCGAAGAACTGCGGGAAAAGGTTCAGGGTAGGCATCTTTGGAAAGCCGTAATCGCATTTTTCTTCTTTGGGATCTACGGAGGGTTCATTAACGCAGGCCTGGGCTTTATAATTATACTATTTTTGCATTATGTAAACCAAATGACCTTGGTACGGGCCAATGCCACAAAAGTAGTCGTTGTGCTGATCTATACACTTGCAGCATTAGTGGTCTTTATGCTCAACGACAAAATAATTTGGGAAGTAGGCCTTGTTCTCGCAATAGGCAACGGCTCCGGTGCCTGGGTAGCCAGCCGGGTATCTGTTGATAAGGGAGATGGTTTTATCAAGACATTTCTGGTTATTATGGTGGTTATCATGGCGGTAAAACTTTGGTTTTTTAATTAGATTTCTTATGGAAAACATCATAGATCATTTGGAATGGCGGTACGCGGTAAAAAAGTTCGACGAGGCACGCGTTTTACCTGAAGAGAAGATAGGGAAACTTAAAAATGCCTTCAACCTTACAGCTTCCTCTTATGGGCTGCAGCCCATAAAACTCATCATACTTAAAAATAAAACGATTCAGAGACAACTCGTGCCGCACTCCTGGGGCCAGCTTCAGGTGGCCCAGGCATCCCACCTTTTGATATTTTGTATAGAATCCGGTATTGACAGGGACTATATCAGCGGTTATTTTGAAAGAGTTAAAGAGGTTCGTGGCACCAGTGATGATATCCTTGACCCCTTCCGCGAGGCAATGATAAGTAATTTTACCAGCATGGAGGCCCATGAGATCCAGGTTTGGGCCCAACATCAGGCCTATCTGGCCATGGGGAATTTACTGACCATCTGTGCTATGGAGAAAATTGATTCCTGCCCCATGGAAGGATTTAATCCTGAGGCCTATGACCATTTGCTCGGGTTAGAGCAACAAGGGCTTAAAACAGCCCTGGTTATGCCCATAGGCTACAGGGCTACAGATGATATGTTTTCGGGCTTTAAGAAAGTCAGGCGGAATCTGTCCGACAGCGTCATAGAGATGCACTGAAAATCAAATTCAATTTTTAACTTTTATTTTAATTTATAACTAAGTCATGCCGGGATTTGAATTATTTGGCGAAACAGAAAGAGCGGAAGTTCAACAGGTTTTAGAGACCGGCGTGCTCATGCGATACGGCTTTGAGGGTATGCGCCGGGGTCGGTGGAAAGCATTGGAAATGGAGCAGGCATTGGCCAAAAGGATGGGGGCAGAACATGCCCAGCTCCTAAGTAGCGGTACTGCCGCTTTAACCGTAGCCCTGGCAGCCTCAGGTATTGGGGCAGGGGATGAGGTTATCCTTCCCACCTTTACATTTGTTGCTAGCTTTGAGGCCGTTCTGGCCCTTGGTGCCATCCCCGTACTGGTAGATGTAGATGACACCCTGACCCTGGATCCCAAGGCTGTGGAAAAAGCCATTACTTCTAAAACAAAAGTGGTGATGCCGGTACATATGTGCGGATCCATGGCAGATATGGCTCCTTTAAAAAAAAGCTGTGACGCAAACGGATTACTGCTTTTAGAGGATGCTTGTCAGGCTATAGGGGGTAGCTATGAGGGCAAACCCCTGGGCAGCTACGGGGATTTGGGATGCTTTTCTTTCGATTATGTAAAAACAATCACCTGTGGCGAAGGAGGGGCTATCATCACCAATAATTCGGAATATGCTAAAAATGCCGACCATTATTCCGATCATGGACATGACCATACCGGAAAGGACAGGGGAGCGGAAGAGCACCCGTTTCTTGGGTATAACTACAGAATTTCGGAACTGAATGCTGCGGTGGGATTGGCCCAGATAGCCCGACTTGATGAATTTATCGCGATTCAGAAAAAAAACTATGACCTGCTGAGAGAGGCACTGAGCGGTATCCCGGAAATTACTTTCCGAAAGGTACCGGATAAAGGTGTGGAAAATTACTCCTTTCTCAATTTTTTTCTCCCTACCGCTGAACTGGCCAAAAAGGCACAGCAGGCAATTCTGGCTTCAGGTATTGATGGCTGCTTTTATTGGTTCAATAACAACTGGCACTACCATACCAAATGGGATCACTTAAAGCAGTTAACTTCTTTAAGTCCGTTTAGCGGGGAAGTGGTACATGGACTGCCGGATTACGGTAAGGCAGATTTTTCTCAATCCGATCACTGGATAGGTAGAAACATTTCATGTCTTATAAAACTGGGATGGAGCGATGAAGAAGTGCGCATCAGGGCAGAAAAATTGCTCAGGGCCGTACAAAGCATTTTGTAAATACAAATTGTTAATTGACCTGTATTGGAATGCAGATTTTATGGTTTTAACTATTTCCTTTTTTCCTTATCTTAGATAGACAGTAATCCCTTTTCCGGATTATTTCTTTTCAATTTTTAAATTCGCTGTTGCCGAATATTGTTGGATATCTAAATATGCCAAGGTGATAAAGATTGCTATTGAGGAGAGAAAGAACCTCTATACCTATTTGTTGCTCCTGCTTTTTGCAGGCCTGGGTATTTATTATGGCAGGACACTTGAATATCTGCATCCCAATGTAAGAGTTTGGGATGTGCTGAACATTTTTATAATGTTCCTCGGAATTCCGTTCGTTTTCCTTCAATCCAGAGCTCACTTGCCGAACTTCTGGCAAAAGAGTATTTCTTTCAAAAATCGTTTTGTAAAGCCTTTTTTAATTGGTCTTGTCTTTGGGGTACTGGATGTGCTGGTTTTTAAAGTAATGCTACACCCGCAGCCCTATACGGAACTACCGCCGTTCCTGCAGCCTTTCCCATACTCCGTTTTCTTATATATTTCTGGCGCCTTCGAAGTCGAAGTCTTTTACAGGCTAATCCCATTGACTCTTATTCTATGGCTGGGTTCTTATTTTAAAAAGGGAAAGTACTTAAATTACTTTTTTTGGGTCGGGGCGGTTCTGACATCTTTGAGGGAGCCCCTGGAGCAACTTGGAAATGAAACCCTTGCCGTAATGGTATACGCCTTGTCAGCGGGGTTTTTAATGAATCTGTCACAGGCAGTCTTTTTTAGGAAAGCCGGATTTCTTTCCTCGTTTACAGTACGGCTGGGACATTATCTGGTATGGCATATTTTATTGGGGATATATGTGGAATACTATGAACTTCTGTGGTAGTATCGGGACGGTTTAAAATTTTTATAGTATTGCATTTCCTTAGTACGAAATATACTCAACGATCTCCAGCCCATAACCAACAATCCCAACGCGCTTCGTTTGCGGTGTATTGGTCATCAATCGCATTTTGCTGATATTCAGATCGTGTAAAATTTGCGCCCCTATTCCGAAATCCTTGGCGTCCATCGCTATCTGTGGAGCTTTCATAATGCCATTCCTCTGGTTTTCGCGTAAACCGCTGATTCTTTTTAACAAATTGAAAGATTCACTTTGCTGGTTGATAAAGACAATGGCGCCCTTACCCTCTGTGCTAAGAAGACGAAACATATCATCGAGTTTTTCGTCAGCATTATTGGTAAGTGTTCCTAAAATGTCATTATTGACGAGGGTTGAATTTATTCGTGTCAAAACAGGATCATGGAGTTCCCAAATGCCCTTGGTCAGCGCCAGGTGCACCTGATCATTAGTGGTTTGCTGGTATGCGTGAAGCGTAAAGTGCCCGAACCTGGTCTCTACCTCAAAGGATTCTTTTTTAATGATAAGGCTATCGTGCCGCATGCGGTAGGCCACCAGATCCTCAATGGAAACCAATTTAAGGTCAAACTTTTTAGCCACTTTCACCAAATGAGGTAGCCGCGCCATGGTACCGTCTTCATTAAGGATTTCCACAAGGATCCCCGCAGGTGCAAAACCTGCTAAGCGGGCAAAATCGACGGCAGCTTCGGTGTGCCCGGTTCTGCGTAAAACCCCACCGTTTTTTGCTCTCAGTGGAAATATATGGCCCGGTCTTCCCAAATGATGCGGACTGGTTTTTGGATCGGTCAGTGCCTTAATGGTTTTGGCCCTGTCGTGTACGGAAATTCCAGTGGTACAACCCTGGCCTATAAGATCTACTGAGACTGTAAATTGTGTATGATGCAGCACTGTATTGTTCTCAACCATCATGCTTAAGTCCAGTTCTTCACAACGCTCCTCGGTAAGTGGGGCACAAATAAGCCCGCGGCCGTGCCTCGACATAAAATTGATCATTTCCGGACTTACCATTTCGGCAGCTGCAATGAAATCACCTTCATTCTCCCGATTCTCATCATCGACCACAATAATGACCTTGCCATTTTTGATGTCCGCTATGGCATCTTCAATGGCGTTCAATTGAATTTTTTCTTCCATACTTTCAATCATACTTCCACTTCTTTGTTTTTCTTTTTAAACAGGTCCCTGAAGAAATCCACAATGTGCCCAAAACTCATTAAACCTCTGTCTGCCGTGGCCCTCCGGGTTAGGTAGATACCCAAAGGTAACATTATTAAAGTAGAAAGCCATGCGCCAAGAATTGGATTAATATTGCCCTCCTTGGCATAATTGCCGGCAAAAACTCCTAAGAAATAATACGCTAAAAAAAGAACGATCGCGATAACCATAGGCAATCCCAATCCTCCCTTTCTGATGATTGCCCCCAAAGGCGCTCCAACAAAAAAGAGAATAATACATGAGAAGGCGAGCGCAAATTTCTTGTGCAATGAAAGGATATGCATATAATAAATCTTGTATCGGCGGTCTAATTCATCCTTTTTTCCTTTAATGGAATTTAGAATATTGGAAACTGAGTTGTTTGCAGAATTAAGCATCTGTGTCTGTTGCCATTCCTGGTAGAGATCCAGGACATTTTCCACTTCCGGCGCTTTGTCTATTACCTTAGTTGTTCCGGTCTTTGATGGCTGTGAGGTGCCCGCCACAGAAACGGTGTCTTCGGATGTAATGGTATCATCTTTTGCACTCGCTTTGATGAGGGAATCAATCTTCGCGGTCTTGTTGCTCGTCTGGCCCATCGTATCTTTTGGAATCAGGGGTACAAAAGCACCCATCCTGTTGGAGATATTTTTGGAAAAAGCCCGTACTACCTGAAGGTTGTTGTTTTTAAGTGAATCTATATCTTTGGTCAGCCGCGAAATATTCTTCATTTTATCGGTTCTTACATTCCGTTCCTCCTCCAGATCCTGGTCATTTTCCGGTATCTCAATGTTGATGATGTATGTTTCAAAATCGGATTTTGCAAAGGGATAATTTCGCCTGTTGTCATTTTTTTTATCAACAATATCTTCGTAATAGTGGCCGTCCGTTAGAACCAGCTGTATAATTTCAGAACCCTCGCTACTGATTAATTCCCCTGTTTTGGCCTTAATGACCGTATTATTCTTTTGAAGGTTCGATTTTTTATGAATAATGACATTATCCAAAAAACGATCATTGTCGCCGCGCTTGTTATCTACCTT
The DNA here is from genome assembly GCA_041743085.1 of Flavobacteriaceae bacterium. Classification (GTDB taxonomy): domain Bacteria; phylum Bacteroidota; class Bacteroidia; order Flavobacteriales; family Flavobacteriaceae; genus JAFMPW01. The sequence continues at coordinate 6,736 of JBGTNL010000078.1, forward strand.
GATGTTCATCCCCTCGAAATCACTAAAAACACCTTCCTCTATGACAGCGGCCGGTTTTACCGTAGCAATATTTCTTCTCAGATTGTAGATCTTCTGTTCCGAGGCAGGAATAATATTGTTGGCAAAATAAAAGGTAACTCCTCCGAGAATTAATACGAAAAAAATGAGGCTGAGCATGGAACGTTGCAACGAGATGCCTGAGGCTTTCATTGCCGCAAATTCGTAGTTTTCAGCAAATGTCCCAAAGGTCAGTATGGAAGATAAAAGCACGGTAAGCGGAAGTACCTTTTCCGTAAGGTTTGGGGTAAGGTAAAAAAGGAATTTTCCAATGATCACTACATCGAGTCCCTTCCCAGCAAAATCGTCAATAAAAAGCCAGATCGTTTGGAATATGAAGATTAACATCAATACTGCAAACGAACTGAAAAAATTAAGGAGAAACCGTTTTAATATATAGCTGTCTAATATACGCAAGGTTCTAATTTCTTATGATGTAGTACCCGTCATTCTGGTACTTGTCCTCATCAAAAGTAAATAAGGTTTTTGACAACGGCTGATCAGTTTTAAAAGAATTAACAGTAATAGTGGTCTTTGTGCCGTTCTTCCCGGTTTCAATAAGTTTGTAGATATGTTTGGTCTCAATATCTATTCCAAGTAACCTGGAGGCAATCTCGGAGTTAGTGTCTATAGGCGTGAGTTTTACAAACTGTATTTTCCGGCCTTGCACATTTTGAAGAATATCCCATGCATAGTTGTGCCCCTGCTTATAAAAAGTTAACATTTTGGATGGAGTCATTGCATTTTCATCCTCCGATTTATCCTCAATGGTTACTTCTTCATTTTCGGGGACTATGGTGTACACCTTATTGCCATCGTAAAGTTGCTGGGTACCCAAATAATTAAAAAGGTATTTATCCCCTTGTAAAGTAACATCCCCACGGGTTTCCGTGTTAATATTGGCTTCTGAATTGTTAAGTTCAAACTTAAAGTCCACGTAAATGTTGTCATAACCCTGAACTTTGTCATACACTTCATCCAATAGCGCTTTGGCCTTGTCTGCATCCTGCGGAGTTGCTGTGGTAATTGTTAATGCCAGTAAAAAAAAGAATATTATTCGTTTCATTTTATCTATTTTATCCATATTAAAGTCTATGGTCATACCCCTTCCCGTTATTTACATAGATTAGCATGGACCATATGTTGTTGAATGCCCATTATGGGCTTTCATTACTTAATAGCCGATCCAGGGCATACATGTCCGATACAAGTACCTGTCTCGCCTTACTTCCCTCAAACGGTCCCACTATTCCGGCGGCTTCTAATTGATCTATAATCCTTCCGGCACGGTTATACCCCAGTTTCAATTTTCGCTGAATTAAGGAGGCTGAACCCTGTTGAGCGGTTACCACCACTTCTGCGGCGTCCCGGAACATGGCATCCCTATCCTCTATAGCATAATCAATACTTGTGCCAGAATCTTCATCAGAGTACTCCGGAAGCAAATGTGCCTCGGGATACGCGCGTTGAGAACCTATATATTCCGTTATTTTGGCCACCTCTGGGGTGTCTACGAAAGCGCATTGGATGCGGGTTACATCATTTCCCTGGGTAAATAACATGTCCCCTCTACCAATTAACTGGTCTGCCCCCTGGGAATCCAGGATTGTTCTCGAATCAATTTTTGAGGTTACCCTAAAGGCTATTCTGGCAGGGAAATTGGCTTTGATAATACCGGTGATTACGTTAACCGAAGGCCGTTGGGTGGCGATGATCAAATGTATCCCTATCGCACGTGCCAATTGCGCCAGCCGTGCTATGGGGGTTTCTACTTCCTTCCCGGCTGTCATGATCAGATCTGCGAACTCATCTATCACCAAAACAATGTACGGGAGAAATTTATGTCCGTCATGGGGATTTAGTTTGCGCGATTTAAATTTTACATTGTATTCTTTAATATTACGGACCATAGCCAGCTTTAGCAGTTCGTAACGGTCGTCCATTTCAATACAAAGCGAATTTAAAGTATTGATCACCTTGTTGTTATCCGTAATAATGGCCTCTTCAGAATCCGGTAACTTAGCAAGATAGTGCCTTTCAATTTTGTTGTACAAGGTAAGCTCTACCTTTTTCGGATCTACTAAAATGAATTTTACCTCTGCCGGATGTTTTTTGTAAAGGAGGGAGGTAAGTACTGCATTTAGCCCGACCGATTTCCCCTGTCCTGTAGCGCCTGCCATAAGGAGGTGGGGCATTTTCGAAAGATCCACCACAAAAGTTTCATTGCTGATGGTCTTTCCGAAAGCAATGGGAAGCTGCATTTCGGCCTTCTGAAATTTTGAAGAGGCAATAACCGATCTCATAGAGACCGTTGTTGCCTTTTTATTGGGCACTTCTATCCCAATGGTACCTTTCCCCGGAATAGGTGCTATAATTCGGATACCAAGGGCCGCAAGGGATAGGGCGATATCGTCCTCCAGATTCTTGATCTTGGAAATTCGGATTCCGGCCTCAGGGACAATTTCATAGAGGGTAACGGTTGGCCCAATAGTAGCCTTAATCTGGGCAATGCCTATTTTATAGTTTTTAAGGGTTTCAACAATTCTGTTTTTATTCTCCTCCAACTCTTCCTGATTGATGGTAATACCACCCGAAGATCCGTGTTGATCCAGCAGGTCCAGATGAGGGAATTTATAGTTCGGCAGTTCCAAAGTAGGATCAAATTCGCCAAAATCTTCTACCAGCTTATCGGCCAAAACGTCTTTTTCTTCTTTCTCTTCGGTGATCTTTTCTACCTCTATTTCAATACCACCATCCTTGGTGGCATCCTTTATTACCGGGTGTTTTGACTCTCCCGTCAACGGCGGAATATCTCCCTTATGTGTATAGGTATCTATGACAACCGGAGTGTCATCTTCGGTGTCCAAAATCATGGTATCTGTTATACCGGCCCTTTTTTTACTCTTAAAGGTAGAGTTCAAGGAACCACCCTTCCGGTTCAAATAGTCCGCCATTCCCTCCGGGGAAAACTTAAAGAAGCGAACAAGTATGACCGTAAGTCCGAAAAACAGCAAAAGCAGCACGCCGATCTTCCCGGTATAATCCTGTAAAAAGTCGTTCATTTCAAAACCCACAAGTCCTCCCAAAAGCGGCTGTTCGTAGGCGAAAAATCCAAGGGCGATCGATATCCAAATGATAAAGATAAGGCCCCATATCCATTTGCTCCACAGGCCTTTTCTGTCTATTCCGAGAAACATGTAAAGCCCCGTGATGCATAACAAAAAGGGAAAAATAAAAGAGGCCAGCCCAAATCCCTTGTACATAAAAAAATGACTTGCACTTGCTCCGAATTTATTCAACAGGTTTTTGGCTTGTTCGTTGCGATCCGTAAATTCGGTAAGCAAACTTTGATCATCCTGCCAGGTGAAATAAAAAGAAATGAAAGAAAAGAACAGCGCAAGACTGAGCACCACCAGAAGGCTGCCCATTATTATTTTATTCTGTTTGGAAAATTTTAAAGAAAACCCTTTTTTTGAAGCTGCGGGCTTTGACCTTTTTCGCTTTTTTGCCATTAAATCGTGCTATACTTTGAGGCAAAAATACAAATTTAGTAATGATGCCGATAAGAGATCGACTTTAAAAAATTTTAGGGATATAAATAATAAGCCCCACAATGCAGGCGGCTATGGACACTAGCATTACTGCCCCGGCAGAAATGTCCTTGATGAAACCTATCTTATGATCAAATTCCGGTTGTACAAAATCGGATAGTTTTTCAACGGCGGTGTTTAAGCCCTCAATCCCCAAAACCAGTGCAAAGGCAAAGATTTGGAGGATCCATTCTACGTTGGAGATCTCAAAATAAAATCCGGCCGCTGTAATTAATAGGATAAGAAAAATCTGCACCTTTATGCTGCCCTCCGTTCGAATAAGTAATAAAGCGCCGCGAAAAGCAAAACCAACACTTTTAATTCTGTTTGAAAGGAAGCTTTCCCTGTGTTCAGACATTCCGTAAGGCTTCTAGTGCAGCGTTGTAATCCGGTTCGTCAACCGTTTCCGGAACTTGTTCTGTGTAACGCACTTTCCCATCTTCATCAACGATCACAACCGCCCTGGAAAGTAATGCCTGCAAAGGCCCGCTACTAAATTCAACCTCATACGCCTTCCCAAAACTTCCGTCTCTGAAATCTGACAACATGACCACGTTCTCTAGTCCTTCCGCCCCGCAAAATCGGGATTGAGCAAAGGGTAGGTCCTTTGAAATACAAAGTACAGCCGTATTATCCAATTGGGTTGCCTCTTCATTGAATTTCCTGACCGACTTTGCACAGGTGCCGGTATCAATGCTTGGAAAAATATTGAGCACCACTTTTTTTCCCAGGTAGTCCGGGAGGGAAACAAGGGAAAGGTCACTTTTAACAAGATCAAATTCGGGAGCTTTACTGCCCACAGACGGCAGGCTTCCTACAGTTTGTACAGGGTCGCCCTTTAATGTTACCGTTGCCATAAAACGTTATTTAAATTCGATGTGAAATTAAAAAATTAAAAGGGTATTCCTAACACCAATACACGAAAAATTTAATGTTATTGCATTTGTTTTTGTGGTGAATCGCTGGTGACCTGTGTTGTGCTTAATTGCTTTATCTTGATCTTAAAAGCCGCAAATAACAGCGTCATAAATGGACTTAATATGCTAAAAATGGTATACGGAATGTAAGCGGTCGCGCCGACGTAACCGAACAACACCTTTGAATGATAGGCTCCGCAGGTATTCCAAGGTACGAGTACCGAGGTTACCGTTCCCGAATCCTCCAATGTCCTGCTTAAATTCTCAGGGGCTAAACCTCTGTCTCTATAGGCTTTGGCAAACATTTTTCCCGGAACTACCAATGCTAAATATTGATCGGAGGCGGTTACGTTCAATGCCAAACAACTGGCAACGGTACTGGCAAATAGGCCAAAGGTTGTTTTAGCCATACCCAGAAGTGCATTGGTAATTCTGGATAACGCTCCTATAGCATCCATCACACCGCCAAAGACCATGGCGCAAATAATTAACCAGATGGTACTAAGCATTCCGGCCATACCACCGGAAGTGAAAAGATCGTTGAGTTCCGTATTGGACGTTTCTACCGCGGTATCAATAGTTAATGCGTTCATGATACCTTTGTATGCGCTTTGAAACGTGAGTCCATCGCTGCCTCCTATTTTAGCAACTATATCCGGCTGGGCAATTAGGGCGGCTATACCTCCCAGCAAAGCACCAAGAAGTAAGGCTATTAAAGGAGGAGTTTTCTTCACGATCATTACTATCACCAGCACCGGTACTATAAAAAGCCATGGGGTGATATTGAATGCATTGCCGATGTCCGCCAGTTTACCACTGATATCTGCTGTTCCACTTGCATCGAGATTTAATCCGATGACAATGAATATAATTAATGTAATGGTAATTGTGGGAACCGTGGTCAAGGCCATATATTTAATATGGTCAAACAACTCGCCGCCAGCCATGGCCGGAGCCAAGTTGGTAGTATCACTTAAAGGCGACATTTTATCCCCAAAATACGCTCCTGAAAGTACTGCCCCGGCTGTCATTCCCAGAGAAATCCCAAGGGTTTCCCCAATTCCTACCAGCGCAATACCTACTGTGGCAGAGGTAGTCCAGGAACTACCCGTTGCAATAGAGATTATAGAACAAATGATGATAGATGCCGCCAAAAAAATAGTGGGATTAAGAATCTGGAGGCCATAGTAGATCATGGTTGGGATAATACCGCTGATCATCCAGGTTCCTGCCAGAGCTCCCACCATTAATAATATAAGGAGGGCACCTGTGGTAGATTTTACATTTTCAGCCACTTCAGCCAGCATTTGCTTGTAAGAAACTTTGTTGAAAAAACCCACAACTGCCGCGACGGCAGCGCCCATTAACAGAATAAATTGATTTGAACCACTTAAGGCCTCGTCCCCATAAACGAATATATTATAGGCCAACATACCTATTAACGCTATAACCGGGATAAGCGCTTCCCAAATGTTAAGTTCCCTATTATCTACGATGTGTTCATTTTGTCTGTATTGGTTTGGGTTTTCAGGGGCCATGGAAGATGGTTTAGTTTGCCGGTAATATTACGATTTTGGGAACTGTTCTGCAAACTGCTTCAGGCGACCTCTAAACCACGATAGGATGATGTTCTAAAATCCCAAGTTGTGCCATGCAATCCTTCAATATGATATAGGAGTGGTGAATGTCATTGTTGAGGCCTGTGGAAAAACGAATATGTCAGCAAAACTCACGGCCATGAAGAATATGGGAAGCACACAACATTCTTTCGCAATTAATGAAGTTTAGCACACCAATTCGGTTGAGCCATAACTCATATTCGGTGGATTAGCCACCTTCATTGCGGCTATTGTGGCAGGGATAATTGCATCCATGATCGTCAAAGGAAGCAATTATTGGCCTCACCTAATCATTTCAATACTCATTATTGCTGAAATGACCTATTTGATGGCATCGGGAGCCCTGACAAGTCCGATTTGGTTCGATACCCTTTCCGGTTTTTCCTTGATTCTGGGTATTTGGCTGGGGTATTACATCTGCCTTAGGTATTTTTCTATTTTTCAGCGTAATTTTGGATAGTTCGGAGTATCTTGACCACCGGTAAAATGCATTTTCCCGAGGTCTTCCCGGATAGTACAGGGAACATCAAGTTGTTTTGTGCAACATTTCATGCGTATGAAAATAGGGCTTCACTAATAAAACATTTGTACTTTTGTGCTTTAGATGCATTTCAAACTACAGAGAATTATCCTTCTCCAACAAATAAAAAGACTATGAGTTCATATGATGTAGCCGTGATTGGCTCCGGCCCCGGTGGTTATGTTGCGGCCATTCGTTGCGCGCAATTGGGAATGAAAACTGCGATTATTGAAAAATACAGCACCCTTGGAGGCACTTGTCTGAATGTGGGATGTATTCCTTCTAAGGCGCTTTTAGACTCAAGCCATCATTATGAAGAGGCCATGTCCCATTTTGAAGGGCATGGGATAGAGATCCCGGGAGACATTAAGGTGAACCTCGAGAAAATGATTGCGAGGAAACAGGCAGTTGTTGATCAAACCACAAAGGGAATACAATTCCTGATGGATAAAAACAAGATCGATGTATTTGAAGGCACCGGAAGTTTCAAGGATGCCACGCATATCAAAATATCGAAGGAAAAGGGAAAACCGGAAACCATTGAAGCCAAGAACATTATTATTGCTACAGGATCCAAACCGGCGAACCTGCCCTTTATCACAATTGATAAAGAGCGTATCATAACCTCTACGGAAGCTCTAAAACTAAAGGAAATCCCAAAACACATGATCATCATAGGCGGCGGTGTTATTGGGCTGGAGCTGGGGCAGGTATATAAAAGACTGGGATCTGAAGTAACGGTTATTGAATTTATGGACCGGATTATCCCGGGGATGGACAGTGCGCTCTCAAAAGAATTGATGAAGGTGCTGAAAAAACAAAAAATGAAATTCCACCTGTCCCATAAGGTCAAATCTGTTGAAAGAAAGGGCAAGGAGATCATAATAAAAGCGGATGACAAGAAAGGAGAAGAAGTGATTTTTAAAGGGGACTACTGCTTGGTTTCCGTGGGCCGGCGACCTTATTCGGAAGGTTTGAATGCGGAAGCAGCAGGGGTTAAGATAAACGATAGGGGTATGGTGGAGGTAAATGGGCATTTGCAAACCAGCACTTCCAACATATACGCCATCGGGGATGTTATTCGAGGTGCCATGTTGGCGCATAAGGCGGAAGAAGAGGGCACTCTGGTGGCGGAACAGTTAGCAGGACAAAAACCGCATATTAATTATAATTTAATCCCCGGAGTGGTCTATACCTGGCCGGAAGTTGCTGCCGTGGGCAAAACAGAGGAAGAACTGAAAGAAGCGGGCATAGAATACAAAGTAGGCCAGTTTCCAATGCGTGCTCTGGGACGTTCCCGGGCCAGTATGGATGTAGATGGCTTTGTAAAAATACTCGCCGATAAGAAAACAGATGAGGTATTGGGCGTTCACATGATAGGCGCCCGTATGGCTGATCTTATTGCCGAGGCCGTTGTTGCGATGGAGTTCAGGGCCTCGGCGGAAGATATTGCCAGAATGAGCCATGCTCATCCCACCTATGCGGAAGCAGTGAAGGAAGCTGCACTGGCGGCCACCGACGATAGAGCCCTGCACATTTAATCGTTAGAAACCTGTCCCGAGCCTCTCGAGGTACACCCTAATGCCCGCCCGTATCCCAACGGCACGTTCGGGCGGGGCTTGCCCGCCGGTAGGACGGGCCATGAAATTCTGAATTACCTAACAACGCCCGGTCGAAATCGCATTCATAAATTTCCGATTTTTATTCAGGGCAAAGCTATTGATAAGCTGGCGCTTTATAAACGACATATAAATGCCACCCTTATGTCATTTACGAAAATTACAGTCCTGGACCTGCTTATACGGACAAATAAAGTGAGTGGTCATGGATATTCCCGGGGATTCAAATACAGAAGTGATTTAAACTTTTTGAATTGAAGCGAAAATCGATGGTTTTGTGCCCAGGTGAAGGCTTTTTTGAGCTGCATGGCAGGGCTACGGAGCAAGAAAAAGACAAAATATGGGCGTAAAACGGCAATTATTTAGCCAATTTGTAAAAGTTTGAATCACTTCATTAAATAGCTGCAATAATTTAAGGCTTTACGAACCCAAGTACCCGCAATAATCTGGAAATAAACATTCTAATGCCCCTCTGCACAGATGCCAGAACGGACTCGATCTTGGTCTGCAAAATGTAAAAAGTGGTCCACAGCTGTAGTTTAATCCTTTCCTCATGGGTATCATACCGCAGCGCCAGATAAGAACTCAGGACCATAAACCCGATAGCGCCGCAAATAACCATTGTGGGTGATAGGGAATGATGCAAGAAGTAATAAATTCCCAATCCGGTAAAACTTCCGTATAGTATGATAAAGTGAATTACATAAATTGATAGGGTATTCTGCCCAATTCGAAGGAGGGTTTGGTTCTTCATAAACTGTCTGAAAAGCATAAAGATGGCAAAAACGACTAAAACATCCCCCAGGCGTATAAAAAGATAATTGTTAAAAAATATATCTGCAAAAAGCTGTAGACCGGTCCATTGGGATACGGCAAGAAAGAAATCAGAAGAAAATAATATAAGCGACAGTCCGGTTAATGCGGCCAGCGGTATGGCTGCAGTGTATAAGTGCTTATAATCTTTAAATAGGGCAAATAGCACGGACAGGAAGCCTCCGAAAGCAGTATATCCTATCCAGGGGATAATAGTAAATACGGAGCCGTTAGCTTTGGTAAAATAATTGGCGATTGCCTGGGGTAAATAGGTAAATCCCCACTGCTCGTAGAGGGGCTCTAAAAGAAACAAGGTTACCGTAATTGCCATTAAAATAACCGGAAACAGCACTTTCTTCTTATTACAGGTTAACAGGTAGACCCCGATGATGCCAAGGATGGAAAGGCCAATACAATGAAGCACATCTACCAGGAAGAAGGAATCGTACAACTCGCCTTTCAACAAGCCAAACAGGTTCAGGCGAAGGAGGTAGGCAATAAAGAGAAGCTGTAATCCCCTTTTAACTCCTTTTTTTATTCTAGGATTCTCAAAGCCTTTCTCAGGAACCCTGATCAGCAGATATGTAAAAATAAAACCTGAAACTGTAAAAAATACCGGTGCGGTAATGCCCCTGAAATACTTCCAGATGTTGAAGGTTATATTATTCGGATCCCTAAAGGCACTATCGAGCAGTCCGTCTATAAAATGCCCCTGGAGCATCATAAGGATGGCCCATGCCCTCATGGCATCAATAAAATACAATCTTACAGCGTTCTTTTTCAAAAGGTAATTTATTAGTGAACCCCCATTTTAACAATCCCGTTTTTTAGCGGGAGCGGTTAAAATGGATGGTTGAACTAACCCCGCTTTTTCAGCGGGGTCTAGGTTTAATACCTTCGACCCTTGGGTCGATTCCTTCTATTGGGCCCGGTCCCGATAGCTATCGTGATGCCCCGGGGTTTACATTTGCTAGCAGACCCTATTACTAGGAGACCGTATTAAGTATGCACAAACTACTTCCCGCATTTGTTATTCCAGAGCTACTTCCAAATAGTATCTGCAAACAATATATAGTTCTAAATCTTGTATCCGAAACTTTCAGTACTAAGCTCTTTACCACCTATATACTTGTCTGACAAGGTGTTTGGATGTTTCCCGCTGCAAAATTAGATAAAATGCTCGCAATTCAATAGTATTTGCGGTATTTTCGTTCTTTAAACACTTCAAACGACGCTATGGCAACAATACTGGCTTTTGCCGGAAGTAATTCCACTACTTCAATCAATTTCAAATTGGTAAAGTATACGGTCAATTTAATAGATTCGCACAGCGTTCAGCTTCTGAATATGACTAACTTTCCCTTTCCCATGTATAGTGAAGACCACGAAAAGAAAAAAGGGTTCTCCAATTCCTTGGTTGAATTAAAGAATGATATCAATCAGGCACAGGGACTCGTTATTTCCGTTAACGAACACAACAGCAATCCGTCGGCCTATTTCAAAAACCTGATTGATTGGCTCTCAAGGCTCGAGCGCAAATTCCTTGGGGATACGAAAATCTTCCTGATGTCCACCTCAGGTGGCAAAAGAGGAGGATCGGGTTCTTTGGAAGTGATTAAGAATATACTACCGCGTTTTGGTGCAGAGGTGGTAACTACCTTTTCTCTCCCTTCTTTCTACGAAAATTTTGATACCGAAAATGGTATTACGAATGACGCCTTTGCAAAACAGCACAAAGAGGCGCTTTCCGAATTCCTCTCCAAAATTTAGACTGCTTTGCGGAAAACGAGAACTTTTTCAGTGGCCTATATATCAAAATTCAAGAATAACCTTCTGCAATGGGCCGGGAAGTTTGATGAGGCAGTATGGTTAGACAGTAATGGACATACCGATCGCTACGGGTCCTTCGACGCTCTTTTGGCGGTAGATGCGCTTACCTCGCTGAAAATGGATTACCAAAATGCATTTGATGCGCTGGAGAACTACCAAAAGCAGAAGGCGGATTGGCTATTTGGCTATTTGTCTTATGATCTTAAAAATGATGTGGAAGATCTTATTTCCCGAAATGCTGATGGTCTGGGGTTTCCCGACCTCTATTTTTTTCAGCCCAGGAAAATCATTTATTTGCAGGGAAATAGGGCAGTTTTTCTCTATGTGGACATGGATGCCGATGAGGTAGAGCGCGACTATAGGATTATTTGCAACATAAAGGCTCACAGGACCAATGTATCCGGACAGAAGCCCGTCAGGATAAAACTTCGGATATTTAAGGATGCCTATTTCAGGCAAATACGAAAAATGTTAAAACATATTCATAGGGGAGATATCTATGAAGCTAATTTTTGCCAGGAGTTTTATGCAGAAAATATCAGTATAGACCCTTTAAAAACCTATGAAAAGCTCAATGAAATATCGCATCCGCCTTTCGCCGTGTATATGAGGTTGGCGGAAAAATACCTCCTCTCGGCAAGCCCGGAACGCTTTCTGAAAAAAAAGGGAAACAAGATAATTTCACAACCTATTAAGGGTACGGCGAAGCGTTCATATGACGTTTCAGAGGATTTGAACTTAAAAATAGCATTGGAGAATAACGCAAAGGAACGTGCGGAAAATATCATGATTGTAGATCTGGTACGCAACGACCTTTCTAAAAGTGCAATAAAGGGGAGCGTAGAAGTGGAAGAGTTATGTAAAGTATATTCCTTTGAACAGGTACACCAGATGATATCCACAGTTATATCTCAGGTTGAACCGGATAAAAATCCCGTGACCATCATCAGGGAAGCTTTCCCTATGGGCAGTATGACTGGCGCTCCAAAGGTATCGGCAATGAAAATAATTGAAGAATTGGAAGCGACCAAGCGCGGACTCTACAGCGGAGCGGTAGGCTATTTTACACCGGAAAATGATTTCGATTTCAATGTAGTTATACGCAGCATCCTCTACAATAAGACAAAAAGATTTGCATCGTATTCCGTAGGCGGTGCTATTACGGCTAAATCCTCTCCGGAAAAGGAATACGAAGAATGCCTTCTTAAAGCGAAAGCGATGCGGGAAGTTTTGGAGGGGTGATCTCGTCTTCTCAAAAGTTGTAAAACACTTCCTGGTTCAGCTACGCCGAATCCGGGGAGTGTTGGTGAAGGCAGAAAAATTTTTGTTTAAAAACCCTAATTTTAGCGGATGCAATACGTCTTCCTTACCTTTGCACTGTGTTGGATGAATTTAAACTCCATATAGCAGAGCACTTTCCAGGGCTTAGAAAGGAGCGTTTCTTGCTCGCCTGCAGCGGGGGAGTAGACAGCGTGGTCCTGGCACAGCTTTGTGCCAGGGAAGATCTTGATTTTGCACTTGCGCATTGCAATTTCAACTTAAGGGGAAATGCCAGTGACGGGGATGAGAAATTGGTAAGGGATTTGGCAAAAAATATAAGAAAAAAAATTTATGTAACACATTTTGATACAATTGGTTATGTGAATAAAAATAAAGTATCGGTTCAAGTTTCTGCCAGAGAACTCAGGTATCATTGGTTTGCCGAGTTATTGGAAGAACACGGCTATGCTAAGGTGATAACGGCCCATAATAGGGACGATCAGCTGGAGACCTTTCTGATCAATCTTTCAAGGGGAACAGGTATTGACGGGCTAACCGGGATCCCCCGGCAAACGGATACCGTTGTGCGGCCATTACTGGAATTTTCAAGGGCACAGATCATGGCCTATGCAAAAGAGCACAAAATTTCCTGGAGGGAGGATTCAAGCAACCAGGATACCAAATACCTGCGCAGTAAGATCAGACTTGAAGTTGTTCCTGTCCTAAAGGGCTTGCACCCGTCATTTGCCGACAACTTTGCCATGACCCAGAATTTCCTGGCCGGATCCTCGTCTATCCTCAAAACGCACATACAGGATCTTAAAGATCAACTATTTATCCGGGATAAAGCTATTTCCAAAATCCCGGTTGCATCGCTCAAAGAGCTGCAGCCCTTAAAACCCTATGTGCATGCACTTTTCAGGGACTACGGATTTACGGAATGGGACAATGTAACCGGGCTTTTGACCACTACAAGCGGGAAGGAAGTTCGATCAAAAACACATCGCCTCATAAAAGACAGGGAATACCTCCTATTACAAAAGATCGGGCCTGATGCTCCTTCTAAAGAATGCTATGCCCTGGACGCCGCCGCACAACTTCCCGTGAAGTTCGTTATAACTGACGTTGGGCAAATGAACGAAACGGCTGACGAAATACTTTATATTGATAAAGAAACGTTAAATGACAGGCTATACGTAAGGAAATGGCGCAAAGGAGACTATTTTTACCCTCTGGGAATGAAAGGAAAAAAGAAAATTTCCAAATTCTTTAAGGATGAAAAAATGGATAAGATAGCCAAGGAGGAACAATGGTTGCTTTGCTGCGGAGAACAGGTTGTCTGGGTCATAGGAAAAAGAGTGGATGACCGGTTCCGTGTGACGGATAAGACTAAGAATATTTTAAAGTTTATGGTAGTGAGATGAGAAATATAGGGCTATACCTTTTGCTTTTATTTATAAATGTCCCCGGTTTTTCGCAGACAGAAGACGATCCTGTGCTGTGGACCCGGGAAGTGAAGCCGATTTCAGATGATTCGTACCAACTTATTTTTAAGGCTGAAATTTTAGAAGGCTGGCATGTGTATTCGCAATTTACGGCAGACGGAGGTTCCCTGCCAAGCGTATTCACTTTCAATAAAGCCGGAGAAAACTATGAATTGATCGGGAAAACCACTGAAAGTGAGACGATCAAGGAATTCAGTGATATCTTTGAGGTAGACGAGACCTTTTTTAAGGAAAAAGCAGTGTTTACTCAGGAAATAAAACTGTTAAAGCCCGATGTCTCCCAAATTGATGTTGATTTGTTCTATCAGGTCTGCAAGGAAGTCTGTATCCCGAAAGAGCACACCTTTAATTTTTCCCTTACCGGGGAAAGTATTGTCCTTGAGGAAAAATCTGTTGATGATAAGAGTCGGGCCCTCAGTTCTGCCTTAAAGCTCGATCTGAAGAATAAAGAGTTGCTTAGAACCGGGGGCGGAAACGGATTTGGGTCAGAATCCGGTTTGTGGATGATCTTTGGCCTGGGGTTTTTAGGGGGACTAATAGCGTTGCTGACTCCTTGCGTTTTTCCCATGATACCGTTAACGGTATCCTTTTTTACGAAACACTCGCAAAAGAAATCCAAAGGCATCGTAAATGCCCTGCTTTATGGATTTTTTATCGTGTTGATCTATTTTTTGCTTAGCTTGCCTTTCCATTTATTTGATACGGTAGATTCACAGATTCTGAATACGATTGCTACCAACATTTGGCTGAACATTGCCTTCTTTCTCATTTTCGTATTCTTTGCCTTTTCATTTTTCGGGTATTATGAATTAACACTGCCCAGTTCCTGGGCCAACAGAATGGATGCTGCTTCTTCCAAAGTAGGGGGGGGGCTCGGTATATTCTTTATGGCCGTAACGCTTGCTATTGTATCTTTTTCCTGTACAGGTCCTATCCTGGGCGGCTTATTGGGGAGCACCATTCTGGAAGAAGGTGATGTAGCAACAAACCTGTCCGCAGGTATGCTTGGTTTTGGTGTTGCGCTGGCACTTCCTTTTGCGTTATTCGCATTATTCCCAACCTGGTTGAACTCACTGCCTAAGTCGGGCTCCTGGATGAACACCGTTAAGGTTGTTCTGGGATTTCTGGAATTGGGACTTGCTTTCAAATTTTTATCCAATGCGGATCTCGTAGGGAATTGGGGATTGCTTACACGCGAAATATTTCTTGTTATCTGGATTTTGCTGTCCGTTTTGATGACGCTATACCTTTTCGGGGCCTTCCGCTTTTCACACGAAGGTCCAAGGCAAAAACTTTCGCTGACAAGAAAAGGGATTGGATTAGTTAGTGCCGTATTTGCCGTTTACCTCACTTTGGGACTTTTAAAAGTAACCAGTTTGAAGCTGTTGAGTGGCTTTCCACCGCCAGACTTCTACAGCCTTTTCGAAAAAGAAAGTGACTGCCCGTTGGGTATTGGTTGCTTCAAGGATTTTAAGGAAGGCGTTGCACATGCCAGGACGGTGAACAAACCTATTTTACTCGATTTTACCGGATGGGCCTGCGTCAATTGCCGGAAAATGGAAGAAAATGTTTGGAGTGAACCCGATATTTACCCTATTCTCAATGATGATTACGTGCTTATATCGTTATACGTTGACGATAGAAGGGAATTGCCGGAAAATGAACAATTCGATTTTAAATACGATTCCGGCCGGGTCAAGACCATAAATACGATAGGGGAGAAGTGGGGTACATTTCAAACTATTAATTTCGGCGCTGCCTCGCAGCCGTATTATGTGATTCTTTCTCCGGATATGGAAGTATTAAGTCCGGCAATTCAAAACACAGATAGCGATACGTACAGAAATTGGCTGATAGACGGACTACAGAAATATGAGGAAGTAGCACTTCTTAAGCAATGAAAAAGAAGGTGTCTGAAAAATCTTTTCAAGAGTCATTGCGAGGCCCGAAGTAATCGGTAGCTAATTGATAAACAATCAATAAAGTATTTCACTTCGCTTGTAATGAGCACATTGGATCACTTTTCACACAACACCTTCCTCATATCCTAAATTACGGTTTTCTGACCTTCCTAAGGTGCCGCTACTACTCCGCTGTCACCTACAATGTCGTCCAGGGCGTTAAGAAAGGCATCATGCACTGCGGTAGAGGGCAGAATGTGACCATTCTTTTGAGCGCTTTTGGCAAGTTCAAAGCCCTGTCTGGCCGCTTCCATACGCTGTATAGGTGTTCCGTGGTGACCGTTACTGTTAAAGCCACAATCGCCTATGTTAAAAAAGCTTTCCAGAACTTCTTCTACCCGCTTCCAGTTATAGGTAGCACCTCTTTTATGTGTCAGATAATATCCTGTTATAAAATCGGCTTCCAGTTCGGTCATTCTGGTGGATTCCGGAGTATTATTAAAAGGTGGAAGGGGATATTCCCAAATACCAAAATTTAAAAATTGGATCTGATGCGCCCATTCATGTGCAAGGATGGATGACCAAACGATCTTTGGATCCAGTCCTACTTCGGAAAGCATTTGAACAATCCCGTCCCCAACAACTATAAATCCATCGAAAGTGGCAAACCCATCCGAAGCATAAAAGGGATTTTCGGGGATCTGATCACTCTGGTTGTTAAAGAATTCGGCGTAATCTAACAACAGATCAATGAGTTCCTCCGGGGCATCAGAATATTTTTCATAAACCAATCTGATAAACTCCAGGTCTTCAAGTGTTTCCGTATGTTGTCCCCTGACTTCGACAACGTTCGGCATATCCCAAAATTTTTCCAGGCTCCTCACCCGCTTGTTTACATAATTGGTAAATTCTCCGTCAGCACCAAAATAATCCGCATTCTTGTTTTCATTTAGGGCTGCAATTTGATTTATAATAAAATAATCATTGAGAATTAGAAATAGGGCATCAATACTGCCGTCCCAATATGTTAAGAAGTCATTAATAAGTAAAGCTTCATAATTTGATGCAATAATCCGAAATGGGGTTGTTCCGCAGTCACTGGGTTCTACCGCACTGGAAAAACTGAGTGGAAAATCGTTGAAAACCTTTCCGTGCAGGTCAGTAAGGGAAGGGAGCAGCTCCGGCCTTTCTTCGCTCTGGTCAACTGTCGCCCTTAAGCCAACAGCTTTCAATTCGTGTTCTCCTGTGTTAATTTCGGCCTCTGGCGTGCAGGACATTAACATCAATGCGCCTCCTATAAGGCTAAGGGAAATTTTTTTAATAAGCGTTTTCACAATAGTGCTCTTAGGTGTTTAAGTAAGTGTTAAAGTTAAGAAAAATCTTACTGATAGGGTTATGATTTCATTAACTATTTCAGATAAGTCTTTAGCACATTAAAAAGTATTTTTGTGCACATAAGTACTATTGGGATGACCGTTTTTTTAATGTCATGAATACCGCTATCTTTAAGTTTCAAACCCAAACTGGTGAAAATACTTAAAAGACTAGGAGGGATCCTCCTTACATTCCTGGGGCTGTTAGCCCTTACACTGTTCGTTTTTATTCAAACCCTGAAACCGGACTACAACGGTAAAAAAGTGCTTCCTGGGCTCACCAACTCAGTGGAGGTTTACTACGACACTTACGGGATACCCCATATTTATGCCCAGACTGAGGAAGATGCTTCCAGGGCGTTGGGTTATGTGCACGCTCAGGACAGGCTTTGGCAAATGGAATTGTTACGGAGGGTAGCAAGGGGAAGGCTATCTGAAGTCTTTGGTAAGGAGCTTCTGGATACGGACCGTTTTTTTCTGGCACTCGGAATTGATGAGGCCTCCAAAAAGGCAGTTGCCAAATTGGATAGAAACAGCCCTGCGATGGAGCTTTCTCAAGCCTACCTCGATGGTATCAACCAATTTGTGGATGATGGCGCTGCCCCCATTGAGTTTTATTTGACCGGAATTAAAAAAGAGCATTTTGCGCTTCATGATATCTATAATACGGTGGGCTATATGGCCTTTAGTTTCGCGATGGCTCATAAGACAGATCCGTTGCTTACGACTATCAGAAACAAACTCGGACCAAAATACCTGGAGGATTTGCAGATCGGTTCAGATACCAGCACGGTTTGGATAGGAAATTACAAGAGACAGCTACCGGATATCTCCCGGAACGAAATAACAGCTCTAGTAACAAAGGTTCTGGCCCGCTTGCCGCTCCCTCAATTTGAAGGGAGCAATAGCTGGGTCATTGCGCCCGGGAAGACAAAAAGTGGTAAAGTGATCCTGGGGAATGATCCACATATCGGATTTGATCAACCCTCTGTATGGTATGAGGCCCATATAAGTACTCCTACCTATGAAAAATACGGATATCACCTGGCGGGGGTGCCCTTTCCTTTACTGGGCCACGATAGAAACCTTGCCTACGGGCTTACCATGTTCGAAAATGATGACATAGACTTTTACTATGAAGAACCGCATCCCACAGATAGATCGAAATACAAAACCGCTCATGGCTGGAAGGAATATGAACTGCTCTCAAGGACCATTAAAGTAAAGGATTCTGAAAATGTCACTTTTAACTACAGGAAAACGGTCCATGGTCCAATCCTTAATGCGATCGCTGAGCAAATTACGGGAAAACGGCCGGTTAGCATGTCCTGGATATACACCAAATTAGAGAACAGGGTCCTGGATGCCTTGTATGGGATGAGTCGGGCAAAAAACATTACGGAATTTCAAACTGCCCTACCCCATATTCATTCCCCGGGCCTGAATGTAATGTATGGGGATGCCGAGGGTAACGTGGCGTGGTGGGCTACGGCAAAACTTTATCAGATGCCGAATAGCACAAATACCAAGTTCATCCTCGATGGCAGTACAGGAAAAGATGAGCTCACAAGATACCTGGATTTTTCCGAAAATCCCCAGGCCATCAACCCCCCCCGGAATTATGTGTATTCAGCGAATAATCAGCCGGATTCTATCGCCGGAATGTTATATCCCGGCTATTACCTTCCAGAAAACAGGGCAAAAAGAATTGTGCAATTGCTAGATGCCCGGGATGATTGGGACAAAGAGGCAGTTGTTGAGATGATTACCGATATCACTTCTTCCGTAAACCCGGCTATAGTTACAGATTTCGCAAGGCTGGTAGATGTTAAGGAATTATCGGACGAGCAGATTAAAATATTGGATGGGCTGAATACATGGAAAGGAGACTATCCCTTGGAAAGTGTTAAGGCAACCGTTTTTCATCGTTGGATCTATTTCTTTCTAAAGAATACCTTCGAAGATGAGTTGGGAACGGAACTATTTTCTCAATTTTTATCCACCCACTTTCACAAGCGGCTCATAGCACCTATGGCAGGTAATCCCAAATCGGTCTGGTGGGATAATATTGCAACGGAAGGAGTGATAGAATCTCAAACCGATGTAGTAAACAGTTCCTTCTCGCAGGCACTGGGATCCTTGTTAACCGATTTGGGCGAAGATTCCGATAAGTGGACATGGAACAGGGTGCATACCCTGGAACATGACCATCCGATAGGGCAGATAGCGGCCTTGCGTTCTTTTTTTAATGTGGGCCCTTTCCCGGTTAACGGCTCGCGCGAAGTTATTAACAACATGGCATTTCCCTACGCTCCGGACGGCTATTACAAAGTAACTGCCGGCCCCTCTACCAGGCGTGTCGTCGATTTTTCGGATGTTGGGAACAGTGTGAGCATTCTGCCTACCGGACAGTCCGGAAATCCGTTTAGCCCACACTACGACGACCAGGCAGAGATGTTTGTAAATGGGAAATTCCGTAAAATGTTGATGTACAAGAATGAAATTATTGAAAGTTCAAAAAATAAACTTATTCTAAAACCTTCCGGACAAAATTAATTGCATTGTACTTTGTCCGTGGCTTATCTATTTTCATTTATGCAGTTTGTATTTTGTTAAAAATTACCCCATCTTTAGTCAAGCTAATTCTTCTGACATTCTATAAAATAAATTGCCCGACCTTCATGAGACAGAATTACAGCGCATTTCTGCTATTCAACATTCTTTTACTTATTTGCACAGGAGTGCTTTCCTGCCAGGAACTGAAAGATGATTACAACTGGTTCGATCAGGTGGTTGGCATTGAGAATACCGGACTTTATGACGGGGTTGTCTATATGGAAAAATATAGAATGATCAACGCGGAGACCAAATTTTTCACTTCTCCCGATTTCCTGGCGGGGTCGGTTATTTATGACGGGAAACCCTACTATGACCAGCATCTGAAATATGACGTCTTTGGAGATGACCTGCTGTTAAAAGTAAAAGATAGGTTAGGAGGGTTCACTATAAAGCTTTTTAAAGAGAAAATAGCGGGATTTACAATAGACGGGCATACGTTCACCAAGGTTCCTGATCCTTCAGGAGATTCGGTAAATATGGGCTTTTACGAAGTCGTAATAGATAATGATCAGTTTAAATTATTTACAAAACATTTGAAAAGGGATATAGTCCGAAAGGACAGAAAAACAAGGTATTACGAATTCCTTGATCTTAAAAAGCAACAGGTCCTTTTTTACAATGGCTCTTATCATAGTATTAGGAGTAAAAAAGATCTTACTGAATTATTCCCTCCCCTAAAAAAGGAAATAGATTCCTTTTACAGAGTTGCCAGATCACTTCGTAATTCTGATCCCGATGCTTTTATGAAGGCCCTTATTACCCGGATACAAACGCTGGTCCCTCCGGAAAATAAACAAACTGCGGAATGAAAAGATTATCTGTTGTACTGCTCTTTTTCGGTTTTTTTTTCAGCTACTCCCAGAACGACACTCCCGCAATAACCATATCATTCGAAAATTCGGATATTAAAAATGTGCTAGACCAGATAGAAGAAATTTCGGGGTACGAATTTTTTTATGTTGAGGACTGGCTGGGCAGAAAGAAAGTGTCGGGAGACTACCAAAATACATCGCTATCTACCGTTTTAAGCGACATTTTCAAGGATACCCTGATCAATTTTTACGTGATGGAGGGCAATAAAGTTGTGCTTACGCGCAATAATATCATTGTTGACCGGCTTCCGGAGAATTTCTTTGGTAAAGAAGACGTGATAGTGCAAACGGAGGATCAGGATTTAGAAGCAAACCCCCTGTTCTACAACGAGGAACGATCCGCGGAGAGCACCAGGCTGGAAACTGTCCGGATTGGGAAGCAGACTAGAACCAACAGGCAAAGGAGGTTTACGTTAAGCGGTTACGCAAAAAATGTGAATACCGGCAAAGCTATTTCCGAAATGGCCATTGTGGTTGAGGGGACAAACCTGGGTACGGCAACAGACAACGACGGCTTTTACAGACTCCAATTGTCCGCAGGGGTGAATATTCTCAAAACCAGTGCCCTTGGAATAGAGGGGACAAGAAAAAAAGTCATCATTTACAATGACGGGCAATTGAATTTTGACCTGGAAGAAAGTTTTGAGGTGTTGGATGAAGTTGTTGTAAAGGGCAACCGCGACAGAAATGTGGAACAGGCCGTTACAGGGGTTACCGTACTTGAGGTTGAAAAAATTAAAACGATCCCCCTGGTTTTGGGAGAAAGAGATATCCTTAAAGCGGCGGTAACCCTGCCAGGCATTTCTACTGCCGGGGAAGGAGCCTCGGGTTACAACGTAAGGGGTGGTCGGACGGACCAGAATCTTATTCTTCTGGATAACGCGGTAATTTATAACCCTTCCCATTTTTTTGGTATTTTTTCAGCGCTGAATCCCTTTACTTCCGGGGATGTAAATATATACAAGGGGAGTATTCCGGCTGAATATGGTGGAAGATTATCTTCGGTATTTGATATTACCACGAAGGATGCAAATACAGAAAAATTTTCAGGGGAGGCCTCAATAGGGCCGGTGACAAGCAACCTTATGCTGGAGACCCCTGTAATAAAAGACAAGTCCGGTTTTCTTATCGGGGGCAGGGCGACGTATTCCGACTGGATTTTGAGATCTTTGGACGAACCGGAGTTAACTAACAGCAAAGCATCTTTCTATGATATAGTGGCAAAATACAATCACACCATTAATGAAAATAATGAACTAAGAGCAACTGCCTATTTCAGCAGGGATGCCTTTAGTATAACTTCAGATTCCCTTTATAACTACAGCAACAGGTTGATCTCCTTGAAATGGGATCATAAATTCAATGAGAAGAACTCGGGAGGGATACTACTATCCAATAGTGAATATAACTTCAACATTGAGTTCGACGGGGATTCTAATAATGATTTTGACCTGGGCTATAAAATCAACGAGACGGAATTCAAGTTAAAAATGAAATACCTGTATAGCAGTGCCCATACTTTTGCTTACGGTATCGCCGGGAAACTCTATGTAGTTTCCCCAGGAAGCATAAAACCTCGGGGATCGGAATCAATAATAAGCCCGTTACTGATACCCGAGGAGAAAGGCCTGGAATCTGGCGTATTTATTTCGGATAGTTTTAAAGTAAGCGATAAATTGCTGATCGATGCAGGCCTTCGGTATTCCTTTTACGCTGCCCTTGGAGAATCATCACAGCGTATTTACGAGGAAAATGCCCCCAGGAATAATGGCACCCTTGTGGAAACCCGTGAATTCGGAAATAACGAATTCATTGAAACCTACGGCGGGCCTGAAGTGCGGGTCTCGGCGCGCTATTTCCTGGGCCAGGATTTTTCAATCAAGGGAAGTTATAATAATATATTTCAATACATTCACACCCTGTCTAATAATACCACGGTATCCCCGACCGATACCTGGAAACTCTCGGATTTCAATATTAAACCACAGGTAGCCGATCAGTTTGCGCTTGGCCTGTATAAAAACCTGGACGGAAATAAATACGAATTGAGTCTGGAAGGGTATTACAAAAGGGCGAGGAATATTCTCGATTATAAAGTGGGTGCGCAATTATTGCTCAATGAGGCCATCGAAACAGAGGTACTCCAGGGCGACGGCAAAGCTTACGGGGTAGAATTTCTGGTGAAGAAAAATGAAGGTCGGCTCAATGGCTGGCTTGGATATACCTATTCCAGGTCCTTTGTGAAATTAGACAGTCAATTCAATGAAGAACGGGTAAATAACGGCGAGTTCTTTCCTTCGAACTTCGATAAGCCGCATGACGTAAGTTTGGTGGCAAATTATAAATTTACCAGGCGTTTCAGCGCCTCGGCAAATTTTGTGTATCAGACGGGAAGGCCGGTCACTTATCCCATTGGCAGTTATACATTCAATAACGCGGAATATGTATTTTACAGTGACCGTAATAAGTTCAGGATCCCGGACTATTACAGGCTGGATCTCAGCTTTAATATGGAAGGCAATCACAAGATCAAGAAATTTGCGCACAGTTTCTGGAATTTTTCTATCTATAATGTGCTTGGAAGAAATAATCCCTACTCCGTATTTTTTGTAACTGAAAATGGCGAGTTGAAGGCTTTTAAAAGTTCAATTTTTGCAATCCCGGTACCAACTATCACCTATAATTTCAAATTTTAGTAATTGGATAAAGTAGCCTCCGTATGATGCAATTGAGAAAAACATATCGCAGCTGTATTACTATAGCTTTTACATTGTTGGCCTATGGCTGCATAGAAACTTTTGAACCCGGGACAGTCAGTTTTGAAAGCGTCCTTGTCGTAGAAGCAACTATTACAAATGAAATAAAGCCGCAGGAAATATATCTTAACAGGACCTTTGCGTTTGAAGAGGACGGGCCTAATCCTGAACGCAATGCAAGTATCAGGGTTGCAGAGGATTCCGGGAACGAATTTGTTTTTATGGAAACCACCCCAGGTAAATATATTTCGGAAATTGCCTTCGCTCCACAACCAGACAAATATTATCAATTGCTTATTGTGACAAACAACGGTCGCACCTATACCTCGGAACAGGTACAATTAAGCCAGGCCACCCGTATAGATGATTTGTATGCCGAAAGAATAGTGAATGATGGCGGGGTAGAGGGAATGGCTATTTATGTAGATAGTTTTGATCCTACCGGCAATTCCAGAAACTATAGATATGAGTATGAAGAAACGTTCAGGATCGTAGCCCCCGAGTGGACGCCGGATGATCTTATCGGCGACCCCGCGGGTGGATGTGGCTTGTTGGTGGCCCCAAGGGAAGGCGATGAGGAGACCTGCTACAGGACCGAGGTTGCCAATACACTAATTCTGACAGACACCAACGGATTTGCAGAAGACCGGGTGACCAGGTTTTTGGTAAGGTTTATAAACCGCAACAGTTATATCATTTCCCATCGGTACAGTATCCTTTTGCGGCAGTTTGTACAATCCAATGAGGCCTATACTTTTTTTGAAACCCTGAACAATTTTTCTGGCTCTGAAAGCCTTTTCTCAGAGACCCAACCTGGCTTTTTAATCGGCAATGTAACTTCTGATGAAAATCCTGATGAGAAAGTGTTGGGCTATTTCGACCTTGCATCGGTTCATGAAAAACGGTTATTTTTTAATTATACTGATTTTTTCCCAGGGGAACCGCTTCCCCCGTATATTGTGCCCTGTGTAGAGAATGCGCCTATACTGGCAAGCCCCGCAGGTTGTGTTTTGCGGCGAATAGTGGAGGCTAATCTCGTAAGGTATACCGGCCGGAACGACCCGCCTCAACCGGGAGAAGGCCCCTTTACGGTAGTGCCCAGGGTATGCGGTGACTGTACGGAAATTGGAGTGTTGGAAGTACCGGAGTTTTGGACGGAATAATAAAAACGGATGTCTGTAAGAAAATAGGCAAATGAGATTTTATATGACACATAGCGCTTTTTTGAAGGTCGTAGGATCGTGTATTGTCCTGTCATCGTGTGTGGAACCTTTTGAGCCGGTAACAGAGACATTTGAAAGTGCCTTGGTGATAGGGGCTACGATAACCGATGAAGTAAAACAACAGGAAATTTATTTGAGCAGAACCTTTGCCCTGGGGGAAGACGGGCCTAAAGCTGAAAGAAATGCCGGGGTAAGCGTTATAACAGATGACAATAGGGAATACCTATTTCAGGAATCAGCACCGGGGGTGTACGTATCTTCCCTTGCTTTCGGGGCACAACCCGATAAGACCTACCGATTGGCCATCGAAACCGGTGACGGGAAGTCGTACGGCTCGGATGAGGCACAGCTAATCCGGGCCACCGAGATAGACAGTCTTTATGCCGCACGGATCACTACGGATTTAGGGGAAGAAGGGATGGGTGTTTTTATAGATACCTCAGACCCTTCCGAGGCTAACAGCTACTACCGGTACGAATATGAGGAGACCTATAAGATTATCGCTCCAAAATGGGCCCCAAAAGACTTAAAACTAGACTCAAACGGTGCCTTTATCATAGTTCCCAGATCACTGGACGAAAAGGTATGCTATGCAACAGATTCCTCTCGTGATGTTATTTTGGCAAACACCGCGGATTTCGATAAAAACGATCTGGAACGTATTATGGTCAGATTTGTCAACCGGAACAATTATATTCTTTCACACCGCTACAGCATTCTGGTAAGGCAATATGTCCAATCCAGGGAAGCGCATACCTATTTTGAAACGCTTCGAAATTTTTCAAGCTTAGAAAGTTTGTTTTCAGAGACCCAGCCGGGGTTTCTCGCCGGCAATATATCCTCTCAGAATGAAAGTGATAGGGTATTGGGATATTTTGAGGTAGCATCCGTGGATGAAAAACGGCTGTATTTTAACTATACGAATTTTTTTAATGGCGAAAAACTCCCTCCTTATATAGTTCCCTGTGTTGAAAATTCGCCTCCTGCGGATAAGTTGGTGAATCAAATACTTTTAAACATAATTAAATACTTTGACGTAAATCAAAATCCTGACGCTTTTGGAGGACCATACATTATCGTCCCCAGGGTATGCGGTGATTGTACGGAAATCGGGAGTTCCGAACGGCCTGAATTTTGGATAGAAGCATAAATGTAAACCGATGAAAAAACTTTTCCCTGCACTGGTCATAGCAATTTTAGCTACCACCGCATCGTCCTATGGCCAGGCAATATTGAAGGACACGGAACTCCTGACGTCATTTGAAAACATTCCACAAGAGGGAATTTTTGTGCATCAGAATGCGGGCGTTTTGTTTGCCGGGGAACAATTATATTATAGCATATACTGCCTGGATCTCAAAAGCCGGAAATTGAGTTCCCTGAGTAAGGTAGGATATGTGGAATTGGTGGGAGCGGATAAACAGGCCGTGTTCCGGCATAAAATACGGTTAGCGGACGGCCGTGGCCAGGCCGATTTTTTCATACCTGCCTCCGTTCCAACCGGCAGCTATAAACTTATAGGGTATACACAATGGATGAAAAACGGGGGGCAAGGTCATTTTTTTCAGTCCGACCTGGATATTATTAACCCATATCAGACGATACCGGTGCCCTATCTTGCTGAAAAAAAACATGATTCCGTTAATCCGGACAGCACCCTAGATAAGCCCCCCCAAACTTTGCCCGAACAAACGGCAGTGAAACAAAGTGGTATGAATCATATTTCACTCCGTACTGAGGGCAGTGCGTTTGGTAAAAGAGAAAAGGCTGAGATATTGCTGGAAGGATTGGATGCAGGGGCGATCGCCGGTAATTACTCTCTTTCCATCAGAAAAATAGATTCATTGGCCCATCCGGTTAAATTGGGTTCCCAAAGTATCAGTACCCAATATCGAAAGGGCCACCTCTCCGGCTCCCTGAGGTCCAAAGAAGCGATAGTGATACCTGAACTTCGCGGCGAACTCATCTCAGGAAAGGTTGTGTCCGGAGCTGGCGGGAAACCCCAACCCAACCAGAAAGTCGCAGTTTCCCTTCCGGGTCGGGATTTCGTGCTCGATATAGCAAACACGAATGAGGAAGGCATTTTTTATTTCAATATGGATGAACCCTATAACCATACCACCGGAATATTCCAGTTGCTGGGAGAAAACAAAGAGGATCATCAAATCATAATAGACACCCATATTTCACCTCGGTATGAAGATCTTGAATTTAACAGGTTTACCCTCGATGAGGATTTAAGGCCTTTAATTTTGGAGAGAAGTATTCATAACCAAATAGAGAATGCCTACGCAAGCGAGCGGTCGGACACCATTGTGGCTGTACAGGCCCAACCGCCATTTTATAGAAACTTCCAGGAAAAATACGATCTGGACGATTATACGAGGTTCAATACCATAAAAGAAACGATGGTAGAAATCATAGACCACGTATGGATAAAGAACGATGACCAGGGAAAATCCGTTTTTCAGGTAAGGCCGTTCGACCTGTATCTGTCTTTTAATAATCTGCTTCCAATCGTACTGATGGATGGGGTTTTCATTCGGGATCATGAAGACATTATGGATTATCCTTCCAAGAGGATCCGAAGCGTTCATATTTCAAGGGACCGTTATTTAGTGGGGTCTGCGATCTTTCAGGGAATTTTGGCTATAGAAACCATCACAGGGGACTTCGGCGATTCCTTTTATAAGTCATATTTAAAAAACGCCGCATTGTTCAAACCCCAGCCGGCCAAGCTTTATTTTATACAAAAGTATCGGGGAACGGAGGATGAAGCTCATCTCCCGGATTTTAGATACCAGCTGCTGTGGTATCCCAATCTCCAATTGAATGGCAGGCAGACCGCTATAAATTTTTATACTTCCGATATACCGGGAGAATATGAGATAAGGATGGAAGGGTTTACGAGTGCCGGGGATCCGGTTTCCCTTAAAAAAACAATTCGAATAGACTGAAAGTTTTTTGCAGTGGGCAATCATATCTTGGTCCATGGCGGTTTTTAGACTTCAAACGTTGTCAGCTTGGTTTTGACCGCCGAACATAAATCTCTATGCTCACAAAAGTTTATGGAAGCGCCGTTTTTGGGGTTGAGGCCACCACCATCACCGTCGAAGTAAATGTGGACATAGGCGTTGGGTATCATTTGGTAGGTTTACCGGACAATGCCATCAAGGAAAGTAATTACAGAATTGCCGCCGCCTTGCTCAACAATGGTTATAGGATTCCCGGTAAAAAAATTACGCTTAATCTAGCACCTGCGGATATGCGCAAGGAAGGGTCTGCCTATGACCTTACCTTGGCATTGGGAATACTCACCGCCTCAGGGCAAATTCAGTCCGAACACATAGGGCAGTATGTCATTATGGGAGAACTCTCGCTGGACGGCAGTCTGCAACCCATAAAGGGAGCCTTGCCTATAGCATTAAAAGCCAGGGATGAAGGTTTTAAAGGGTTTATATTGCCCATGGCGAATGCCAAAGAGGCCGCTATAGTTGATGGCCTGGAGGTCTATGGGATTGAGAACATTAAAGAGGTGATCGATTTTTTTGATAAGGGAGTTCCCTTAAAACTGACCGTAGTTGATATACAGGCGGAGTTCTACAAAGCACTCGATTTTCCCGAATTTGATTTCTCCGATGTCCGAGGGCAGGAGAGCATAAAACGCTGTATGGAAATAGCAGCAGCCGGGGGGCACAATATCATTCTTATAGGACCACCTGGGGCAGGGAAGACCATGCTTGCCAAGCGATTGCCTTCTATATTGCCGCCAATGACCCTTCAGGAAGCCCTGGAAACCACAAAAATCCACAGTGTTGTCGGGAAGATAAAGAATATGGGATTAATGAGCCAACGCCCGTTCAGGAGCCCCCACCATACCATTTCGGATGTCGCTCTGGTAGGGGGCGGTGCCTACCCGCAACCCGGGGAAATTTCTTTATCACATAATGGTGTTTTATTTCTGGACGAATTACCTGAGTTTAAACGCGGCGTGCTTGAAGTGATGAGGCAACCGCTGGAGGACAGGGAAGTCACGATCAGCAGGGCCAGATTTACGGTTACGTATCCCAGCAGTTTCATGCTGGTTGCCAGCATGAACCCAAGCCCGGGAGGCTATTTTAATGATCCCGATGCGCCGGTAACTTCTTCTCCGGCCGAGATGCAACGCTATCTAGGTAAGGTCTCCGGGCCTTTACTGGACAGGATCGACATTCATATTGAAGTGACCCCTGTACCCTTTGAGAAACTGGCGGATGACCGAAAGGGCGAAAGCAGCCTTGATATCCGGAAACGGGTGACGGCGGCCCGAGAAATTCAGACCTTTCGCTTTAATGGTTTGGAAAACCGTTCTGGCGGAAGAATGCCGGTGCATTACAACGCCCAGATGAATTCCAAGCAGATCAGGAAGTATTGTAGACTCGATGACGCCTCCATGCAGTTGCTAAAGAACGCCATGGACCGACTCAATCTTTCGGCAAGGGCCTATGACAGAATCCTCAAAGTAGCCCGTACCATAGCAGATCTGGAAAGTGCGCAGGACGTAAAGGGAGACCATATAAGTGAGGCAATCCAATACCGGAGCCTGGACCGGGAGGGGTGGTTGGGGTAAGGGAAGGATGAGGTACGAGGTAGGAGGTGCGAGGTAGGAGGTACGAGGTAGGAGGTGCGAGGTAGGAGGTAGGAGGTAGGAGGTAGGAGGTAGGAGGTAGGAGGTAGGAGGTTGGAGGTTGGAGGTTGGAGGTTGGAGGTAGGAGGTAGGAGGTTGGAGGTTGGAGGTAGGAGGTTGGAGGTTGGAGGTTGGAGGTACGAAGTATGAATGATGAGAAGGAATATAGTTTTTCGAGTATAATAGAACTATGCAAGACTTAAAACTCAGAACCCAAATGCTGGCGCGAGCGTCACGCTCGTGCCCCTATACTTGTTCTTGAGTCTCTCTCGCTCGTGCCCCTATACTGTATCAAACAAGAAGATAATGAAAACAATATGAGCAGAAAATATAAATTCAAAAACCCAACTGCTGCCTACTTCGTGAGCTTCGCAACGGTCTATTGGATCGATGTATTTACCAGACAAGCTTATTTTTCAATTTTAGAGGAGAGTATAAAACATTGCCGAAAAGAAAAAGGCATGGAGGTATTTGCGTACTGTTTCATGCCAAATCATGTACATATGGTATTTCGTTCTGAAACAGGGGATCCATCTGGTCTGCTAAGATCCTTCAAAGGTTTTACAGCAAGAAAAATTATAAAGGCTATAGAAGAAAACCCGCAAGAAAGTAGGAAAGAATGGTTGCTTGGAATGATGGAACGGGCGGGTAATAAAAAAAGCAATGTGAGCAAAAGACAGTTTTGGCAACATCACAATAAACCGATAGAACTGTGGAGCGGCAAAGTGCTAAAACAAAAGATTGATTATATACATAACAACCCGGTAGTACAAGGTTTTGTAACTGACCCGGTCGATTGGAAATACAGCAGCGCAAGAAATTATGCAGAAGATGATACCATTTTAGAAATAGATAATAAAGGGATGCATTTGGGAATGATGGAGCATTGAAATACAATTTTACAGATAAGAGCTGTACGGGGTTACGAGCGTGACGCTCGCGCCAACGGGGGAGAAGGCATCCTTGAGATACGGCAACGGGTCACGAGCGCAACGCTCGTGCGAGCAGGAGGTCACGAGCGCAACGCTCGCGCCAGCCGTTGTTAAGAGCCTAATTTACTTATTTTGCGCTCTAACACCTGCTGGCGCTCCAGGAGTTTTTTTTGTTCATGGGCTAGTTCCAGTTGTCGCTTTTTAAGCTGTGCAAGTTCAGTAAGCAAAGCTTTTTCCTCGGCGCTGGGATCATCAGACAAAATATCTGAACCAACTACCTCCTCTGTCTGATCTTGGGTAAAAATGTCTAATTCGTTGATTAAACTTTTGGCGTTTTCAACGGCTTTTTTCGTATAATACCTGCCCATGTCCCAATCTTCCTGATCCATTGCCTTTTCTAAATTTTCTATACCGTCCCTAATAGGATCCAGGGCCTTATCGCAACCACAAATTTCTACAAATTTCTTTGCTTTCTCCAACGCTTCCAACGCTTTGTTGGCATAATATTGTTGATGATCGAAATTCTTTGCGTTAAATGATTTCTTTGCGTGGTTTAAAGCGTACGAAGCGGTGGAATACGAATCGTTACAATTGGCGGAGGCACAAAGAGCCGTCAGAAAACATGCAAATAGCACTAAAAATTTATTTTTCATTAGTTTAAATTTTTGTAAAATTTTCTAAAAAAACGAATCAAAAAATTGAGAACTCAGGTAGCCGCTCGCTGCACTCGTTTTAAAATTTATGCCTATTCGTTTCATTAAAAAGGTTTCGTTCATTTAAAGTTAGGGAGGAGAAAGAAAGGCAAACTTCCCCAAACAGAAAAAAAAATGTGGTTAACTCATTAAGTTTGTATTTGAACAGTGCTATTATTCGGGTATAGAAAATTAAGAAAGACAAACCCCGTATGTGAAGTTACAACTGCCCGCCTCTGACCGATACTTTGAAGAGCGATGTGATTATGCTCAAAGCAGGGAGCCTTTGCGTAGCTGAATCAGTACTTCAGGTAAGTTATTTTTTTTATTTCTTCACATTGATTAAAACCGCTTCACAACTTTTTAGATCAGAATTTAATATGATATTTTCCGATGATTTTCCATCGGTTATTTCTATGGATACCGTATTTGGAGGGAATTTACCAAGATTATGAGCATATAGGAACAGATCGTTAGGTTTGGAGGCATCCAACATCAGATCAAAATGTTCCTTGCGATAGGTTAACGAATACTTGGAAACCAGAGCCTCCCCGTTAAGGTATATGGATACAATATCCCCGTCTTTCCTGCCGTGATCCCAAAGGCTGATCCGTATTTCCTCACCTTCAACAACCAATTCCTTCACATAGTTTATAGATCTACCTTCGAAAAGGGTTCTCACGGGCGCCTTTTCTTCATTCCTTTTGGCTTCCTCCGGTTTAGCTGCCGAAGTTTTAGTAATAGTAAAAAATGGGGTCGCAAACTTGGCGATCTGACTTTTGTCTTCCGGAAGAAGTTCAATACCCATGACCCGGTAGTTGTTACCTGTCTTTAAAGTCCTATTCAAATAAACACCGCTGGCACTGTTGATATTTTTAAAGGTACCGAGTTCCTGTACCACCATATCATCTTTTATCAGGTAAAATTTTATGGTTTTACTGTCAGGTATTTTTTCAGTGTTCCATTTTATTTCAACAGGGTTTGGGATGGTCCAGACCGTCCTACTATCCGGATAGGTGATTTTAATAGATGATCTGGCAATGTCCTCAACTTCCATTCGTTCCCCGGGATCTGTTTTGGAATGCAAGGGAGTGAAGGCCGCCAAAATACACCCGATCAAGAGAAAAAAAGGTATTCTTCTGCGGGTCTCATATGACCAGATATGTGTAACTTTCATGATCTAAAAGATTTGGTACGCCTAACACCAGGACCATATAAACCCAGGGCACATTTATTGAAGTCTTCGCGTTGCAATTAAACGGCCATACATTAAACGGAAAATAGCCCCCGGTATTGTATTGGCCAGGGGCGCTTTAGGTTGAAGAGGAGGATGATCTCAAAGCCCGTAAAATTTGGGACCTTGGAAGTTTGCAACAATGGTTAGGCAGAACCTCACTTTTTAAGATCCTGTCCCTTTACCGTACGTAGTTACAGACTTCACAATTATTGAGCTGCCTACTTCGAAGTTACCCTTGTCTGACATTTAATGGAAACCATACAGCACAGAACTATGAATCTAAATCAGTATCTTGATACAACAAAATGAGCCAATATTCAGCTAAGTAATTAATCAGCTGAAACAAAACCAATAACTATGAAAAGCAATAAACTGGCTGTACTCCTGGGGACAATTCTCTGTTTCACCTCTCTTATAGGGCAGAGGGATATTAGTACGGAGGAAGAGAATGAACAGATACGGGAACGATGGAACCTAAGCCTGGTTCGGGATTCCAGTTATACTTTTAGCAAGGAGGCAAACAACCTTTTGAGGCAGACAACAAAAACTATGCAACCCGGAAAGGCGCTATGCGTTGCCATGGGGCAGGGGAGAAACGCGCTGTACCTCGCCAGAAACGGCTGGGAAGTCACAGGGTTCGATCTGGTAGACGGGGCTGTGGGGTATGCCGTGGAGCAAGCTAA
The DNA here is from genome assembly GCA_041743085.1 of Flavobacteriaceae bacterium. Classification (GTDB taxonomy): domain Bacteria; phylum Bacteroidota; class Bacteroidia; order Flavobacteriales; family Flavobacteriaceae; genus JAFMPW01. The sequence continues at coordinate 39,420 of JBGTNL010000078.1, forward strand.
AAAAGAGCAGATTGAATTGCTTATGGAAATCGCCAGTTTTGACACCTACGATTTCGGGAATAACAAATGGGATTTAATCTAAATAATTCCCCGATGGCTCTGCCTCGGGGTTTCCGAATCTACCTCCCCTCTTGCATCCGACGAACGAAGAGAGAGGAATGCACAAGGTCGGAATTGCCTTTTCGCAATTCCGGGCGGGGCAAAATATAAAATTTCGGTTTTTGGCCCAGAGGCCAAAATGAAACCGGCGAAACCTGTGCCG
>JBGTNL010000079.1:0-31100 GCA_041743085.1 Flavobacteriaceae bacterium
GTTGCATATGCCCGATGATGTTCGTGTTCCCTTGGTCGGAACTTTGTAGCTGGCTTCCTTCGGACCTGCCGGCAAAGGCAGGTTCCGCCTCGCAGTGGACACCCTTGCCTTGAGCTAATGGCAGGTAACTACAGACCCCCATAAAGGACTTGTACCGTCTAATTATTTGCCATGCACGGCACACAATTAAAATCCCCATAACCCATTGAATTACAGGGATTTTATTATAATTTGGTATTTTGCTGGCAGAGAGGAAGGGATTAACTGCGTTGATCCCCGCACCTCAAACAGTGTGCTGTACAAACATAAAGAACCACAAATTGGCTGGGCCAATCTGAATTCCAAAATCCACACAGGTTTACAAAAGCAAGCTTTTGACACTCGCTCGATTTTGGAATACCACTGCGTGGTAGTCTCATCTTTTGAGCAGAGAGGAAGGGATTCGAACGGTTATTGCAAACAATTGATTTTCAGTAAGTTAATTCTCGAAAATTAGAAGAACTCACCTATTTACTCACTGTCTTTTGATATACCTTCAATTTTAACATTCTGGCTATCGTTTATTTAGACTTTATATATGTTCTACAAAGTTCATGCGCTTGCCCAAGACCCTGATGATATAGATTTCTTTCTCATTTTTACATAGGTAAAATATAACATGCGCCCTGTAATTATAATATTTCAAGGAATTGGCAATCTTTGATGCATCTTTGGCCAATTCTGGACGCTCGGCAAGCTCTTCCAAAAAACGTTCTAGCTCATATAGGTAGGTAGTTGCCTGCGCGGGACCGAAAAATTTTATCCCGTACTTATAAATTCCTACTAAATCATATTGGGTTCTTCCGGAAAGATTATAGTTCCCCATTATCCACTTTAGCGATGATATCGCTTATTTTCAGATCGCTTCTCCCGCTTTGCAATCCCTCGTCAATGGCGTTTTTAAGTTCTAGTAGCTTCATGTTCCTTTCTTGGTCCTTTCTGACCAAATCCCGTATATACTCGCTATCATTGGTAAAGTCCCCGTTCTGGACCCTAAGCTTTATCCAACCGTCCTGTTGGTCGGTAAAAGTGATTGATTTTCGTATTGTAGCCATGACCATTCAATATATGATGCAATATAGTAATTATTTGCACCACGGTCTAATTATTTTCATCGTTTATTTGGACTATTTCCGCTTCAGTTTTCTAATCTTGTCAGCGATTTTATCAACGCCCTTTCGTTCCCCAGTTTCGATATATCTGGCAGCAATAGTTTTACATGAACTACACCAACCTTTTAAAATGACGTCGTTCAGGTCGTTAATGTAACTTTTGTAATTGACCAACTGTTTCTGTTGAGCCCCACAATCACAGAAAATGGATTTGGTTGCAATCGCAATGTCCTTTTCCCAAGAGGGACCACACATCGACTGAAGTTGTAATGGACCTATTTCAACTTCGTCATCATGAATAATATGTTTAGATCGTTTTTTAGCCAACTTTCGATCTCTTATTTGAACTTTCAAGTACTACTCCAAGATAACAATTATCTCCGAAGTTAACATTGACCTTACCCTTAAGATAAATGGTGGGTCTTATCAATTGTCCAAAAAACAGGGAAGGCCACACTCTTACCTAATATTATTGATCACTTTCAAAATCAATCTTTGGTTTACCCATGCGCGATTTTACTTTTGATAAATTTAAAATCTTCCTCGGTTAAAATTTTGTTGCTGTTAAGCCCTTGAATGTTCCAAAGACCGCTGCTAGCTATTTTAGAATTCGGATGATACTTACCTAACCAGTTTTCTGAAATGAATTCCCAACTTTTCGTATTGAGAGTTGCTATGAGAAGATTTTCTAATTCCATTCTTTTTGACTTGTCTTTTAAAGAAGGAATTACACAAATAGAAAAGTTATTTAAATAGGATGAGATTCGGTTTTCGATTAGACTTTCTTTTTCAGAATCAACAAGTTTCTCCCCTTCGCTTCCTATTTTAACTTTTTTTTACATTATGAAAGTTCCATATTTGAATATAAGGGTCTCTTTGTTGATTGAAAAAACATCTTCCAATATGTTTACGCATGATGCTTGCTCGTTGCTTTTTGGTAAAATGGTCAGTTAACCTTTTATGAAACCTATCTTGAGAAGGGTGCGAACCAACTCTAACAATACGGTGCAAATCACCAACTTTCTCGCCTTTTTCGAATATTAGATAGATACCGTTTTTGACATCTCTTAATCGGTTCAGTTCATTAAAAGAATAGCGCTCTAATCTGTTGGCCCAAGCAGTAATTTCCTCAAACATTTTAAATCATTTATTTGAACTTTTCGATAATTGGCATTGAGGTTTTCATAGAATACTTTGCTGGCTGCAGTTTTATTTGACTTTATAAAGATTAAAATACTATTTTAATCGCTGTCCATACTTTAGCAAGGCACTTTCCAATTTTCGGTATGGAACATCCTGAACTGCGCAATTGTTATCGATTGCCAAGGAGGCCGCTATGGCCGCAGATTGCCCTAAAACCATGAATACAGGTTCCATACGGATAGATCCGAAGGCGATATGAGTGGCACTTAAACAAACTGGAACGATAAGGTTTTCATACTCTTCTTTTTTGGGCACCAAGGACATATAACTTATCGGATATGGATGAAAACCATGCGCTTCGACATTGCCCTCATTCTGAACATAGCCATTGGCATCGACATAACGCTGCACATGATGACTATCCATCCCATAAGCTGCCAAGCCTATCGGGTCGCTTGGAATATGTAGCCCTTCGCAGTTGTGTTGGGTCATCACATAATCGCTTACCATACGCCTCGCCTCCCGTATATAAAGCTGCTGCTGCCATCCATCGGGCCTTTCGAACTCATCTTTTGTCGTACCCCATCTTGAAGCTTCGTCACGGACTTCCTTTGGAATCCTAGGGTGATTGGCCAGCGTCCACATTAGGCCCATCTGGTAATTCCTGTGGTCTGCGACGATTTTTTCACGTTCTTGATAAGAAGCTTCGGGGTATTCGTAGTTCTTACCAATGTAATCCGTTGAAAAAGCGAATTTGTGGTTGGTATCTGTTTTTCTGTTTGGCATCGAGGAATTGATCCACGGCAACAAGGAATTTCCATAAGCGTACATGTCCCGTATGGGACCAGTTCGGGCTTCATAATTTCGAAATAAGAGTTCGTAGTCGATTTCTCTGTATCCATCAGGTTTTTCAGACGGAACGCGGTTCTCCGGAACATCCGTCAGGCACATCCGAAACAATAGGCCTGTATTTTTTTATCCCCATTACCTTCCATGCCCGGTTTATCGACCACATTGGGCAACAGACCACTTTCGGGGTCTCCTTTTTTAACGTAAGGATCTACCCCAGGGAGAAAGTTATGATTATAGCCATTTCGAGAGACAATGCCCGTCAAGGAGGTATTCTTGATATTGGCTTGCACCCCGTTCAACGTTTCCCCGTATTCATCATTGCCTTCCCTCCCATAGGTATAGGAAACTCCTGCGATGGCCATAAGATCCCCCTCGTAAGTCGCATCGATGAATATATCTCCTATGAAAACCTTTCCGCTTTCCATTTTTATTGATCGGATCCTTCCCTCGGTCTTAGTTATTCCGCTCTTTCTACTCAGCCGTTCTTTATATACTAATGTGACCTTCTCCTTGCCGATCGACCCCGCAAGGCATCCCTTTAGAAATCGATGATTTTAATGCTGGGAAACGTTGAGTAAATTATGAATATGTTATGGCCGATATTTTCGACCATCTTTTGGCTACCTTGCAATATTTTGAATTGGAGGTTTTTGAACTGCCACGTTCGTTGAAGGTGGAGTACCGCGAATAAATACAAATCGATAAAACATTCCGCTTTAGGTCAAATCAATGGAATCGATTGGTTGTATTAATCGGCGCGTTTGGGTATGCTCAAACTAACGACGAAAATAAATACAGCCTAGGCATGATGGGTATTGAAGTGATTTAAAAAAGACTTTCAAAGATTTAAAAAGGTCTCGTCCTTTTTAACCTTGGCCGCAAAAGAAGCAATGGAATTCGTATTCAACTCGTTAAAAAGCTTTTCCTTGAAAGGTTGGACGGAAAAATGGATGGGACACGGTTTTTCATTGCTACAGCCTTCGAGACCCAGCACACATTCGTTGAACTTTCCCAGCCCATCTATATGCGCTATAACCGTTATCAGCTTTTGTTTCTTGTTTTCATCGGTAAGATAAAACCCTCCTCTAGGCCCCTTGGAAGAAGAAATAACATTCTTCCGCGCCATGTCTTGAAGGAGTTTCGCAAGAAAAGGTGTGGGAACATTGATTGACGCAGCTATTTCTTTGGTCCCTATCTTTCTGTCCACGGATGATTCGGTAGCCAAATACAAGATGGCGTTTATGGCATATTTGCTTGCGTTCGATAACATTTCCATGCTAAAATAATCATTAAATTGATCTACCCTATTTTAATCAGGTTGAAGGTACAAAAATATATATAAAATATTTAAAGACCTTTTTATCTTTTATATTAAATATTACTATATTTGTGCAGCCACTTATTAAAAATAAAATCATGAGGATTCACATTCGATATGCCATCTTCTCCGCATTCACACTTTTGCTAATGAGCTGTGGCGGAAAGGAAGAAAAGAAAAAGGAAGGTTTTAGCGTCGAACGTGAGAAGACCACGACCGAAAAGACTGCGGAGCCCGTTCCCGCCGCGAATGCAGTACCGGCATCGGAAAGGGTCGCTCTCGATGACAAGGGCGTCGGCCCAATCAAATCCCTAACCCTAGATGCGGAGATAGATCAGGCCTTGGCCACCCAGGGAAAAGAGGTCTATGACCAAATGTGCCTGGCATGCCACAGGCCCGACAAGAAATTCATAGGTCCTGCACCAATGGGCATTTTGGAAAGACGTACCCCCGAATGGGTGATGAACATGATCCTGAATCCCGAAGTTATGGTAAAGGAGGATCCATTGGCAAAGGAATTGCTGACAGAGTTCAACGGCGCTCCGATGGCCAATCAAGGCCTGACCGAAGAACAGGCCAGGGCAGTACTCGAATACTTCAGAACCCTATAAGACTATAAATTAAAATCAATAAAGAACCAAGAAAACATGAAAAAATTCAGCTATATAACCATGGCGTTTGTGGCCCTTGCCACGGCCTTTTCCGGTTGTAAGGACCAAGGTGGAAAATCCAACGGGGCATTGAGTTCCAATGCCGCAGAACGTGTGTATGTCGAACCCGGCAAATACGACGAGTTCTATGCTTTTCTATCCGGAGGGTTCAGCGGACAGTTGGCAGTGTACGGTATCCCTTCCGGTAGACTTTTAAAAGTGGTTCCGGTATTTTCCCAGGATCCCGAAAAGGCCTATGGCTACAACGAGGAGACAAAACCCCTATTGAATACTACCCACGGTTTTATACCCTGGGACGATACCCACCACCCCGACATGTCGCAGACCAACGGCGTACTTGATGGCCGTTGGATTTTTATGAACGGTAACAACACCCCAAGGGTGGCACGGGTGGACTTGACTACTTTCGAGACGGCCGAAATTATGGAAATACCCAATAGTGCATGTAACCACAGTTCCGCCTTTGTGACAGAAAACACCGAATATGTGATTGCGGGCACTCGTTTTGCGGTGCCTATTCCACAAAAAGACATTGCTATTAGCGAAAGAAAGGGAAATTTCAAGGCGAGCCTATCTTTTATCAGTATTGATAAGGATAACGGTGGCATGGACCTTGCCTTTCAAATACGGGTTCCGGGATTCGATTATGACCTGGTACACCCCGGACGTGGAAAATCGCACGGCTGGGTATTTTTCACAACCTATAATACGGAGGAGGCCCATACGTTGTTGGAAGTGAATGCCTCACAGAACGATAAGGACTTTATCGCCGCTATCAACTGGAAAAAGGCCGAGGAATATATCAAGGAAGGCAAATTCAAGACCGAAGCTACGCAATATGCGCATAATGTTTACGATGAAGAAACACATATGGCCACATCTACTATAAAAAAGGAAGTCCGTGTATTAGATTCTTCTGAACTGCCCGGCCTGGTCTATTATCTGCCGACCCCAAAATCGCCCCACGGTTGTGATGTCGATCCCACGGGCGAGTACATCGTAGGCAACGGGAAACTCTCGGCAGATCTTACAGTACATTCCTTTAGCAAAATGATCGACGCTATCGAGAACAAAAAGTTCGACGGCGAGGCTTATGGCAATCCCATCCTTAATTTCGAGGATGTTTTGGGCGGCACGGTAATACAGCCCGGTCTTGGTCCGTTACATACCGAATTCGACGATAAGGGAAATGCCTATACTACCTTCTTTATTTCCTCGGAAGTCGTAAAATGGAAAGTCGGCACATGGGAGATTTTGGACCGAAAACCCACATATTATTCGCCGGGCCACCTGAGCGTGCCAGGCGGTAATTCTAGAAAACCTTGGGGTAAATATGTGCTGGCCATGAACAAGATTACAAAAGACCGCTATCTGCCAACAGGGCCCGAACTGACCCAATCTGCACAATTGTATGATATTACGGGAGAAAAAATGGAACTACTATCTGACTTTCCAACTATCGGGGAACCCCATTATGCTTCGATGGTTCCTGCGGATATCATACAACCCAAATCAAAAAAGATTTACAAACTTAGCGAGAACAAGCATCCCCATGCCGCTACCACGGATGCTGCGGTAAAGGTAGAGCGAGACGGCAACGAGGTACGTGTCTATATGACCATGATCCGTAGCCATCTGAACCCCGATAATATCGAGGGTATCAAGGTTGGCGACAAGGTATATTTTCACCTTACCAATCTGGAACAGGACTTTGACGTACCGCACGGTTTTGCCGTGATCGGAGCCGAAAATTCGGAACTGTTGGTCATGCCCGGGCAGACCGAGACTTTGGTCTGGTATCCTAAAAAGGTGGGCGTATGGCCTTTTTACTGTACCGATTTCTGTTCGGCGCTGCACCAAGAGATGCAGGGGTATATACGGGTATCCCCCGCCAACTCGAACACGGAGCTAAATTGGTCGTTAGGCGAGTAGTTTGCTCTTTTAAAATTTCATTTTTTCAGACGAAAAGCGGGTCGGCCCCGAGCCCTCCCGCTTTTTAATCCGATAAAACTACATCATGAAAAAATCACGGCTTATTATGTTTTTGGGTGTTTTATTGCCACTGTTGCTCTTTGTGTTTCCTCTTTGGAAGATAACTTTGGAAGCCCCCCAATATCCAACTTCCCTGGGAATGCTTATCTATATAAATGATTTTGCAGATGCCCATCCGCACGACATCAAGAACATCAATCTAATGAACCATTATGTGGGCATGAAGTACATACCCAATGCAATTCCTGAATTTAAAATATTTCCATATGGCATTGTCATCACCACGGTGATCGGACTTATCATTGCTTTTATGGGAAACCATAAATGGTATCTGTATTGGTTTATCATGATGGTACTTGTCAGTGCGGCAGGCCTCATCGATTTTTATATTTGGGAGCACGACTATGGACATAATCTGGATCCCCGTGCGATATTGAAATTCACCAACGAAGATGGGACTGCTATGGGTTTTCAGCCGCCGTTTTTCGGAACCAAGCATATCCTGAATTTTACGGCACACTCCTATCCACGTTTAGGGGCCTATTTTCTAGCCTTGGGTATTGCACTCGGACTAGTTGCCTATTTTGTGGGGAAAAGGGAAAAAAGTTAAGAGTTATGGGTTCAGAGTTATGATTTATGGATTCTTTTCCAATAATCAGAAAACAGGACATAGCTCGATGTACGGGTTACGTCTTTCGAATTACAAAATAAAAAGTCTCTCTTAAATGCGAGGCCATCCCCCTCCTTGGGAGGGGTTAAGGGAGGACTTTTTGGTAAGAATGTCCTCCATGAACACCCCATAAAATAATGACGTTATCATATGAAAAATCAAATAATCATAGTAACAATAGTGCTGTTGGTATTGGTTTCCTGCAAAGTAGGTCCAGAACCAATAAATTACGGTACCGATGCTTGCCACTATTGTAGCATGACCATTGTAGATAAACAACATGCCGCGGAATTCGTGACCAATAAGGGAAAAGCCTTCAAGTTTGATTCCATAGAATGTATGATGAATAGTGTAAAGGATACGGATAGTACCGAAGTAGCCCTCTTCTTGGTCAACGGTTTTGACACCCACGGCAATTTGATCGACGGCACAAAGGCTACCTATCTTATCAGCAAGAATATCCCCAGTCCCATGGGGGAATTTCTGTCCGCTTTCGAAAACAAGGAAGCAGCGGGCTTGGTACAATCCGAACAAAACGGAGAACTTTTTGGCTGGCAAGAGGTAAAAGAACGGTTTAAAAACCATAAAAACATCAAAAGATGAAATTAACGAACAATAAAAACACCACAATAAAAAATATGGAAACGTCGGAATGCCTCAAATTGCTGGGCGATAACTATATCGGTCGTTTGGCATATATTTCGGGGCGAACACCGCATATCAACCCGATAACCTATTTTCACGATGCCGAAGAAAAATGTATTTTGAGCTACTCCGCGCCGGGATACAAGATCGAAGCGATGGAAAAACATGGGTGGGTCGCTTTGCAAGTAGACGACATCCGATCCATACAACAATGGCGTTCCGTACTGGTTCAAGGTCGGTTTGAGCAGCTTGAAGGCAGTACCGCAAAGAAGCACCTACACCGGTTCGCCGAGGGCGTACAGCGTACCATAGCACCAAAGGAAGGTGAAGCCCCGAAATTTATAAAGGATTTTTCGAGCCGCTTGCAAGAACGGGAAATTCCAATTGTATACCGCATCCATATAACGGATATAGTGGGGAAGTTTAGGGAGGATTGAAAGAGTAGGCAATAATCAGTATTTAGTCAGCAGTCGCGCTTGGCAGTATCAAAATTCAAGTGCAAGTTCACAAATGTTTCCTAACAACCATTAACCTTCGAATAACTAATTAACCCAGTAACCCAATAACTTTTACCAAAAAATGTACACTATAAACAATACCATAGCATCCCAGCCCTTTGACAAGCTCAAAGTCGAGAAACTGGTAAAAACCGATATTTTGGAAATCCTGAGCATTAGTTTGGAGAAAGACGCCGTTTTTCCCGAGCATACTTCGCCGACCGATGCACAATTGGTCGTGTTGGAAGGCCATATCATTTTTCATATCAATGGCCAACCATTTCATTTAAGGGAACAGCAGCATTTTAACTTTCCCAAGGAAGTGCCGCATTGGGTAAAGGCCAATGAAAACTCTAAATTTCTGATTATTCGGTAATGGGATACCTACGTGCATTCTTTTTAGTCGCTCTTTTGTTGATCGGGCATTCACTTTTGGCGAAAATTATTACTGTTTGCCCATCCTGTGTAGTGAAAACCATTAAAATGGGGATTGCCATGGCGGCCGATCACGATACACTCCTGATTCAAAAAGGCACCTACAAAGAGTTCAACATTCATATTGACAGACCTTTGACGGTATTGGGCCAGAACCTTCCCATAATCGATGGGCAAGACCGGGGCGAGGTATTTACCGTTACTGCCGACAAAGTAATACTCGACGGCCTGAAGATTATCAATGTGGGTACCAGCTATACCCATGACTTTGCGGCCATCCGTATGGTCAAGAATAAAAATTTCGAAATCCGGAACGTAACACTTGAAAATCTGTTTTTCGGCATTTACCTCGAAAAGGCCTCCTACGGTAAAATTTTGAACAACAAGATCAGGGGCGATGCCGTCGACGAGTTCAGCTCCGGCAATGGTATACATCTTTGGTATGCCAAGTATATTGAGATAATCGGCAACGACATACAACACGTAAGGGACGGTATCTATTTTGAATTCGCCGATAATTGCACCATCAAAAACAACTACAGTCATGACAATATTCGCTACGGACTCCATTTTATGTTCTCGAACCATGATATTTACGAAGGCAATGTTTTTGAGAACAACGGTGCAGGGGTGGCGGTAATGTTCTCAAAGTTCATCGATATGTACCACAACACCTTTCGGAAGAATTGGGGCACGGCCTCCTATGGTCTATTGCTGAAGGAAATCAACGATGCAGAAATCAAGGGAAATACCTTCGAGGAAAACACTATTGGTATCAATATCGAGGGCACCAACAGGATAAATTACAGTACGAATAATTTTATCGGAAACGGCTGGGCAATGAAGGTCAGGGGTGCTGTCTACACCAATATTTTTGAGAACAATAATTTTTTATACAATTCATTCGACCTATCCTACAATAGCAACCTGAACGATAATTCTTTCAATAATAATTATTGGAGCGGTTATACCGGATATGACCTGAACAAAGACGGTATCGGTGACGTACCCTACCGGCCCGTAAAACTGTTTTCCTATATCGTAAACCGTACTCCGGAGACGATAGTACTGTTGAGAAGTCTGTTTATGGACATTATCGATTTCTCCGAGAAAGTATCCCCCGTTTTTACACCGGATAATCTCTTGGATGCAAACCCATTAATGCGAAAAATAAAATGATCCAAATAGAAAATTTACATAAAAAATTCAGAAGGAACGAAGTCCTATCCGGGGTGGAGCTTGGAATCAAGGGTGGAGGTATTTTCGCCATACTTGGCCCAAACGGATCGGGCAAAACAACTTTGATAAAAAGTATACTGGGCATGGTCGTACCGAACAAAGGCTCAATTTCGATCGGAGCGAAATCCATCAAAAATAACTGGAAATACCGCCGAAACATCGATTATCTGCCCCAGATCGCCAACTTTCCCGGAAACCTTAAAGTGAAAGAGCTAATCCGTATGATCAAAGATCTGCGTCAACGACCGAGCACCGAAGAAAAACTGGTATCACTATTTGCCCTCGATCCTTTTTTGGATAAAAAACTGAACACCCTTTCCGGGGGAACCAAACAAAAAGTCAACCTCGTACTAGCGTTTATGTTCGATAGCCCATTGATGATCCTCGATGAGCCTACCAGCGGATTAGATCCGGTTGCGATGATACGGTTAAAAGAACTGATACGGGAAGAAAAACAAAAGGGCAAAACGCTTTTGATTACTTCTCATATCATGCAGTTCGTTGAGGAGATGGCCGACGAAATTATCTACCTTCTGGAAGGAAGAATCTATTTTAGGGGTACCATGGAGGAGCTGAAGACCAAGACCCAACAGCCCGATTTCGAACATGCCATTGCGGCCATAGCTTCACCGGCAGATGCTTAAAATATTAAAATACAGTTTTTACGATTTGATCCGTAGCCGATGGAGTTATGCCTACTTTTTGTTCTATCTGGCTTTAGGGTTCGTATTATTGTTCTTGAACAACGATGTCTCCAAGGCCGTCATCACGCTTATGAACGTCATCATAGTATTGGTGCCATTGATAGGTACGATTTTCGGGGTCATGTATTACTACAATTCCAAGGAATTTACCGAGCTCTTATTGGCACAGCCCGTTAAACGTTCTTCTATTTTCTTGGGACAGTATTTGGGCGTCGCAGGCTCGTTGCTATTGAGCTTGGTATTGGGGTTGGGCATTCCCTTTGTGCTCTATGGCATCTTTCGTAGTGATGCCATTTTCGATTTCTCATTGCTTTTGGTTACGGGTGCATTTTTGACACTAATTTTTACCGCCTTTTCATTTAATATTGCGCTCTCCAACGAAAACAGGATCAAGGGTTTTGGATACGCCATACTGTTATGGCTCTTTTTGGCAGTCATCTATGACGGACTCTTTCTGATGTCGCTAATCATATTCGAGGAATATCCGTTGGATACCTTTTCGTTGTTGGCGACAATGACGAATCCCATTGACCTGTCGCGTACACTTATTCTTTTAAAGTTGGATATTTCGGCCTTGCTGGGCTATACAGGCGCAGTCTTCAAGCAGTTTTTCGGCACAAACCTGGGTTTCCTTGTCTCGATGTCGATGTTGGTACTTTGGACGGTTCTGCCTATTTGGCGGTTGGTCTATAGATCAAAGAAAAAAGATTTTTAGGATATGGACAGTTTTACATTTTGATATTTTATACGTTTGCGAATGCCAGACCTAAAGCCCTATTTCAAGATTGCTTTAGGCTACTTTATTCTTGCCGATATTTTCAACCATCTTTTGGCCGCATTCCCCTATTTTGATTTGGAGGTTTTCGAACTACCAACTTCATTGACGGCGTTGCCAAAGGAATAGATTTTTATACGCTTTAGCTTTTCTAAGTCACTTTATGGGTCGTTTTTCCCCTCTGCTCCATCGCAAAATCATATATCCGACGATTCCAGAAACTACGGAGCCGATGAGTATTCCAACTTTTGAAGAATCGATAAACACCGAATTACCGGCAAATGCCAAGTTTGCAACGAAAATGGACATTGTAAACCCGACCCCCGCCAATATAGCGACCCCGATGATCTGCCGATAATTTATGCCGTCGGGCAATGCCGCTATTTTCAGTTTCACACTAAGAAATGACATCAGTGCGATACCGAAACCCTTACCCACGAACAGGGCGATGGCTATATTCACGATCAAGGGAATGTCCAATTCCATATCCGTACTGAAAACCACTCCGGCATTTGCCAAAGCGAAAATGGGCATTATAAAATAGGCGACCCAGCCATGAAGTCCGTGTTCCAAGCGCTGCAAGGGCGAATTGAACTTTTCTGTTAGATCTTCTAGATCATCCATATGTTGATACTGTTCCTTGGATAGGAGAGGAAGACCGTCGCGTTCCGTTTCCCTAAATCTTTGAGCGGTATTCTCCAAGCTTTCGGTAAATTCCTTCATATCTATCTTTTGGCGTATCGGGATGGTAAATGCCATCAGCACCCCGGCAATCGTTGGATGGATTCCAGATCCGAGAAACAGGAACCAGATGATAATCGCAATACTGATTGATAGATACTTGATATAGATACCCCTGTGCGCCAAGAAAAAAAGCAATGCCAAGGGAAGCATGGCGTACAAGATCAACAACCAATCGATTCCCGAACTATAAAATAGGGCGATTATCAGCACCGCACCCAAATCATCGACAATGGCAAATGCTGTCAGAAATATTTTTAGGCTCAGGGGAACCCTGTTCCCTAAAATTTTTAATATCGCCAAGGTAAAGGCAATATCGGTCGCCATCGGTATTCCCCAACCGCCAGCAGTTTCGGGGGAGCTGTTCAATAGAAGAAATAAAGCTAACGGAAAGAGCATTCCCCCCACGGCCGCGAACAACGGAAATGTTGCCTTTCGCAGGCTGTTCAGTTCGCCGATCAGCAGCTCCCTTTTAATTTCCAATCCGATCAAAAAGAAAAACACGGCCATCAAACCGTCATTGATCCAAAGTAGAAGCGGTTTGGTAAACTCAAAATTCTCGGCACTGATACCCAGATCGAATTGCCACATAGCTTGGTACGTTTCGCTGTAATCTGAATTTGCCCAAATCATCGCAACCACCGTCGCACCAAACAAAAGGATACCACTAAAACTTTCGATTTTTACGAATTTCTGAAAGGGGGTAAGAATGATTTTGTCTAACATAGCGATTCGGGTTTCGTCAGTAAAATCGATTATATATTTTAGGCTACAAAGGTAAGGTATGGCCATTAAGAAGTTCAATATCCAACGGGCAAATAAAATATTCTCGGCATGACCTATATCATTTAGCAACTCCCCAAAAACGTATAATTTTGTTCTTTAAATTCCGAAGCAATGAAAACTATACTTTATGCCACCGATCGGATCGAACAGGCTGTACCGGTTTTACGTTACGCACATGACCTGAGCAGTAATTTAGGGGCCGATTTGATTGTTTTTTATACCCATCAAATGCCGCCTATACGGGCTTCCGTGATGCGTCCGTCCGACCAAATTGAACATCAGGTAATCGAGGAACAAAAAGATATTTTGAGGGCTTATTGCGCCATACATTTGGACGATAAAATAAGTAGTGAAAAGATACGATACGAGGTCGTTTGCAATGATTCCGTCTTGAACGGTATCATTGAAAAATCGAAGGAAATCTCGCCAGATATCGTCTTGATCGGTAGAAAGGACAAGCACCCGGAAAGAGGCCTGTTCGCAGGCGATATCGTACAAGGTCTTTTGAAAAGATTGGCCTGCCCGATTCTGATCGTGCCGAACGATAGAAGTAGCGTTCCGATCCAAACTATGCTCTATGCAACCGATTTTGAAGAAGCCGATATTTCCGCTATCAAAAATTTGGTGCCGCTGGCAAACACCGTAAACGCCAAAATACATATCGTTCATATCGCCACCGAAAAGCAATACGCCGGAAAAGACCAAATGGAATGGTTCAAGGAAATGCTCAAGAAACAGGTAGAATATGAAAATCTTGAATTCAAGGTAATCTTCTCGGATCATATCGAAGAAGAACTTAAAATCTACTCACAACTCATACGGGCGGATATTGTGGCCTTATTGTATCGGGAAGAAAAGGGCTTCTTTCAAAACCTCTTCAACAAAAGCCTGGTCAAAAAACTGGATACTCAAATCAGTATTCCGTTGATAAGCTTTAACAAGGCGAATTGATAGTTTCTTAGCATCGGCGATGTCATTTTCCGTTCCGAAAAATGTTGAGACGAGTTCAAATATAAAATTATGCCATGAAGCTTAGAAAACTGGAGAAGGAACTGAAGAATGTATACTCTACACTTTTACGGAATAACCCAATTTTCAAAAAACGAAATTTCCGGAAAACCATTGGCCAAAATTTGATGAACAATTGGTAACAACGGAAGTTGTTGAAAATCGACAATATAAATTATTGATCGAGAATAAAATTGCCTGTGTTTGGGCAATAACTTATAATGACCGAAAAATTTGGGAAAATGATGATGATAAATCTGCTGTTTATATTTATAGAATAGCCACAAACCCTGATTTTCGAGGCAATAAATTTGTAGAAATAATTGTCGATTTGGCCATAAATTTTGGCAAAGCCCAAAACAAAAATTTCATTAGAATGGATACTTGTGGAAAAAACGAAAGCTTGATCGCCCACTACACAAGTTGCGGATTTAAATTTTTGGTAATAAAAAGGTTGAAAAACACCTCGGGGCTACCATCACATTATCACAACGCGGACGTATGCTTTTTTGAAATAGCATTAGGATAAGGGCCTACATTAGGAACTATAAAGCACCATTTACCATGTATAGGATTTCACAATGGTCTCTTGTGCCCATACGAACTTTCGTCGGCCCTAAGCCAGCGTACTGAACTTCACTTTTACACGAAAGATTTTTTCTTTTGTGTTTCGATTTCCTTTAAAAGTGCATCAAATGAAACATTGAATTTTTCAATTCCCTCCTCCTCCAGTTTTTGGGTTATCCGGTCAATGTCAATTCCGTTATTCTTTAATCGATGTAGCACTTCGGTAGCTTGGTCCAGGTTTTCGCTCAGGTCATTCGTTACCTGTCCATGATCGCGAAATGCATCTAAAGTTTCCATAGGTAAGGTGTTAATCGTATTCTTGCCGATTAATGCCTCTACATATTTTACATCGCTGAAGGAGGGGTCTTTGGCACCGGTACTGGCCCACAACACCCGTTGCGGTTTTGCTCCTTTTATCTCCAACTTTTTAAACCGGTCGCTAGTAAACACCTCTTGGTACATCTGGTAGGCCTTTTTTGCGGAAGCGATGGCAACCTCGCCTTTTAGATCATTCAGTCTTTCTTCCTCTAAAAGGGGATCCACCATTACATCGATACGGCTAAGGAAAAAACTGGCCACGGAGGCAATATGATCGATGGGCTTATCCGCCTTAAGCCTGTCTTCGAGGCCACTGAGATAGGCTTCCGTTACTTCCTTGTACCGGGGCAGGCCGAAAAGCAGGGTAATATTGATATTGATTCCTTCACTTATGCATTTACGGATGGCAGGCAGTCCTTCAACCGTACTAGGAATTTTGATCATTACATTTTTACGGTCGACTTTTTTCCAAAGTTCCTTCGCTTGTTTTATAGTTTTTTCGGTATTCCGGGCGAGGAGCGGGGATACCTCCAAACTTACAAAACCATCTTCCCCATTGGTGCTGTCATAAACCGGCTTGAAAAGATCTGCGGCCCGTTGTACGTCCTTAATGGCCACCCCAAAAAAGATAGCTTCGTTGTCGTTGTGCTTTTCGGCGAGCGTTGCGATATCGGAATCGTAGTCCGAACTATTTCCAATTGCCTTTTCAAAAATCGAAGGGTTCGAGGTTAGGCCCCCGAGACCATCATCGTCGATCAGCTTTTTCAGTTTGCCAGAATCCATAATGTTGCGATCTAGTAGATCAAGCCATATGCTTTGGCCCTGTTTTGATATTTCCAATAATCTGTTCATAATATGTGTTTTAAATTTGAAATTTTTCTATTTCTCTTCATAGGTTAACTGATTCCCTTTAATTTTTGCGGGACTTGTGTAGGGATGTTCCTCGGCTTTTCCCACGCCCATGATGTGCATTACCTTCCAGCCCATGAATATAAGAAAATCTGAAACAAGTGACCTATGGCAACGCCACCAGACCGCTTCCGAACACATGTAAGCCGTACGGTGCTTCGATGCCATAGCTTCGAGGTCGGTCATTGCCTTTTTAAAGGCAACCGTCTCCATATAATCCGCATAGCCTTGAAAAGACGGGTTACGCCAAGCGGTGTTGACAGAATCTGGCCGCATCTTTCTTCGTCCGCCCAATGCTGCAAAATGCATATATGCGATTCCGTTTTCTGGCAATGAGATTTGCAAGGCCTCTTGGTTAAAGTGGGGATACTTTTTGGAGCCGGGAAACCGTCTGAGGTCGGCGACCAAGGCAATTTGAAAGGACTTTAGCAATCCGATAAATTCATTCAGGGTACGGGTCGAATGTCCGATGGTCCAAATTGTTTTGCTTTGCCCGTTATTCGTCATGTTTCCTTCCGCTCGTTCCTATATCTTCTTTCACCTCTTTGCTAAAATTCTTCCTTAACGATCGAATTTTCATGTATTTTCAAATGTGCCAGTTGTTCTTCCACGGCTTCCATCATCGGCGGGGGACCGCATAGATAGAAATAGCCGTTTAAACCGGGGCTGTTCTTTTTAATAAAATCTTTGGTGATCAAGCCGTGGTCGTATTCTTCTGTTTTTTCATCCGATAGGATATTGACAAAGTTCTTGCCCAGCATTTCCCGAAATTCGTTTTCAAGGATAATGTCCGCTTTGGTTTTATTGGCAAAAAGCAACTTGTTGTTACCGATTTTGTTCTTTGTCCTTAAATCCCTAAAGATGGAAATAAAAGGGGTAACGCCCGCGCCCCCAGCGATAAACGTGCCTTCGCCCTTGTAGTTGATCGCCCCGAAAATATCGTTCAGGATCAGCCTATCGCCCTTTTGTCGTTTTAGAAGTTCATTGGTAACACCTTTATGGTCGGGATAGGTCTTTATCATAAATTCGAGATGATCTTCGTTGGGAAGACAGGTAAAGGTAAAAGGTCGTCCCTCGCTTTCCCAACCGGGCTTATCGATGAAAATCTCGGTGGCCTGGCCTGGTACAAAGTTCAGCTGTTCCGGTTTTTCCGTGACGATTTGCAAAACGTCGTGGGTGGCATGTTCTATCAATTTAATCTTAACGGGGTGTTTCTCCATGATTCTTAATTTTTATAGGTTACGATTCTCTTCAAAAATCCATTACGATTCCTTTATTTCAAGAATCTGCCGGATCATCTGATTGGTAAAGCCCCATTCGTTGTCGTACCAGGTCATTACTTTGAGCAGGTCGCCATCGACCACCCGCGTCATGCTTAGATCGACCGTTGAGGCGAAAGGGCTTTTTATGATATCGGAAGATACCAGAGGCTCCGTGGTCGCAGTGAGAACCTTGGCATAGCGATCGGTTTTTGCTTCCTCCTCAAAAATGGAATTCACTTGTTCTACAGTAACCGGTTTTTCGGTAACAAAGGTCAGGTCTGATATCGAGCCGACGGGAATCGGTGTGCGTACCGCCACCCCATCGAACTTGCCTACTAAACCGGGCAGGGCCTTGGTGGTCGCAATTGCCGCGCCGGTCGTAGTGGGTACGAGGTTGGCCGCACCTGCCCTTCCCATGCGAAAGTTCTTTTTAGAAGGGCCGTCCACGATACTTTGCGAGGCCGTGTAGGCGTGAACCGTGGTCATGATGGCCTTTTTGATACCGATCCGACGGTCCAAGATCTCCACAACCGGACTGATATTGTTGGTGGTACAACTGGCACAGGAAAAAACGGAAACTTTTCCGTCCGCCGAATTGACTCCATGGACCACGGTGGGCGTACCCTTGCTTTTGGACGGTGCGGAGATCACCACCGTTTTGGCACCGGCCTTGATATGTTTTTCCGCATCCTCCTGCGAAGTGAACAGTCCGGTACTTTCGATGACCAGATCGATCCCATTTTCTTTCCAAGGCAGTTCTTCGGGATTTTTGATTGTCGAGTATTTGATATGTGATCCATCAACAATTAGGTTTTGGCCGTCATGGGAGACATCCTTATCATAGATTCCATAGACCGAATCGTACTTTATCAAGTACACCAGATTCTCGATCGAAATGATATCGTTTACGGCTATTATTTCGAGTCCCTCGGTGTCAAAAATCACTTTTAGGGCCGCCCTTCCGATACGCCCCATTCCGTTGATCGCTATTTTCATATCCTCTTAGTTTAATTCCAACATCGGTTTTATCTTTCTTTTTAAACGAGTTCAGGAAGGTCGATTTCCTTCAGTTTGCCGTTCTTCAATTTACCGAGAACTATCACTTCTTTGCTTCTTTTATATTCCTCGATGGCAAGCAGTAACAGTTCTTTGGTCGCCCTGTGAATCTTTATTCCAGATTTTTGGTTCCTATTCCGGACTTCGATGTAATATCCATCCCTTAATTTAGTGGGTTTTGTGGCAGGCCTTCCCATAATCGACTACTTATTTTTCTTTTGTACAATTTGTTTTTTATTCATGCATTTAGTCTAATAAACATAGTAAAACCAACCGCCCTAACCGAATTTAAAGGGTTAATCAAAAGTTAATTTTAAAGGTTACAATAAACTCGATATTAGGAGATTTCCATTATCTAAAAACAAGGTTATCGAGTTCGGCGTTGACCGGAATCTGGCAGGCCAGACGACTATTTTCAGCGACGTTCCCAATTTTTGAAAGGGTATGTTTTTCGTCCGTATCCATTTTTTCGGTAATCGAACCTTCGATAATCTGGATATGACAGGTGCCGCACCAGGCCCTGCCCTTGCAATCGCCCCATTCCTCGATGTATTTGTCAAAGAGCAGTTCCATAAGGCTGTGGTATTCGTTGGTCTTGAAATGCGCCTTGCATTCCTCCCCGAATTCGTTGAAATAGGTAAGACTATAGTTTTCCGTAATCATCGAATCCCGTTTTGGAATTGTTCTTGGGCTCCAGTTCAAAACAAATGGGCAATGATAACGATACTACTGAACACCACGCTCAATAGCAAAAGGTTAAAGGCGAGTCTCGATTTCAGCTGTGCCAGCACCGCGCCGTTATAGCCCATACTCAATAGGGTCACGGAAAAAAGTTGGGTTATTTTTGCGCCTGCGGATATATTGGTCGAAAGGATGAGCATGGCGGATATTCCTCCGAGACAGCTCTGTGCGAGAATGGCCAGGGTGGCATAACCAAATTCTTTGCTCTTGTATTCAGTTAATATTTTATCATATATTTTCTTTAATCCGTTTTCTTTCCTGTTTTTATTCCCAGAATGGGTCATCGGTATTGTATCTGAATTTTTCATCGGTATGTAATTTTGAAATTGTTTTTAACTGTTCTTCCGTGGCGACTTTTTGTATTTCGTTAAAAAGCACCCGTTCCTCGAACCGGATATGCTGTTCGAGTTCTTCCTCGATCAAGCTCAAGGATTTTGAAATATCCTTGGTATCATTAAAAAGTCGGCCCAACCTTTTGTGCTCGGCAATGGCCTTTTTGATCAGCTCGTGCTGGCTTCCTAAAATGGGAAAGACATGTTTTTCTTCCAGTTCAAAATGTGGCCGAACATGATGTTCAAAAAACCAATCGGTATAGCGTTTGATCCTTTCTACGTCCACGCCTTTTGAAAAGCCCGTCCGTATTTTCCAGCAGAGGAGCAGGCTATGGTGATGGTCGCGACTGAGCGGTTGTAGGTTTTTGTTTCTTTTGATCGGTTTGTTTGCTTCCATGTTTATCGGTTTTTTCGAATCGTTCGCATCGACGTTCTTGGTCGATTCCGTTTGGTGGCCGCAGGTGGGGCATTCCTCGACTTCCCCTTGTTTTAGCCGTATGCCATCAATATACTTTACCATGAATTTTTGGATCTTCATATAACTGTCGCGATGGTTGTTCACATCGATCTGTTTATCCTTGAATAATCGGCGTACTTTATGGTCGTATTCCTGATAGCCTCAACAAAGTGGGCAGATGCCTTCCGGGGTCTTGCCTTTTGTTTCCTCTTTCGATTTTTAAAAAAAGTGCCCCAAGTTTTCTATTAGGTCCATCTTTTTGTTATTAGGTTTGCAATGCTTACGATCTGTTTGTTCGTTCTATTTCTCCAATAGGTTTTGAAGTACTACGGCCTGATTGTGTTCGGTATCCTTCGCCACGTATAGTAGCGTGACCGTTTGGTTTTTTGCTTTCTTCCTGATTCCGTCCAAATCGGCTGTCTTGTCCTCAAGTTCTTTACGGTACTTTTTGGCAAATTCATCGAACTTGACCGGATCGTGGGCGAACCATTTTCTGAGCTTTTCCGTGGGAGCGATATCCTTGTTCCAATCATCCAGTTTTGCGTATACCTTGCTTACGCCCCTGGGCCAGACACGGTCTATCAAAATACGGAATCCGTCGGCATCGGAAGGGTCTTCATAAATTCGTTTAATTTTTATTCTTTTCATGGTCATAACTTTTTTCTGTCATTCCCCCGAAGGCAGGAATCTATTTCTGCTTCTCCATCTCGTCCATGGCAATGGTCGCATGTGCATAGGCCGCACCTGCCCGCATTTCGGAAGCCACCCAGATAGCTTCCATGATTTCCTCTTTGGTTGCCCCTTTTCGCATCGCCTGCGAGGTGTGCGCCCGGATGCAATAAGGGCATTGTGTCACATGCCCGACGGCCACGGCAATCAGTTGTTTTGTTTTTTCATCGAGTGCGCCCGCTTTGAATACGGTCCGACTAAAATTGCGCCAAGCTTCAATGTTTTCAGGTGACAAGGCGGCTTTTTTATCCAAAAGCTCCCTTGTTGTTTTTGGGAAAAGTGTTGCGTTGTTCATATTCTTGATTTTTAATGGGAATTGATTTTGGGAGACCCGGATTTTCTTTCCAAGAATCTAAAACCAAAATTCAATTTATCTGCCAGCGAGAACACCCCCTAGCCCCCTCAAGTGGGAATCCCTCGATTTAAACCTCGTACTTCTTAAATCCTACCCCTATTTTAACCTTTCAACTCCTCTTCCAACTTTTCCGCTTTGGGAAAAAGGATGTTGTTCTCCAAATGGATGTGCAGGTGCAGGTCGTCCTGAAACTCCTTGAGCAGGGCAAAAGCTACCTTATAAGTGCCACAGGCATCTTCGGGTGGAGTGTATCCGTTGCTCAAAGCCTCGATCTGCCGGAAGCGTTCCCCTTCGTTGTCGTGTTCAAACATCATATTTTGGATCGGGTTTTTCACGGTACCAAAACGGGGCGCTTCTAAGGTTTCACCACCCTGTTTCGCCTTGACCATTTTACGGATGTAGGGAAAGAGCACCAGCTCTTCCTTTTTCATGTGCATGGCCAGTTCGCTCCCACTGGCGATAAAGTGTTCGTTTATCTGTTGCAGTTCCGGATGTCTTGCCCCGTGCACTTTGTTGATCTTGGCCAGATACTGCTTTAAAACAGGAATCCTTTCTTCCACATACCGGTGGTGTTTTTTCTCGATATAATCCGTCAACAGATCCAGCGGCCAGGATTTATAATCCGTTGTTTCGACCGTTGTTTCGGTCAAGGCCGTTTTGAGTGCCGTGCGCAGTTCAGAGGCATTTACGTTTATTTGTTCGCAGGCCTCGTCGATGCTGCGGTTTCCGTTGCAGCAAAAATCGATTCCGAATTTTTCAAAGACCGCTGCGCTTCGGTAATCGTTGGCAACGATTTGCCCGATTCTTTTTTCCATTGTGCTATCCATTGTTTTTTCCATGATTTTTATATAAAATTAATTTCCGAATCGACGGCCATAATGGCTATGGCCATAAAGTCCTGTTGAATTGTGAGAGTGTGTTCCTTCCCAGCGGGAATAATAAAAGTGAATCCCTTTTTCAGGGTATGACTGCCCTCGGGCATTTTCAACAAGGCCATTCCTTCCTGCACCACGATTACAGTTTCTTTGGTGCTGTGGTGAGGGGGCATTACGGTTCCGGCCAAGCCTTTTACCTGTAATGTTTTGATCGAATGGCCCATTTCCAATGGGGTCAATTCGGGTCTGTTCATTACTTCCATATATTATTTTTTTAAGGTGTTTTCTAATGTAATCCTTGGCTTTAGGGTTTTTATTATTAAAAGGATACTATGGTCATTTTATCCGTTTTTAATGGAAGTTGTTACCTTAGATCCTGCTATAAAGATAGGCAATTAATTTAATTCGGACAAATTTGTCCGAATTAAGAATTGAAGTTTGTCTTATTCATTAAAACCCGTTTTTCCTGCTAATTATCCCTTCTTATTCAATCCCCCAATCTTCTTTTTCACTTTCCGACAACAGCGTTGGAAAAAATTTACGTTGCTGGTATTTCGGGTGAAGGTACTTTTTCCATTCCGAGCCGCCGGTAGCGGTCTTGTTCTCTCCTTTGCTGTTCAGATAATGTTCCGCGGTACGGAGATGTACCAACGGCCACTCCACATTGTACAGGCGGTCAAATTCCTTTAGTTTCCCTATTAGTTCTGTGGATGGCTTCTTCATTTTCAGCATTTTATCCTCAACGGTATTGTCCCGTACTCTTTTGGCAAGGCCGATAAAACTTTGCAAATACTTTTCCTCAAATTGTTGTAGGGTCAGGGTCTTTTTACCAATTTTTCGGTCCAGGCCGGCATCTTTCCAATAGATATGTTCAAAATAATCTTCTACGGTCGGTTTGGCGGGAAGCCTTTTTTTACCAGCATTGTTGACCAGGTTTTCCAGACGGGTACACAGGATTTCGATATATCGGAACTGTGCGCTTTGAAATCCGCTGGCCGGGGTCAAGGTTTTCCGGAATTCGTTGTAATCGTCATAGTCCATGCCATCCCTCATAATATCGAAGGAAGTTATCAACATCGTGGTATAGCGATTCAACCGATTGACCTTGGTTATCAAAAAACCTTCGGTAATCTTATCCTCCTCCACGATCTGTTCCAGTTCGTGGCGCATCATTTTCAGCAATAGTTCGGTTACCTGATGGTACATGATAAAGATGGTCTCATCCTTAAAATGGGTACGGGGCTTCTGGAGGGAAAGCAGGGTATCTACTTCCACATAATCCCAATAGGTAATAGGTTTGGCGTTTATAAGCCCTTGAAGGTAGGTTTCGGGATTTTCGCCCAGTTGCTCGTATTTCCTTTTGATTTTATTCGCTGTATTCGACATTATTCAGGTTTAAAAAGTTTGATGCCAAAGATAAAAAGGCAAGCTACCTTGACAATTTCCATCCCCACATAATAAAAATGAAGGTTGGATGCCACAAGTTCCCGACCCTGGATATGGAGTTCGGCGCGGGCATCCAGAGAAGGCAGAAGCCAAAATGTTTGCAAGACCAGTATCAAAAGCGGGATGAAATAGAGTGTATTTTTCAGTGAAAAAACTCCATTCTTGGCGAAGATCAAGTTGGCCAGTATCGCAATGGCCAGTACCCATTCCACTTTGTTGAGTGCATTGAACACCAAACGGCCGATACCGAGTCCCATAGGTATTGTCACGCCCGGGGCACGGAATTTCAACCAGGCCTCCATAAAGCTGATCGCACCTACAAAGCCTATCCATAGAAAAACGGAGGCCAATGCTACGGTATATTTTATCGTTGCGGTCATATCAAAGGTCTTGAACCTGAATTTCTGTAATGTGTTATTTTGTATTGGAACATTTCGGCCATTTTGGCTGCCCTCCATTTGGCCTCGTCCGCTTTTCTCCCTTCAAAATTTTCGTCCAAGGTTTGATAGAACAGCTCGATCCAACGATCAAAATGTCGTTTTTCCACGGGAAGGTCGGCATGGGGCATAAACGGATTGCCGTAATATGTATGTTCGCCCAACAACACGGTTTGCCAGAAGGTGTACATTTTATTCAGGTGGACTGGCCAACGGTCTTGAATCACGCCATTAAAAATAGGGCCCAACAAATCATCCTTTCGTATCTTGGTATAAAAGGCATCCACTAAGAGTTCAATGTCTTCCAACTGTTGTATCTCGCGTTTCATCAGAAAAAAGATTTATAAAGTTCAGGTTCCCAGTACATAATCACATAGAAAAGGGCAAAAGCACCAAAGGTGATAAGCAAGGCCCAGACCCACGCCGGAATGGCCTTTGGGGTCTCCGATCCCCGTATTACGAACGAATCTTTGGTCTCGCTGCCATAGGCATTAATGGTAATGGGAATCTGCGTATCTACAATCTCGTTTTCCTTCAGGCCTACTACTGAAATTTCCGGGCCGTTACGGACTTCAAAAGGAATCGTTCGAATGCCTTCTACATTACTTGAAGACCTTGCGACAATCTTCAGGGTATGCTTCCCATCGGGAATCTTGGTGGTGTCGAGTACAAACTTGACGGGGGGCGAAAACTCCGCAAAGGGCTTTGGCTCGTCATCCAAATACACTTTTATAATCCTATTGTCCTCCACCCTTTTCAAAATTTTTGTCCCACACAATGTTCTTGATATGATCTGGACGGTTCTCCTTTGGCCGTATCAGATATTTAATACTGAAAAACAAGGTAATCGCAACCAAAACAATGGCCGACCATGTAATGATATAATCGATATTGCCCGATGGCCCTTCCCCATGTGTGATATTTTCTAGGCCTTTGGGCTGGTTCTTTTTGCAAAGGTCGCATGCCAATATGGTCGGCTGATAGGCTAAAAAAAACAGGGTCGATATGAGTATGTATTTTTTCATTTAGAATTATTCGTATTCCAATTTTTAGATGGAACGTCTTTCATAAGTTGTTCTTAGTACGGAGTTTAGACCTACAAGTAAGCCTTCTTCGTGGGCAACACCTTGAAGGTCAGCCCCCTTCAAACCTTATGCCTCAAATTTCTTACTTCGTACTTCCTGTATTTTCATTGCATGGCTTCCTTTTCGATAAAATCCCGTATTTGCTTTACATCTTCTTCCGTTACTTCGGGAGCGCTATTGCCCCAACTGGTACGTTCGTGGTTGGCAATGGCCGCTATTTGGGCATCGTTGAGTTGGTCGGCAAATGCCTGCATGGTGGCATATTCAGTTCTGGCATCATAGCCTTGCAAGATAATCTTGATCATCATCTCGGGGTCTTTATCATTGACGATCTCACTTCCCGCCAAGGGCGGAAACGCACCTGAGACCCCTTTACCATTGTCTTGATGGCAGACCGCACAGGCTTGTTTGTATAGAGCCCCGCCATCGGGGCCAGCACTTTTTGCCTCGCCATCCATTCCTTCCGTCTGTATTTGCTTTCGTGCCGGAATAAATTCTTTAACTTTTCCGTCCGGTAGTTCCATTTGTTTTAAGGACTGTAAATAGGCCACCAGTTGTAATACTTCTTCCTTGGCAATTACCGTGGTACCGGATGGGGCGGCAAAAGCTTCTGGAAGGTTGACCACTGTATCGCCGTCCTTTACCGAACTACTGTCCACCACCTCGAACAGCCAAGGATACGATGGCATGACGGATTCCCCGACCACCGAACGCGGATTGTACAGATGTAACAGGTGCCAATCTTTGCTCGATTGCCGTGCACCGATATTAGTCAGGTCGGGGCCAGTACGTTCGCTTCCCAAGAGCGAGGGAGATTGCCGCCATACATCCATCCTCTCTTTACTGTAATAGTAATCAGAGGGAATGGACGGCCGGTTTCCCCATACATTGTCCATTTCGATATTCCGCACCTGTTGGGTATGGCAGGCCACACAACCTTCGCTGATATAAACGTGCAATCCTTCCCGTTCATCATCCGTCAAGTTGGATTGTTCGGGCAAGGGCTGCACGTCCTGCATCTGGTAGGCGGGAAACACCGCAACAATAAAGCTTAGTGTCACAAATCCTAAAAAAGCTGCAAGAACAAGGGTTTTATGGTTTTTATGAAAATCGAACATTTCGTTATTTTTTAATTGTTTACGCGTTCCAGCACGGGGGCATCCAAGCTTTCTATGGGCTTTCTTTTCCCAACCATATAATAAAAGTTATAGGCAAAGACGAGATGCGAAACGAACATCAGCGATCCTCCTATGGCGCGCCACACCCAATATGGTTTCATTAAAATGACCGATTCGAGAAAGGCGTTGCCGTCGATCCAACTCAAGCCTTTGTAGGTACCGCCCGCCATCAACGAAACCATATAGGCGAACAGTCCGATAAAGGCCATCCAAAAATGGGCTCCGACGAAAACCTGTGGAGGTTCCTTTCCGGTCATTTTGGGAAGAATGGTATAGATACATGCCCATAATATAAAGGTGATGATACCATACATGGTCATGTGCGAGTGCGCCACGTTAAAATCGGTAAAATGCCAAACGTAGTTCGTAAACCGGAACGCTTGGAAACTGCCTTGCGTGGAACCCACAAAATAGAAGATGACACCGACCAAAAAGAAAGGCAAAACGTAACTTTTGGAGATGTGGTTCCAACTGCCCTTCATGGTCATCAAAAAGTTGGTGGTACCTGCGACTACGGGAATGAACATGCCCGCACTAAAGACAATGGCGGTCGTCTGCAACCACCATGGCAACGGACTGAACACAAAATGGTGGGTGCCGATCATGGTATAGAACAACATCTGTGTCCAGAAAGCCAACACGCCCAACGAATAGGAATAAATGGGTTTGTTCAACGAGGAAGGTAAATAGTAGTATATCAGGCCCAATGTAAAGGTCATAAACCACATGCCAACGCCTTGGTGCATGTAATAGCCCTGTATCACCGTTTCGCCGAGACCGTCCTGAAAATTGGGCAAGTAGCCGATAATGGCCAATACGATGGTCCAAATCAGCGCGGCCAAGATGTACCAATTGGAAACATAGATATCGGATATTTTGCGGCTGGCAACGGTTTTGTAGAAGTTCCAAAAGGTAATTATAAGTCCGATCGCGAAAAGCAACATCACGGGCCAGATGTATTCTCGGTACTCCCCTCCCCCGTTGTTGATGCCCGACATCAAGGAAAGGGTACCCAACAGCACCGTTAAATTGATCAGGATCCAAGCTCGCCAAGCACTTATATAGCTGTGAATGACCGTATTGGAGGTCCTGGCGATCACAAAATAACCGAGCCCGATCATGGCCAAGGAGGCCCAGCCCCAAAAAACGGCATTCGTATGTACGGGACGCAAGCGGCCGAAGGAGAGCCATGATTGACTGTCCATTTCGGGCCAGACGAACTTCATGCCTACATACTGCCCCACCAACGTACCGAATACCAGCCAGAAAACCGCCGCACCCAGATAATAAATGACTATTTTCCTAAGCTGATGGGGAGTCTCAATACCGAGAGGTGTTTTTTTCTTTTCGTCGAACATCGGGTTTTCCGGCTCGTGCGTTATCCTGTTGATCAGTCCCTTTTCATCCACGGCCTTTTCATCGCTGCCCAGTTCAGTGCCTGAAAGCTTGTATTTTAGTGCTTTTTTCCTTTTGTCCAGAATGGCATCGATCTCCCATTCTTCAAGGGTCAACAATTCTTCGTTGAAGGCCAATTTTTTCTTTTCGATCTGCCTCGTCTTTAAAGTGTCGAGGTAGGTATTGAGTTTTACAAATAAAATGATCGATGCAACGAACAGCACGATGAAAATCAAAACCAATGTACCGATAATGCCGGGACTTGTAGCCCAATTGTCGGAGTTAACAGGTTCCGCTTGAGCCGACAGGGATATGGGAAATAACGCAACAAACAAAGCTACATAGACTTTAGCATCGACCTTACCTGATTTCTTTGACCAGTTTACCATTCTTAGTTGTTTAGCTTCAGATGTATTTTTGAAGGCAAAAATAAAAAGCGGTTTTTGGCCGACACATGATGGGGATCATGTTGGATAAAACAACCGGCTTTATGGATTTTATTTATGATATTCTTACCTTTTTATCTTTTATAATTTGAAAATTTTATCTTTTCAAGTACGTTCGCCCTACCTCTAACCCTGCCGCCAATTCAAAGAGGCTTGTATTTTGGAGCATCTGTTTCAGCTCGTCCCGGATGACTACGAATTTGTTGTGTACCGGGCAGGGCTTGTTGGCATTGCATTTGTCCAGCCCAAGCCCACAGCTCTCGTAAATGGAATCCCCGTCGATCGCAAATACGATGTCGCTCAGTTTTATGGTATCGATACGTGCTTCGGGTATTTGAAATCCACCTGCGGGCCCTTTTGTTGAATCCAGAATATGGTTCTTTGCCAGTTGATGCAAGATCTTTGCGGTAAATGCCGTGGGCGAACCAATCTCCTTTGCTATTTCATTTAAGCTCACACGCCTGTCCTGTAAAGATTGCAGCGCAATGTAGGTGCTGGCTTTTATTCCGTATTCGCAGGCTTTTGAGAACATTTCGAATAAATTGAATCACAAAGTTAATGTTTATTCTTAATTCGGACAAAATTATCATAAATAATGATTTGCTTATTAATTTGAGTTACACAATAGGTAGAAAACATACAGTAAAAAGGCTGCCCTCATTAGACAGCCTACTTTTCAAGGTGTGAAGAAAAATGGAAAATACAGAATATATCTATTTCTCGGATAGTTTTGCCAACGAAAACGCGCCTATGGCCATAACTAAATCCCTAACCGCAACATCCAAGTAGCTTCCCGAAAACATTAAGGTCAAAGCTATCAATGTCAGCCATGCTGCTACAATGTACCCTCCGATAAATGGGCGAATCAGAACCAAAATTCCTGCGGCAATCTCGATTACCCCAACAATTGCCATAAAAGTTCCGGCCTCGAAAGGCAACAGATCGGCCACTACTGTTGAAACATACTGGGTCCAATCGGTAAGCAGGTTCGTGAATTTATCTAATCCTGCAACAATTGGCACAAGGCCAAAAGTATATTTTAATAATTTTTGTACGAACTGCACATTACTTTGTTTCATATCTATTTCTTTTAATGGTTCAATAAACTTTAGATGCACAAAGGCATGGGCGGTTACAAATTTTGTAACCTTAAAAGAAAATAGGGGTAAGATTTATCCTCTTTTCAGAGTATTAGGTCGATTCAAGGTTCTGTATACGTTTCGTGACATCTTCAACGACCCTATCACATTTAGAGTTTCCGAATTCAAAAATATCCTGCGTGCTCGTAGCCTTTAGAAGATAATCTTTCATCATATTCCTAGCCCTATGAAGTCTTACTTTCACATTGCTATTGGTCAGATCAAGACCTTTTGAGATTTCCGCAATTTCCATTCCTTCGACTTCTTTGAGCATATACACGATTTTGTACTTATGGGGCAATGCATCGATGGCCTTTTCAATAAAAGCTGTGGATTCTTTATAAATAGTCTTACTTTCTGGATTCATAAAAGATGTATCGGCAATTTGAAGTGTCCAGGTTTCTTGGGTAATATCTACTGTTTGATATTTTTTGGATTTCCGTTTCCGTTGAAGGGTTTCATTAATTCCAATCCGTACTAACCAAGTAGAGAACATTGCCTCGTTCTTAAATTGATATAATTTTTGAAATGCTTTAACGTATGCGTCCTGCATAGTATCTTCAACATCTGCTTTAATATCAATATAACTTCGAATGGTTCTATACAGCAGTTCGTTATAACGTCTCATTAAAATTTCGAAATGTTTGGTTTGACCTTGCAATATTCTTTCTACGACCAAAAAGTCAGGCATTAATGTGGTTGAAACAACCTCCTTTTTCCTATCGGCACTACAATTAGCCATACTTCCTGTTTTCTTATTGGATGCATTAATGCTGATAAGGTTGCAAAAATTGTAACCCAAATACCAAATTTTCATCCAATACATACCCTGGTGGGTGGGCATTCTCGATTTGCATTGATAAAACGAACATTATCAAAAGGTCATACTCGAATCGTTGTTCTAAAGGGCAGATGATTACAAACCTTTTAAATCAAGATTATTTTGAATCACATCGTAAAATTTAAAAAGAAAGATTGGTTATCTCATAATATGATACGCTACGTTATAGAAAAACCGACAACCATTGGCCAAGCTATTGAACTTACCATAAATTCCCCAGGGTTCACGGACATATTGGCACCCTTTACACTTTCGAGTTTTCCAGAGGATGACTGTTTGGAATTAATGATTAAGATTTATCCTGAACACAAAGGTTTAACCTTGGCACTTTCCAAATAAAAAATAAATGATGAAATCATAATCACGGACGCTCGGGATTCTTATGAATATAAAGGCATCGGAACATTTATTGCCGGTGGGTCTGGCATTAGGCCTTTTATTCCTATGATCAGGAATTTAAAAAGGAACAACGACATAGCCGATCATAGATTGATATATGCCAATAGAAACTCAAATGATATTATCATTAAGGAAGAATTGGAAAATACGTTGGGTACTAACTTTATAAATATACTGAGCGAAGAGAGCGATACAGCACACAATTTTGGCAGAATAAATGGGAAGTACTTGAAGAAACGGATTGTTGATTTTGATCAGTACTTCTATCTATGTGGACCCGATGCCTCCTCCGATAGCATCAAAAACAACCTAATAATTTTGGGAGCAAAGGAAAACAAAATTCAAATAGGATATTAATAACTAATATTGCTTATGCACTTCGCACATGTAAGATTAATTCATAATTTCGAAGATGTCAAAGATAGAGGATTATCCGAAGAACTATCAAGAGTTCCTTGCCAGGTTCAGGAAAGAAGAGGATTGTTGGGCCTATATTGTCGAGCTAC
>JBGTNL010000080.1:0-30711 GCA_041743085.1 Flavobacteriaceae bacterium
ACCTCCCCTCTTGCATCCGACGAACGAAGAGAGAGGAATGCACAAGGTCGGAATTGCCTTTTCGCAATTCCGGGCGGGGCAAAATATAAAATTTCGGTTTTTGGCCCAGAGGCCAAAATGAAACCGGCGAAACCTGTGCCGGGCCTATCGAGGTATACCCCTGTAGTTTGCCCGCCCGTATCCGGTCGGACGGGCCTCGGGCCTGCCTGCCTCAGGCAGGGATAGTGGCCCGCCAGAGGCGGGTAAACTTTCAAGAAATTTTTTATTTACCTGGTTCTATGGCGGTTGCCTGGAGACGGAAGGTATTACAAAAAAAATTAAGTCGGCCTTAAAACCGGGCGGGTTATTTGTTTTTGAGTTTTTTCACAGAGATGCCGGCGTCAAAATTGATCGCCCCCACCTTTGGGTGCGAAACAAATGCCATAAAGGATAAGTTTGTCCAGGAAAATGGATTCACGATTGTAGTGTACGAAGAAAAAGAAGGAATAGCGGATTACAGTCTGGAAAACTACAAACTGATTTATTTAGTGGCTTCAAAATTATAAGGTTAGCAGTCATGTCTTCTTTATAATTCTTTTGTTGATAAAAAAGGTTACCAACCCAATGGTCAAAATTAAGAGTCCTATAAGACACTCCACAGGCCTGTCGATGATAAGATACGCCAGGATCCAGATACTGAAAACGGTAAAAATGATTGGCAATAGAGGATAGAACGGAGCCCTAAAATATTCTTCAGAAGAGCTTTTTTTACGCAGAAAAAACACTCCGGCTACCGTAAGGGCGGAACTCAGTTGTAAAATAAACCCACAATACAGTAAAACACTTTCAAACGTCCCGGTAAGAACGTATACAACACTTAAGGCAGCCTGCACCCAAACCGCCACCACAGGAAGATTGTACCTGTTCCTTTTCTGTAAAAAATGCCAGATCCTGAAATCCTTACTCATTGCAAAGGAGACCCTTGGCCCCACCCAGATCATTGCACTGATACTCGAGATCAGAAAGAAAGATATTAAGATGTTGATGATCTTTGCGCCCTGGTCGCCCAATATCTGGGTTGCATAGACGTGCCCAATGTCTATTTGGCCTCTTAACTGCTCTATATCAGCATGCTTAAGAAAGACTAATTGAAGAAAAACATAAAGTACTGTAACTATAAGGGTCCCTCTAATCAGCGCTTTCGGAAGGTTAATTTTAGGCCTGTCAATTTCTTCGATAATATAGGCCGCTGCATTCCACCCGGTGTACGAATAACTTACATATACGAAGGCAATGGCGAACGAAGGTGTAAGCAGTTCGGTAGTCCAGCCGTTCGAGAAATCCAGGGCGGTATTGGAAGGCATATAATAAAATCCGGTAAGGATCAAAAAAAGGATCAATAATACTTTTGACCAACTGGCATAGGACTGGAAATAACTGCTAAAATTCAGGTTAAAAGAATGGACTACGGACACGCCTAAGATTGCAACTAATGCCAGTAAAGTTGGATTGAATTGGAGTACATTCCCCAAATAGGCCCCCAGGGCCATCGCGGCGAGTGCAACAGGCGCGGCGAAACCAATGGTGAGGGAGATCCACCCTGAAAGATATCCGACAATTGGGTGATACAATTCTGAAAGAAATATATATTCACCCCCCGACTTTCTTATCCTGCTGCCTATTTCGGCATAACAAAATGCACCGGTAATTGCAAGGATTCCGCCAAGCCCCCAGAGAAAAAGAATGGACCACGT
Organism: Flavobacteriaceae bacterium; assembly: GCA_041743085.1. Lineage (GTDB taxonomy): Bacteria > Bacteroidota > Bacteroidia > Flavobacteriales > Flavobacteriaceae > JAFMPW01. The sequence continues at coordinate 1,734 of JBGTNL010000080.1, forward strand.
GTTTTGTACATCCTGAAGTTGAAACCCAAGGCTTGTAAAAACTCCGGTTCCGATCATGTTGGCAACCACCAGCGCTGCACCTACTTTCCAGCTAATCGTTTTCTTTTTGCTCAATAGTTCCCTTGTATTGTAACTACATGTTCGTCAACACTCAATGCCTATAACCATGGGCCTGCCGAAAGTCCGGTTCATACCATACCCTTCCCAAGGTAATGATTAATTCCATGAGGTATTAAAGAAGCCATTTAAAATTACAGTACGGATCGTTACAAACAGGAAAGCTAAATAAAATAAATATTTCCGGCCCACAGATTAGGTTTGAAACATCTTTAACCCTCTATAAAGTAAAAAACCATGGGAAAATTCGAAATCAAGAAAGACAAATCCGGAAAATTCAGATTTAATGTAAAAGCGGCCAACGGGCTGGTAATCCTAACCAATACAAAGGCGTCTTGTGATAACGGTATCACTTCTGTCCGAAAAAATTGCGGTAGCGACAAATATTATGAAGTAAAAGTTGCCAAAAATGGCAAGCCATGTTTTAATTTGAAATCAACCAATGGGCAGGTTATCGGCTCAAGCCAAATGTACGCCAGTACATTATCCATGAATAAGGGAATGGCTTCTGTTATAAAGAACGCGCCCAAAGCATCTGTTGCCGAGGCTTAGTAAAAATTTCTTTAGGGCATCTCTAAAAACCCTACTTTGGTTGCTAACAGAGTTATTAGTGGTGCCCTATAGCAAACACTTGGTATATCATTTCAACTTTTATGATATGGAAGGCAGCTAAGTTGCTACTGTCCTTTTTTGTGCTCCTTTCTGCATGGGGGCCATTCCATAGGCCATTGGTTGTTTAGAACAAGAATTTATTTGAGGGGGGCTCCATATCCTGATTTGGTATATGCGAACCATAGCGCCGGTTTATTGGAAAATATCCCGACAGCCCGGCATTTAGACGAAAAGAAGTCGCCAAGCTAAAACAGCGGAAGGCATTATTCCTGTTTTGGACGTACACTAATCATTCCTCTCGCAAACAGAAACAGATAGCATGCCCAAAGAATGCGACTAGCGCAACTAGCGTAAATGAGGTAAGATGAAGTAGTAGTATTTTTCATAATTTGGGGTTTATCGGATAACTGTAAACTGCGAATTAAACTATATTTCTTCCCTGTAAAGAGCAATTATTCCATTTTGTGTAAAAAGAGGCGGTCAATGGAACATTTGAACGAACAATCCCCGTCCAATTGCCATTGTTCATTGCCCATTTTAACATTCCAGGGAATACTATTACCCCATGACTCGTTTTAAAGCTTTTTCAAATAGTCCTACCTGCTCCAAAGTGCCGGTACTTATTCTTGCCCATTCTAACAAGGGTGGAAAAGGCCGGCCAATGAGGACATTTTCCTTTCTCATGGCTTCAATTACGTCCCGGACAGGTCGCCCCGTTTTGAAGAACACAAAGTTGGTATGCGAAGGGATGTACTCCAGTCCCAGTTGATCCAGCGTATTATAAATATATGCTTTGGCTTCGGTATTTTTCATAAGGCTGAATTTATAGAAATCGTCATCTTTCAGCGCTTCTTTGGCTGCCTGAATAGCAAGGGTATTGGTCATTGCCATAACTCCCGCCTCCAGTTGCGAAGCAATATCGGGCTTTGCAATCAGGTACCCGATCCGCAGGCCTGCCATTCCATATACCTTTGAAAATGTTTTTGAAACGATTATATTGCGATCCTGTTTCACCAATTCCACCATGGACGGATAATCGGGTTCCGTGATAAAATCGTAATAGGCTTCATCACTAAAAATAACGGCTTTGTCATCAAAAGAAGTACAAAAATCCCTCAGTACCTGCTTATCTATTAATGTACCCGTCGGATTATTGGGATTGCAAAGAAAAACGAGTCCGGTTCTAGCATTGATTTTTTCTGCCATGCTCTCCAGGTCGTGCTCCAATTGCCCATTCACCGGAACTCTGTGCACCGTTGCACCAAAGGTTTCGGCGTAACTCAAAAGCGATTGAAAGGTAGGATCGGCAGCTATGATCTCGCCTCCGTCCTTTCCGTAGAGCAGGCCGGCAGTTTTAAGGCCCTCGGTAGAACCGCCCGTAACCACCACATGATCCTTGGTAACACCTTCTTTTTCGGCAATCATTTGCACCAGTCCCCCCAGTTTTTCAAAAGGGTATCTGCAGGCAATATCGAAGGTATCAGTGAGTACCTGCCTCACCCGTCCGGAAGGGCCATAGGGATTTTCATTGGCATTGAGTTTAACGGGATCCGCGCTCCCCGATACATTGGGAGTATAGTCCATAGCAATGGATTCAAATCCACCTAAAAGGGCAAATCCACCTGAAAGGCCAACGGTTTTAAGCCATTGTCTGCGATCTGTATTTTTCATAATGTGTAATTATAAAAAATAAGATACAAATAATTAACGAGTTACAAATAAAATACGCTCGTATCTGCTTTTAAGTTTGTGCCGTATTATAGCCGGTATATCGTATTGGAAATTAGAATGGTAAGTATGAGCAAAACCATCGCAAAGTTTACGGTTATGGCAATGATCTTTTTCTCATTATTAGGCTCATCGAGCCCTTTGAAAACAAAAACAGATCCGTAAATCCCAAGAATTCCAGATAGGACAATCGGAAGTCCGAACAAATACCGCGAGAATTCAGCACTGATATTGATGATTATACTAAAAGCGGCGAAGGTTAACAAAAACAGTATAAGTTTGCTTATTTTATAGGACCTTTCGGTATAATTAGTATTGGTATTTGCATCCATAGCTTAGGGATTTATGATTTTATAGTACTTAAATGGCTTTGATATTGGCCCGCAGGCCTTCCATTATGCCCACTATATTAGTGACAGTTTCCTGCAGGTAATGTTTTATAAGGATATGGGGTATTCTAATGGTTGTGAAACCGTTTTTAAAGGAGTGCATGGTCTCTTCTAATTCATTGATGGCCTGCTCATGGGACAACCTTTGATATTCGGTATCAATCTCAATATTGAGCTTTACCCGGGAAACGGCTATATCCACAGATTTTTTACCATCCCACCATTCCAACATAGGATTCGCACCGGCAGCCTTAAGACCGTAATAGAGTTTTACGGCTTCTATTGGAGTGTCGTGCTGCCGTATTAGTTTTTCGATTCTTATTTTATGCCGAGGACACAATTCCACACCGAGGGAATCCATGGCTTCCTTGTGATCTATGTATCTTAATTCTTTATTACATTCCAAGCATTTCATGTAAGCAGGTCATTTAGATTCGGGACTATTATAACCATGACAGGACGGGATTATTATAAACCTTCGATGTATGAACCCCCACTTTTAGACGAACTGCAATTTTTTAGATGAAATGCACCGATTATGTTAAAATTTGCAGGTCAATTTTAAAATAAGCGGCTCTTATAAAACGTAAACCATCTATATTTACCAGGCCTTGCCAAATAACTTAAAACACCCGGTCGTATGTTCGGAAAAATTGGGCCCGGAGTCCTGGTAGCAGCTGCCTTTATAGGCCCTGGCACAGTAACCGCGTGCACGCTAGCGGGGGTTGAATTCGGATATACCCTCCTTTGGGCAATGTTGCTTTCCATTGTAGCAACCATAGTACTCCAGGAAATGGCCGCCAGACTCGGAATTATCAGCCACAAAGGATTGGCGGATGTTATCAAAGAGCAACTTGGGACGCCTCTTGTCCGTAATTTGGTAATTGGAGTCATCCTTGGCGCGATCGTCATTGGGAATACAGCTTACGAGGCCGGGAATATAGGAGGGGCTACTTTGGGACTTGAAGCATTATTTGGCACTGAATTTTCCGCATTTTATCCATTTTTAATTGGGATAGTGGCCTTTCTACTCTTGTTCCTGGGATCCTATAAATCGCTCGAAAAGGTTTTTATTACGCTGGTTCTGACCATGAGCCTTTGCTTTATTATCACTGCGGTCATTACCAGGCCAGACCCTGAAGCTATTTTTAAAGGGCTGCTGATACCGTCCGTGCCTGAGAATAGCCTTTTAACTATTATCGCCCTTGTGGGGACTACTGTAGTTCCCTATAACTTATTTCTTCATGCCTCTTTGGTGAGTGAAAAATGGAAATCGGCAAGTGATCTTGAAAAAGCCAAACGGGATACCCTGATCTCCATAGCTGTAGGGGGCCTAATCTCTATGGCCATTATTGTTACCGCCACCTCAATCACTACGGGGAAAGTAACCAGTGTTTCAGATCTGGCCAATGGCCTGGAACCTTTGTTCGGGAGCGCTGCCCGCTATTTCATGGGTATCGGCTTATTTGCGGCAGGGATAACTTCGGCAATTACTGCCCCCTTGGCGGCCGCCTATGTAGCAAATAGCTGTTTCGGATGGAAAGCGGGTATGCGGGATATCAGATTCCGGTCAGTTTGGACAATAATTTTGATAGTTGGGGTTTTCTCGCTTTCATTTGGGGTAACACCCATAGAGATCATCAAATTTGCCCAGGTGGCCAATGGTCTGTTGCTTCCAGTTATTGCAATTCTCCTGGTGTGGATAGCGAACAAGGAAGCGGTGTTAGGCAAGTACAGGAACACTATTTGGCATAATGTCCTTGCGTTTTTGATAATTGGGTTGGCCGTGATCCTGGGAGCAAAAAGTATTTTTAAGGTTTTCGGGCTTTTGTGAGTATATTTTCCGCAATCTCGATCTAAACTAAATTGTGTGAAGCGAATAAAAATTGACATTAATTGTGATGTTGGGGAAGGCATGGGCAACGAAGAGGAGTTATTTGCCCATATTTCTTCCTGTAACATAGCCTGTGGGGGGCACGCCGGTGATTTAGCGCTCGTAAGGCAATTGACAATATTGTCGAAAAGACACAGTGTGAAGGTAGGGGCGCATCCGTCCTATCCGGATCGGGAAAACTTTGGCCGGGTTTCCCTGGATCTTTCCAAAGATCAGTTGAAAATGAGTATCAGGGATCAGCTTGCAGGCTTTACGGAGGTTTTGGAACATGAAAAAGTGTCTTTACATCATATTAAGCCCCATGGAGCCCTGTATAACGATATAGCCTGTAGTGTGGGGTTGGCACGTATCTTTCTTGATGCCATAGAACAATTTCGAAATCGTGTAATGCTATATGTACCCTATGGTTCTTCTATAGAAAATGAAGCGTTGGTCCGAGGGTTCAAAATAGCCAGGGAGGCTTTTGGGGATCGCAACTATAATGACGATCTGTCACTGGTTTCCCGAAAAAAAGCAAATTCCTTGATTGAGGAACCAAAAGCGGTCCTGGATCATGTGATTTCTATGATCAGAGACAATAAGGTCATTACCGCTACAGGGAAATCTTTAAAAATTAAAGCCGATACCATCTGTATTCATGGGGACACCCCGTCGGCATTACAAATATTGGCGTATCTTACCTCAGAATTGACTAAATATAATATTGAAATTAAAAAGTGAAGCAGCACCCCATTACCATAAAACCATTTGGAAGTCAGGCGATATTGGTTGAATGGCCAAATAAGGTTGAAGAAGCCATTTTGGAGGACATTCTTCAGTTTAACACGCACCTGAAAAAAAACTATCTGGACGGCAAGGAATGGGAGTTTGTGCCTGCCTATAATTCACTAACGCTTATTCACAGGGAGGGTAAAATCAATTTTAAAAAATTAAGGAGGGACTTGATGGAATGGTACACTACCAGGAAGGAAGTGGAATCCATTGACCATTACCTCTGGAAACTCCCGGTCAGCTATGATAAAGAATTTGCAATTGACCTGGAGGAAATAGCTGTGATTCTTAATAGAACGGAGGAAGAAATAATAACGGCACATACCGGTCATATCTATACGGTTTACGGGATCGGCTTTCTCCCCGGATTTATGTACTTGGGAGGGCTTCCGGAAGCATTGGAAACTCCCAGAAAGTCGAGTCCCCGACTTAAAGTGGTTAAAGGATCCGTAGGCCTTGCAGGCAAGCAAACAGGTATTTACCCCCAGGAATCGCCGGGGGGTTGGAACATTATTGGAAATTGCCCTATCCCCATTTTTAATGTCAAAAATGAAGATCCATGTTTTGTCAGTGTGGGGGATAAAATTCAATTTTATGAAATCTCCAAAAAGAGGTATGATCTTCATAAGATTGAGGGTGAGGTAGGAATATTTAAGATGGAAAAAATAAAACTTAATGCTTAGTGTAACAAAACCGGGTTTTTTTTCAACCATTCAGGACTTGGGGAGATTTAATTTAAGGCACAAAGGGGTTCCCATTTCCGGGGCGATGGATACCTATTCTGCCTCAATAGCTAATTCGCTTCTGGAAAATGAGGAATCGGATGCCGTTATGGAAATAACCATGACGGGGCCAACTTTGGAGTTCCATGAGCCTGCATTTATCGTCATAACCGGAGCTGAAATGTCGGCTAAGCTTAACGAAAATCCTATTACAGGATATCAGGTACACGGGGTAAACAAAGGTGATGTTCTTTCTTTTGGCAAACTCATCAATGGCTTCAGGTGCTATCTGGCCATAAAAAACGGCTTTCTAACGGAGGAGGTGCTGGGAAGCAGGTCCTTTTACAAGCCCATAACCAAATTAAACCGCCTTAAAGAGTACATGGAAATTTCCTATGATCCGGTAGCCGACTATAAGCCGAAAATCACTTATGTGAAACCGGCGCAATTTCACAGGGAGCAAAATCTAAAAGTGCAACACGGACCGGAGTTTGATCTGCTTAATGACAGGCAACTGGAAGCAATATTTTCCGGAGAGTTTACCGTTGCCAAGGAAAACAACCGTATGGCCTATCAGTTGGAAGAAGGCATACCCGGCCATAACACTACCTTACTTACCTCTGCAACCCTGCCGGGAACAGTTCAGCTCACCCCCAGCGGAAAACTAATTATTCTGATGCAGGATGGGCAAACTACAGGCGGTTATCCCAGAATACTTCAATTGACCGCAAGGGCAATTTCCATTCTATCACAGAAGAAATTTGGAGATAAGATAGCTTTTCAATTGCGTTAAAGAACAACCTTACATTTATTGAATATGGTAAAATTATTGATCTATATGTCTGTATATCAATAAGATATTATAATATTCTATCCATTGAATTTGAACTGGCAAACGAGGTCAATCCAATAGACCCTGTGAAACAATTATCTTTGGCATTGTCCGTAAATAGCGGGCATTTTGCAAAAACCAAGGATGCGCTTAATGGAATTGAATAAGTATAGTAAAAATGTTACTCAGGACCCAACACAACCGGCAGCGCAAGCGATGCTATATGCTATTGGCCTTACTGAAGACGATCTGGAAAAACCCCTTATCGGAATAGCCAGTACAGGTTATGAAGGCAATCCCTGTAATATGCATCTTAACGAGCTTGCCCTGCATGTAAAAAAGGGAGTAGGGGAAAAAGGGCTTGTAGGTTTGATATTCAATACCATTGGTGTGAGTGACGGAATATCCATGGGCACTTATGGTATGCGGTATTCGCTTCCTTCCAGGGATCTCATTGCTGACTCCATGGAGACGGTTGTCCAGGCTATGAGTTACGATGGCCTGATCACCGTAGTAGGCTGTGATAAGAATATGCCCGGGGCCCTGATGGCAATGATACGGTTAAACCGCCCATCGGTTTTGGTGTATGGGGGCACTATTGCCTCTGGATGCCTGAAAGATAAAAAACTGGACATCGTATCTGCCTTTGAGGCATGGGGCGAGAAAGTGGCAGGCACTATGGATGCAACCGAGTACAAAAACGTAATTCAAAATGCGTGTCCGGGAGCAGGGGCCTGCGGGGGAATGTACACTGCGAATACGATGGCCTCGGCAATTGAGGCATTGGGAATGGCTATGCCCTATAATTCTTCAAATCCGGCGGTGGGAAAGGAGAAGAAACAGGATTGTATAAAATCTGGCCATGCGTTATACCATTTATTAGAAAATGATATTAAACCGAGTGATATCATTACAAAAAGATCGCTTGAAAATGCCATCCGCCTTATTACGGTTATGGGAGGTTCCACAAATGCGGTTTTGCACTTCATTGCGATTGCAAAGGCTGCTGATATTGACTTTACGCTTGATGATTTTCAGAAAATAAGCGATAACACGCCTTTTTTGGCAGATCTGAAACCAAGCGGCAAATACCTTATGGAAGATGTACACAGCGTTGGCGGGACACCGGCGGTATTAAAATTTATGCTCGAGAACGGTATGCTTCATGGCGATTGCCTCACGGTAACCGGCAAGACGATTGCCGAGAATCTGGCGGAGGTCCCGGGCTTATCCGAAGGGCAACAGGTGGTGAGGCCTTTAGCCGCTCCGATTAAAGAAACCGGTCACTTAAGAATTTTATATGGCAATCTTGCCAGGGAAGGGGCCGTAGCTAAAATTACCGGAAAGGAAGGCCTGCAGTTTACAGGCCCGGCCAAGGTTTTTGATGACGAGTTCCTGGCAAATAAAGGCATTGGTGAAGGGCAGGTTAAAAAAGGGAACGTTGTGGTTATAAGGTATGAGGGACCCAAAGGAGGTCCTGGAATGCCCGAAATGTTAAAGCCCACAGCCGCCATTATGGGAGCAGGTCTCGGCAAGGATGTCGCCCTGATAACCGATGGCCGATTTTCCGGTGGAACGCACGGTTTTGTAGTTGGTCATATTTCTCCGGAGGCACAGGACGGAGGTGCCATAGGTTTATTGCAGGATGGTGACATCATCACTATCGATGCTGAAAAAAATAGTATTTCGGTAGACCTCTCGGATGAGGAATTGCAGAAAAGAAAAGATAAGTGGAAACAACCCCCTCTAAAGGTAAAAAGGGGAAGTCTTTACAAATACGCTAAAACGGTATCCTCGGCTTCTCATGGCTGTGTGACTGATGAATTCTAGAAAGTAATTGGATTAAAACGATCGTTCCGGCCAGGGACGGGACTCGGAAGAACATAAGGTACAGACGCTTTTAAAATGCATATGCGCATATGGAAACACTAAAAGAAAAAAGGATTAAATCAAAAGACAAGACAGCGATCAAAATAAGTGGTGCAGAGGCGCTCATACATTGTCTACTTGCGGAAGGAGTGGATCTGATTTACGGATATCCCGGCGGTGCCATTATGCCTGTTTATGACGAGCTGTATAAGTTTCAGGACAGGCTTACTCATATCCTTACGAGACACGAACAGGGTGCAACCCATGCGGCCCAGGGATTTGCCCGTGTAACCGGCAAAGTTGGGGTGGCAATCGCAACTTCGGGCCCCGGCGCCACTAATTTGGTTACAGGCATGGCAGACGCACTTATAGATTCCACAGCGATGGTTTGTATAACAGGTCAGGTATCAAGGCATTTACTGGGATCAGATGCTTTTCAGGAAACGGATATCATCGGTATTTCTACCCCGGTAACCAAATGGAATTATCAGATCACCAGGGCTTCCGAGATTCCTGAGATCATGGCCAAGGCATTTTATATAGCAAAGTCGGGCAGGCCGGGGCCTGTGTTGGTTGATATTACTAAGAACGCGCAATTCGAAGAGATGGAGTTTAGTTACGAACCCTGCAAGGGTGTGCGTAGTTATAAGCCCGTAGCTAAGCCAGACAAAAAGGCGATCAGAGCGGCAGCCGGTTTGATAAATGCTGCAAAAAAACCATATATCATTTTTGGACAGGGAGTTATCCTGGGTGAAGCGGAAGCACAGCTAAAGGCATTGGTTGAAAAAACCGGCATTCCGGCAGCATGGACTATTCTGGGCCTATCCGCACTGGATACCGATCATCCATTAAATGTTGGCATGGTGGGCATGCACGGCAACTATGGCCCTAATATTCTGACCAATGAATGCGATGTGCTTATTGCCATAGGCATGCGCTTTGATGATCGTGTAACCGGAAATCTGGATACCTATGCGAAACAGGCAAAAGTGATCCATTTTGAAATTGACCCTGCTGAGGTCAATAAGAATGTTACGGCAACTGTAACCATTCTCGGTGATGCAAAAGAAACCCTGGGACTTCTGCTGCCTTTAGTAAAGGAGAACAGTCATGAAGCATGGTGTAATGAATTTAAATTGAAATACGAAGAAGAGTATGATGCCGTAATTAAAAACGACTTGCATCCTACCAAGGAGGGCCTGACTATGGGAGAAGTTATCGAAGAAATAAACTTGGCTTCCAAAAGTGGTGCTGTCATTGTTTCAGATGTCGGCCAACATCAAATGGTGACTTGTAGGTACGCTAAATTTAATCGAACCAAGAGCAATATAACCTCAGGAGGGCTGGGAACCATGGGCTTTGCCCTGCCGGCTGCCATAGGCGCAAAAATGGGGGCAATGGATAGGGAAGTGGTGGCCGTCATCGGCGATGGAGGTTACCAGATGACTATCCAGGAACTGGCGACTATTTTTCAAAATAAGACCCCCGTTAAAATAGTAGTGCTCAACAATGATCATTTGGGGATGGTACGCCAATGGCAGGAATTGTTCTTTGAGCGGAGGTATGCTTCCACCGTTATGATTAATCCTGATTTCGTAAAAATTGCTGAAGGATATCATATTAAGGCTAAAAGAGTAAAAGAGCGAAAGGATCTGAAAGGAGCCGTAGAAGAAATGATCGCTTGTAAAGAACCTTATTTCCTGGAAGTTTGCGTAGAAAAAGAAGATAACGTGTTTCCGATGATCCCTTCGGGAGCATCGGTGTCCGATATACGATTGAAGTAGGAAACGGGGATGGATGATACCATTGTTTTTGGCATGCCTGAAAGCCATCCGGCCATTTTAAATAAATCCGAAGAGATAGGATTTTCTATGCCTTCTGATATTTATGTGGGATCCTTATTGAGCACTTTAATTTCTTCAAAAGGAAACGGGCGCTTCCTGGAATTAGGAACAGGGATTGGGCTATCCCTGTCATGGATGGTAGCGGGAATGAATAAGGAAGCTACTTTGATAACGATTGACAATGATCCCGATCTCATCAACATTGCCATTGGTCATTTTGAAAAAGATCCGAGAATCGCTATTTTATGTATGGATGCGTCCGAATGGATAATGGCAAATAAAGGAGAAAAATTTGATTTGATCTTTGCGGATGCCTGGCCGGGCAAATACAGTTTGATCGAGGAAACCCTTGAAATGGTCAACTCAGGAGGATTTTACATCGTTGACGATATGTCGCAACAGCCTAATTGGCCTGAAGGTCATAACGAATATGCAGACGGATTAATAGCCTATTTAGAAAATAGGCAAGATTTCAATATAACAAAGCTGAATTGGTCAACGGGACTGATCCTAGCCGTTAAGAAATAAAGCAGTAGTAATTTAAATTACCCTGAGTGCAGGGCAGAGAATTTATGGAAAATAAGTGGTTTACCATATCGGTGTATTCTGAAAACAACGTGGGATTGTTAAATAGAATATCGGGAATATTTTTAAAGAGACACATTAACATAGAGAGTCTAAATGTTTCAAAGTCAGAAATAGAAGGAGTTTCAAAATTTACTGTGGTGATATTTGCAACGGAAGACTGGACCCGCAAAATAGTGCAGCAGATAGAAAAGCAGATAGAGGTGATAAAAGCCTTTTATCATACGGACGAAGAAACCATTTACCAGGAATCCGCGCTTTTTAAAATAGCCTCAAGCCTGTTATTCGATGATCGTCAGATCCAAAATATCATAAAGGAAAGCAACGCACAAATCGTGACTGTTTCAAGGGAGTTTTTTGTTTTGGCAAAAACCGGAAGGCGTGGAGAAATAGATGAGATGTATCATCATTTAAAACCACATGGAATTATGCAGTTTGTACGATCCGGAAGAATTGCGGTAACAAAGTCGGAAATGCAGATCACCGCACTGCTAAAGGAATTTCAATCGAGTTAACTAAAAATACGACACCCAAAATGACAAATTATTTCAATACACTTTCGTTAAGAGATCAATTGCAACAACTGGGCAAATGCAGATTTATGGAATCCAGTGAATTCTCGGATGGTGTATCCGCATTAAAAGGAAAAAAAATTGTTATCGTCGGGTGCGGGGCCCAGGGCCTGAATCAGGGCCTGAACATGAGGGATTCAGGGCTCGATATCTCCTACACGCTAAGGGAATCGGCCATTAAGGAACAGCGCCAATCCTTTAAAAATGCTACTGAGAATGGGTTTTCGGTAGGTACCTACGACGAATTGGTCCCTACGGCGGACCTGGTCATTAACCTTACCCCGGATAAGCAGCATACCGGCGTAATCAACGCAATAATGCCCCTTATGAAACAGGGAGCTACTTTGTCCTATTCACACGGTTTTAATATTGTGGAAGAAGGCATGCAGATCCGGGAAGATCTTACGGTTATCATGGTGGCCCCCAAATGTCCGGGCTCGGAAGTGAGGGAGGAATATAAAAGAGGATTTGGCGTCCCTACGCTTATTGCAGTGCACCCTGACAATGATCCCCAAGCCAAAGGCCTGGAACAGGCAAAAGCCTATGCCGTGGCAACCGGAGGGCATAGGGCAGGGGTATTGGAATCATCTTTTGTGGCAGAAGTAAAGTCGGACCTTATGGGAGAACAGACCATACTATGTGGACTGCTGCAAACAGGGTCTATTCTTTGCTTTGATAAAATGATAGAAAATGGAATTGATCCGGGCTATGCTTCAAAGTTAATTCAGTATGGCTGGGAGACGGTGACGGAAGGCCTTAAGTACGGGGGTATCACAAATATGATGGATCGGTTATCCAATCCCGCTAAAATTAAAGCATTTGAACTTTCAGAGGAGTTGAAGGATATTATGAGGCCGCTTTTTCATAAACATATGGATGATATTATGAGCGGGCATTTTTCAAAGACCATGATGGAAGATTGGGCCAATGACGATAAAAATTTACTGACCTGGCGCGCTGCCACCGGAGAAACGGCCTTCGAAAAAACGCCTGCCGGGGACGATAAAATTCCGGAACAGGAATACTATGACAACGGAGTGCTTATGGTGGCTTTCGTCCGGGCGGGCGTAGAACTGGCCTATGAATCAATGACCGAATCGGGTATTATTGGGGAGTCGGCCTATTATGAATCTTTACACGAAACACCGCTGATTGCAAATACCATTGCCAGAAAGAAACTTTTTGAAATGAACCGGGTGATATCTGATACTGCGGAATACGGCTGTTATTTGTTCGACCATGCCTGTAAACCGCTACTGTCCGGTTTTATGTCAAAAGTAGCTACCGATGTTATCGGTAAACCCTATGGTGAGGGCAAAAATACCGGGGTAGACAATGCGAAACTCATTACTGTCAACAAAACACTCAGGGAACATCCGGTGGAAATCGTAGGCTCCCGGTTAAGGGCTTCTATGACGGCAATGAAACCCATTGTGTAATAAAGGCCATCACCAGGGGTGTAGTCGAGCCTGCCCGGTCGATCAGGCGGGTAAATCCTTCATGTTGGTGACAATTGAAAGATCATTGGTGGCTCCTCTTCTCGCAATGAACCTTGGAATGAATAACATTCCACAACCATAAAGATCCAAATAAAATAGTATGAGTAATACCAAGACAATTATCCCCGAAGAATTCCTGATCACTGAGCCCATTCAACAGAAAAGCTATTTGGTAAACGGCGAGTTGGTACCCTGGGATGGGAAATCTACTGAAGTCTACTCCAGTATTTCCTCCACCGAAGCGTATAAACCTACCTTATTGGGGAGTATTCCGGATATGGGGGAAAAGGAAGCGCTCGCAGCTTTGGATGCAGCGCTGAACGCCTATGACCAGGGACAGGGCATCTGGCCTACCATGAAGGTCAATGACCGGATAGAGTGTATGGAGAAGTTTGTGAAACAGATGGAGATCAGGCGCGAAGGGGTGGTAAAATTACTCATGTGGGAAATCGGAAAATCACTTCCTGATTCTCAAAAGGAATTCGATCGGACTGTCGAATATATTTATGACACCATCGAGGACTACAAACAACTGGACAGGAATTCCGCAAAATTTCAGAAACATGACGGCGTTTATGCACATATCCGAAGAGGGCCTTTGGGAGTTGTGCTCTGCCTCGGACCTTATAATTATCCCTTAAATGAAACTTTTGCGCTACTTATCCCCGCCATAATTATGGGGAATACCACTATATTTAAACCGGCAAAACATGGGGTTCTGCTAATTACGCTTCTGTTAAAGGCTTTTCAAACCAGTTTTCCCAAGGGGGTAGTGAATATTTTGTTTGGAAGGGGGAGGGCAGTGGCAGCACCAATAATGAAAACCGGAAAAGTAGATGTGCTTGCCTTGATCGGTAACAGCAAATCTGCCAATTCACTTCAGGAGCAGCATCCAAAGAGCAATAGATTGCGATTGGTATTGGGTTTGGAGGCAAAAAATCCGGCTATCGTTCTGCCAGACGCTGATCTGGACCTCACCATTGATGAATGTATAGCAGGGACTACCTCTTTTAACGGCCAGCGATGCACCGCTTTGAAAGTGGTATATGTGCATGAGGAGATAAAAGACGAATTCAACAAACGATTTTCTGAAAGGGTAGACGCCTTAAAATTCGGAAATCCCTGGGATAAGGGAGTTAAACTTACACCTTTGCCCGAACCCGGGAAACCGGATTACATTCAGGAATTAATAGATGATGCGCTGGCCAAAGGAGCCAAAATCTTAAATAAAAAGGGCGGGCAGCGCACGGATAACTATATCTGGCCTGCAGTTTTGTACCCTGTGGCCAAAGAAATGCGGGTGTATAAGGAGGAACAGTTTGGACCAGTAATTCCGGTACTTTCTTTCAAAGATATTGAAGAGCCTTTAGATGATATGGCGGAAAGCAATTACGGGCAGCAGGTAAGTCTTTTCGGAAAAGATGTATACGCCCTGGCCCCTTTAATAGATACCCTGGCAAATTTGGTGTGCCGGGTGAATTTAAACAGTTCCTGCCAGCGGGGTCCCGATGTGTATCCCTTTACAGGCAGAAAAGACTCGGCACAGGCCACCCTGAGTGTCCACGATGCCTTGCGTTCCTTCTCCATACGGACGTTTGTGGCCTTCAAGGACAATGAGTTAAACAACGAAACGGTACAGCAGTTACTGGAAACTAAACTTTCCAACTTTATCAGTACGGATTATATTTTATAGAAGGTTAATTTTCATTCCGCATAGGTTAAGGTCTCATTTTCTCGAACGCCCCCTAATCTCTCAACCTGCCGGGTTTTTAACACCTTGTAGGTTTGAGGGCGGGCACATGACATTTATTTATAAGGTTTTTATGGCGGTGGCGGTGGTCAATAGCGTCAGCAATAAAATTACGGCGTATGGCAACCATAAGGATTCGGAGCCTTGCCAATGGGGAAAATCACCATATGACAGAGGAATATGTAAAACAACAATTGAGCAGCACAAAAGTTAGTCCATATTCCCGTTTAAAGGGGATTTGCAGCAAACTTCACAAATACAGGCCCCGGCCCATAGACCCGATATTTAAGAGAAAATACGGGTTCTACAGGTTAGCGTAAGTCTGCTGCGGAAAAAGGGATTTTATACATGCTCCGCCAGCCAATCGCCAACCTCACTGGTTGTATAGGCTTTTCCATCATCAGCAAGATCTTCGGTAACCATTCCTTGCGCAAGCGAGGCATTGACAGCATCCCTGATGGCCTGTGCTTCTTTTTGCAGGTCGAATCCCTCAAAAAGCATGGCAGCAGAGAGCACAGTGGCTAAAGGATTTGCAATATTTTTTCCGGCGGCCTGAGGATAAGAACCGTGAATTGGTTCGTATAATGATACATTTTCGCCTATAGAAGCTGAGGGCATTAAGCCCATAGAGCCCGAGATGACCGAGGCCTCATCCGTAAGGATATCCCCAAACAGGTTTTCCGTTATCAACACATCGTAATCCTTAGGCCATTGCACTAGCCGCATGGCAACCGCATCGACAAACTCGTAGGAAACGCTGACTTCAGGATAGTCCTTTTCCATGGCCTGAACAGTTTCCCGCCATAAACGGGAAGATTCCAACACATTGGCCTTGTCCACGCAGCACATTTTTTTGGAACGTTTCATTGCCATTTCAAACCCTTTTTTTGCGAGACGTTGTATTTCAGCACGGGTATAGGTACAGGTGTCATAGGCGGTATTGCCATTATCCTCCCTTCCACGCTTTCCAAAATAGATCCCCCCTGTTAGTTCGCGTAAGAAAACAAGATCTGTGCCTTCGATCCGCTCTCTTTTTAAAGGTGATTTATCGATAAGGGAAGGAAAGGTGAAGGTGGGCCTTACATTGGCGAAAAGCCCGAGTTTTTGTCTCATTTTAAGCAATCCTTGCTCCGGCCTTACCGCTGCAGATGGGTCATTGTCGAATCTTGGGTGCCCGATGGCTCCGAAAAGTACAGCGTCTGAGGAGGCACATATTTCATGCGTTTCATCTGGGTATGGTTCCCCTACGGCATCGATTGCGGCAGCCCCTGTTAGTGCGGGTTTCCAGTTAATTTCGTGATGGAATTTTTTTGCAACGGCATCACATACCTTAACGGCTTGTTCAATGACTTCCGGGCCGATACCATCTCCGGCCAATAGGGCTATGTTTAGTTTCATGCGTTATTTAGTATTCAGCAATGGCGAATGCGTTAGTTTTTAGTCTTTTATTTTATGTCTCATGTCTTATAAATTAAATGATGTTCAACATCTTCTCGGTGGCCTTGATGGCAGACACGGTCTGATCCGAATCCAGACCACTTGTGGTAAAGTTGGTGCCGTTGTTCTGCCAGGTAATAATCGTTTCACAAAGTGCATCCGAATTACTGCCGGGGGGTATGCGGACCGCATAATCGATCAAATGGGGTAATTCCAATTTTTTAGCTTTATACACTTTCCGCAAAGCATTCATAAATGCATCGTATTGGCCATCCCCCTGGGCGTGTTCTTCGAATGTCTTGCCGTTGATTTCCACGCTTACCGTTGTGGAAGGTTTTAATCCTTTGGAATGGGTTAGTACGTATGATTTTACAAAGACTTTTTGCTGATCGGTGTTGCTATCGAGGACGTCCGAAATAATATAGGGCAGATCCTCCTTCGTCACCTTTTCTTTCTTGTCACCAAGTTCTATAATGCGCTGGGTTACCTTTTTAAGTTCCTCCTCATTAAGGGTGAGGCCCAGTTCCTGCAGATTCTTCTGAATATTGGCCTTGCCAGAGGTTTTTCCCAAAGCATACCGGCGTTTACGGCCAAACCGTTCCGGCAAAAGATCATTAAAGTAAAGATTTTTCTTATTGTCTCCATCTGCGTGTATTCCAGCAGTTTGAGTAAAAACATTATCTCCTACAATGGGTTTATTGGCAGGGATACCAAACCCGGTAAAGGCGGAGACAAGCTTACTCACTTTAAAGAGCGAAGATTCGTCAACACCTATTTCAAGATGGGGCATAAAGTCGTTTACCACGGCCACTACACTTGCAAGTGGTGCATTGCCCGCACGTTCTCCCATACCGTTCACTGTAAGGTGTAAACCATGGCAGCCGGCCTTCAATGCTTCCATTACATTTGCCACGCTGAGGTCATAGTCATTATGGCCGTGAAAATCGAAATGGATATCCGGATACCTTTCAATGATCTGAGAAACAAACCTATACGTTTCATCATGGGTAAGGATCCCGAGCGTATCGGGTAACAATACTCTTTTAATGGGTTGTTTTGAGAGGAAATCGAGATATTGAAATACGTAGTCCGGCGAGTTTCGCATCCCGTTGCTCCAATCTTCCAGGTAGACGTTAGTAGCTATTCCCTGCTGTTTCGCCAATTCTATGGTTTGAGCTATTTCCTTGAAATGCTGTTCAGGGGTTTTCTTAAGCTGATGCGTAAGGTGGTTTAGCGAACCTTTGGTCAACAGATTCTGAACCCTGGCACCGGCTTTTTGCAACCATTCTATGGATATACCGTTATCGACAAAAGTAAGCACCTCCACACGATCTTCATATTCCTTTTCAGATGCCCACTCCATGATCTGGACAACCGATCGAAATTCTCCATCCGATACCCGTGCGGACGCTGCCTCAATGCGGTCTACCTTCAGTTCTTCCAGCAGTAATTTGGCCAGTGTGAGTTTTTCACCGGAGGAAAAGGAAACCCCTGAGGTTTGTTCGCCATCTCTCAGGGTGGTATCCATTATTTCGATCTTTCTTCTTTTCATATAAGCCGGACAATTTTCGGTATCTGACCCCTACTTTAATTTGCGCAACAAACCTGAAGCTTGGTTTAGGGCATCTCTAAAAACCCTACTTTGGTGGCCAACTTGTTCTTTTTCCCAACTACTTCGTTACCAAAATACATCCCGATAGCTATCGGGACTAAACTCCGCTTTTGGTGCCTTGTATCCGAAAAAAATCCCTGCGCTATCGTTCCTAACTGAGTTATTAGAGGGGCCCTTTAGTAACTGAAAAATTTTTATAGCGGAATATCCTCGGTGAAGTCTCTTATTTCATCCTTCATATTTAAGAGGTAATCTATGTCGTCAAAGCCGTTAAGCATATTTTCTTTTTTGTAACCGTTAATATCGAAGTTTTCCCGTTCTCCGGTGGCAAGAATAGTAATGGCCTGTTGTGGCAGACTAATTTCTAATTCTGTTTTGGGACCATCTTCCATAGCGACGAATATTTTTTGTAAAAATGCGGCACTTACCTGAACCGGTAATACTCCGATATTCAGACAATTATTTCTGAAAATATCGGCAAAAAAGCTGGAGACCACGGCCCTGAAACCATAGTCATAAATGGCCCAGGCCGCATGTTCACGGGAGGAACCGGATCCAAAATTCTTTCCCCCTACCAGTATTTTCCCGGAATAGATTGGGTTGTTTAATACAAAATGTTCCTTGGGGGTGTTATCCGGATGGTACCTCCAGTCGCGGAAGAGGTTATCCCCGAACCCTTTACGTTCGGTAGCCTTAAGAAAACGTGCGGGGATGATCTGATCGGTGTCCACATTTTCGATTGGAAGCGGAACCGCCGTGCTTTTTAGGATGTTGAATTTATCGTAAGCCATATGAGATATTAGATGTGAGATATTAGACTGTTTCCAACTCCATGAGTTCGCGGGGGTCTGTGACTTTGCCCGTCACCGCTGCTGCTGCTGCTACCAATGGGCTCGCCAGCAAGGTCCTGGCACCTGGTCCCTGCCTGCCTTCAAAATTTCTGTTGGAGGTACTAACCGCATACTTCCCGGCGGGGATTTTATCGTCGTTCATAGCAAGGCATGCCGAACAGCCGGGTTCCCTTAATTCAAAACCCGCTTCAGTAAGAATTTCCAACAGACCTTCTTCACGGATTGCCTCCTCAACCCTATGCGATCCCGGAACAAGCCATGCGGTTACATGATCTGCTTTTTTTCGGCCTTTCACAATTTTGGTAAAAGCCCTGAAATCCTCTATCCGGCCATTTGTACAACTTCCCAGAAAAACAAAGTCGATTTTTTTGCCCAACATATCTTCCCCCTCATTGAAATCCATATATTGAAGTGACTTTTTGTAGGTAGCCACACCTCCTTCTACGGTTTCCGCCCACGGAATTCCACTGGTAATACCAATCCCCATCCCGGGATTGGTACCATAGGTGATCATAGGTTCTATATCTGAGCCATTAAAAGTGACTTCCTTATCAAAAGCAGCATTGTCATCGGTCTTTAAGGTTGCCCAGTATTCCATGGCCTCATCCCATGCGGCCCCCTTCGGTGCAAATTCCCGGCCTTTTACATACTCGAACGTTTTTTCGTCCGGGGCAATTATGCCTCCCCGGGCGCCCATTTCAATACTTAGGTTACATACGGTCATACGACCCTCCATGCTCATGTTCCGGAAAACATCACCGGCATATTCAACAAAATAACCCGTTGCACCCGAGGTGGTGAGCCGGGAAATAATATACAACGCCACATCTTTCGGTGTTACTGCCGTACTCAATTCGCCATGGATGTTGATCCGCATTCGCTTCGCTTTTGGCTGCATAATGCACTGGGTAGCCAGGACCATTTCCACTTCAGAAGTACCTATTCCAAAGGCAATTGCACCAAATGCTCCATGCGTTGATGTGTGCGAGTCCCCGCAAACAATGGTTGCACCGGGTAGCGTAATCCCGTTTTCCGGACCAATAACATGTACAATGCCATTCTTTTGATGCCCCAGGCCCCAGTAGGGGATACGGTGATCTGCAGCATTTTGTTCCAGAGCTTTCAGTTGATTGGCCGATAGGGGATCTTCCACCGGCAGATGCTGGTTTATTGTTGGGGTGTTGTGATCCGCAGTGGCAAACGTGCGTTCCGGATGGAGCACCTTGATCCCCCTGTTCTTCAATCCCAGAAAGGCAACCGGGCTTGTTACTTCGTGTACCAGATGCCGATCTATAAAAAGAACATCGGGACCGTCATCTATGTGCCGCACCACATGCGAATCCCAAACTTTATCAAATAAGGTTTTCCTAGTACTCATAATTCAGAAATTTCTAAGCTTACAAAGCTATTAAACCTATATATAAAAAGAAACAGATACCTCAAAAATTACGATGTTCAATTGCCGTTTCTCTTCTTTATAGACCTTACGATCAGCGAAATACTACGCCTTCATGAGTCTCTCGGAGGCCTCCATGTAAGGTGCCTAAACCTTCCCAAACTTTAAAGTTCGCAGCATCTTCACTATTAGAATAATTTATAGTTTAACAGTAAGCTATAGGAGTTTAACATAACGGTAACGCTTTCAGGCACTTATGATGTATATCTTTAGTAGCAATAATAGTATCAATTAAAAAACGAACTCATGAAACAACTGTACAAAAAAAGTCCCGCAATTTTAGTGCTGGCCATGCTTCTTTTCGGGATGAATGCTACCGCCCAACTGGATCTTCCCCAGGCCAGCCAGATGGCAAAAGTATCACAGCGAATCGGCATTACCGATGTAACGATAGTCTATTCCCGACCAAGTGTGAAGGAGAGGGAAATATGGGGAAAATTGGTGCCTTACGGCATGAATGATCTCGGTTTTGGTACCGCCAAAGAATCTCCCTGGCGTGCAGGAGCCGATGAAAATACGGTCATCAAGTTTACGGATGATGTAAAAATCGAAGGACAATCTCTGCCGGCCGGTAAATATGGGCTCCATATGGTGATTCATGAAAACAATAAGGCGACGGTCATCTTTTCAAAAAACAGCAATGCCTGGGGTAGTTATTTTTACGAGCCTTCCGAAGATGCGCTCAGGGTTGAATCTGAAACGCCTGCAGCGAGGTCAAAAGATTGCTACACTTCGTTCGCAATGACGTGCCCCGTAAACATTTTAGACCGCCTTTTTTAGCTTATATACGTCCAGATATTCTTGTGCCTTGCCAATTGGGCGTATGTATATCTTATTGCTTTGTGTTCCTCCTTTTTTAAACCCGGATCCGCTTGAAGTATCCTAATGGCGTAATAACGGGCAGTTTTAAGAATATCGTTGTCCTTAACAATATCGGCGATCTTCAGGTTCAGCAGGCCACTTTGCTGTGTTCCCATAAGGTCTCCCGGCCCCCGCAATCGCAGATCCACCTCGGCAATTTCGAATCCGTCGTTGGTGTGTGTCATGGTCTCGAGTCTGGTTTTGGCCTCTGAAGAAAGCTTATAACCGGTCATTAAGATACAATAACTTTGATCCGCACCACGGCCAACCCTACCTCTGAGCTGATGCAACTGTGACAGGCCGAAGCGTTCCGCACTCTCAATGATCATTACGGAGGCATTCGGAATATCTACGCCTACCTCTATAACGGTGGTAGCGATCATGATATGTGTTTCACCCTTCGCAAAACGATCCATTTCATAGTCCTTATCCACGGATCTCATTTTTCCGTGGACGATGGAGATCTGATATTGAGGTAATGGAAAATCACGGACAATACTTTCATAACCATCCATAAGATCTTTATAATCCAGGGCTTCAGATTCCTGAATGAGGGGATATACGATATAGATCTGCCTGCCTTTTTTAATTTCATCCCTGATGAACCGAAACACTTTTAAGCGGTTGGCATCGAAACGATGGACTGTTTTAACTGGCTTTCTCCCCGGCGGAAGCTCGTCAATTACAGAGATGTCCAGATCTCCATAAAGGCTCATGGCCAGGGTTCTTGGAATGGGGGTAGCGGTCATCACCAGAATGTGGGGCGGAATTTCGTTCTTATGCCATAGTTTGGAACGCTGTGCCACTCCAAACCGGTGTTGTTCATCTATAATTGCCAAGCCAAGATTTTTAAACAGCACCTTATCTTCCAATACGGCATGGGTGCCAATAAGTACATGCAATTCACCGTTCTCCAATTCCTCATGGATGATCTTTCTTTCCTTTTTTTTGGTAGACCCGGTAAGCAAGGAAACATTAACTCCTATGCCGGCAACCAATTCCATAATGCCGTTAAAATGCTGGTTGGCTAAAATCTCCGTCGGAGCCATAAAGCATGCCTGAAACCCATTGTCTATGGCCAAAAGCATAGTCATTAAGGCCACAATGGTTTTCCCTGAACCCACATCACCCTGAAGCAGCCGGTTCATTTGCGCATTACTGCCCAGATCTGTACGGATCTCCCTGATCACCTTTTTCTGTGCCCCGGTGAGTTGAAAAGGAAGGTGATCTTCATAAAACTCATTGAAAAGCGGCCCAACCTGCTCAAAAGCAAATCCTTTTATTTTCTGTTTATGCAAAAGCTTTTTAGTGATCAACTGGAGTTGAATATATAAAAGTTCCTCAAACTTTAAACGGAACTGTGCCCTGGCCAACATCTCCTGGCTCCTGGGAAAATGTGCATTAAATAAGGCCTCGCTCCTTGAAATTAGCTTTAATTCATTTAAAATACCCGGAGAAAGGGTTTCAACAAACCGCCCTTTGGTTTCTGTGAACAGTTGTTGCATTAATTTGCTGATCACTCTGTTGGTAACTCCTTTATTACTTAATTTTTCGGTGGAGGGGTACACCGGTTGCATAGTAATTTTTAAGCCTTTTTCGTGTTCGGAAAGCAGTTCCATCTCCGGGTGTGGCATGGAGAACATCCCGTTGAACCAATTCGTCCTTCCAAAAATTACATAGGGGGTGTTCAACTTTAAATTTTCCCTGATCCATTTCTGCCCCCTAAACCAGACCAGTTCCATCTCTCCCGTATCATCTATAAAAGAGGCAACAAGCCGTTTCCCTTTTTTTTGCTCCACTGTTTTCAAATGGACTATCTTCCCTATGATCTGCATGTCCGCATTGTTTCTTTGTAGTTGGGCGATCCTGTAATACTGTGTCTTATCAATGTAACGGTTCGGAAAGAAATTAAGGAGATCCTGATACGTCCCGATACCCAATTCCGATTGCAACATTTCTGCCCTGTTAGGGCCTACGCCTTTAAGATATGTAACAGGGGTTTGAAGGAAATTGGAGTTCATCCGACTAAATTAGTGCTTAGCCCATACACCTGCAATTTTACAAAATGCTAAATTTGGTGTAGCTTTTGTGTATTATTGTTGTCCGGTAATGCCAAAACTGCAAGTATATTGGGCGTTCCCATTATATTTGTTATCCAAGGGCTTGCTATTCATACATTGCCAACAAGCATGAACGTACCTTTGACGCCTGAAATCAACTATATGATTTCGGTTGGTCACGATCAAGTCTTACGTCTTATGTCTTGTAGCGCAGCGGTCTTACGTCTTTAACCGGACATTAGTGTTTGTGTATCATTATAATGAAACCCCATAACCTGCCTAGGGCAAGCAGGTGGGTATTTAACAAAGATGGCCAATACCAACCGATATAAATAAAGGAAATTATATGGCCGCTGAAATTTTAAATAGATGAATAACACTGTATTTCTTCTTTTTCTTGCAATTCATCTATGTGCTTTTGGGCAGCTACAGGAGAAGGTAAATTTCACGCATGCCGAAGCGTTCATTCAGCCTATACCCGCCAAGAAACAGATAAATGGGAGGGTGACCTATACTTTTGAAATATTGGAGAATGTGGATTCGGTTTATCTGGATGCCAGGGATATGAAGTTTACATCCATTCTTCTGAATAATACAAAGGCAACATCTTTTAATGATCAAAAGTCGGTATCCATTAAAAAGAAATTCAGAAAAGGAAAGTTATATGAGCTAATGTTGGAATACGAGGCCAGACCAAAACAGGCAGTATACTTTATTAACTGGGACAACAACATCTCTGATAACAAACAGATCTGGACGCAAGGGCAGGGGAAGTACACCAGCAACTGGCTCCCGAGTTTCGACGATATGAATGAAAAAGTTGAGTTTGACCTGACCATCACCGCTGACTCTGTTTATAAGATCATTGCCAACGGCAAACTTAAAAATATTGTGGCCATCGACGGTCAAAAAAGCTGGTTATTCGATATGGACAAACCAATGAGCAGTTATTTACTGGCCTTTGCTGTCGGGGATTACAGGAACGAAACATTGGTGTCTGAAAGCGGGGTGCCTATTGAACTTTATTACTATTCAAAAGACAGTCTGAGAGTTGAGCCCACCTATAGATATACAAAACAGATTTTTGATTTCCTTGAAAAAGAGATCGGCGTGCCTTATCCCTGGCAGAATTATAAACAGGTACCCGTCCGGGATTTTTTATACGCAGGGATGGAAAATACAGGAACAACCCTGTTTTCAGACGGTTACGTAATAGATTCCACTGCATTTGTTGATAAAAATTACGTCAACGTCAATGCCCACGAATTGGCCCATCAGTGGTTTGGGAATTTGGTTACGGAAAAGAACGGTAACCACCATTGGCTGCATGAAGGTTTTGCCACCTATTATGCCTATTTGGTGGAAAAGGAAGTATTTGGTGAAGAATACTTTTATTGGAAACTTTATGACACGGCCAAAGCACTGGAACAATTATCCAGGGAAGGAAAAGGGGAGGCTCTTACCAATCCGGGAGCGAGCAGTCTTACTTTTTATGAAAAAGGGGCATGGGCGTTACACATGCTGCGAATGAAAGTAGGGGAGGGCGCTTTTAAAAAAGGTATTAAAACCTATCTGGAAAAATTTCAATTCAAAAATGCTGTTATTAAGGATTTTATTGATATCATGCAGCAAGTGAGCGGTACAGATCTGCCCGACTTTGAAAAATTATGGCTTTCGGGAACTGAATTTCCTTTTGAGGTTGCCAGGGAATATCTCATACAATCTTCCAAAAGTTTACGAACCTTCTTTGAGTTGCAAAGGGAACTGACAACGAGTAAGGTAGCAAGCGAAAAGATTATCAAAAGGTACTGGGACAACTCTGAATCGATCTATTTAAAGAAAAACAGTATTTCTAAATATCATAAATCGTTTCCGGCATACCTGCTGAAAGAGGTTTTTGGATCCGGGGATATACAGCTAAGGCAGGCGTTGGCAATAGCTTTGAAAAACATACCTACGGGAATGGAATCCGAATTTGAATCACTACTGACGGACAGCAGTTATGTTACCATAGAGAACGCCCTCTACACGCTTTGGGTTCAGAATCCTGATCACAGGGCAAGATATTTGGATACCACGAAAGACGTTACGGGCCTGCCGAATAAAAATGTTCGTTTGCTTTGGCTGCTTTTGGCCACGCTAACGAAGGATTATGAGCAGCAGCCCATCCGTGAAAAATATCTCAGGGAACTCCTCACATATACTTCCCCGGAATACCCCTTTGAAATAAGACAAAATGCCTTTGCTTTAATTACCGGGGTTTTTACCTTACCTGATGAGAATTTAAGGGATTTGGTAAATGCCTCTGTGCATCACTCGTGGCAGTTCAGGAAGTATGCCCGTGACCTTTTGGGCAAGATCATGGAAAACAAAAAGGAGAAGGAACGACTGATGAGATTAACCGAGGAACTAAAAGGCGAGGAATTGCGTTATATTAAAAGCAAACTGGAATCGGAATGAGAGCTTTGGTAATATCAGGTGGGGGAAGCAAGGGAGCCTTTGCAGGCGGGGTTGCCCAATACCTAATGGAAGAATTATATCACTCTTATGACTTGTTTCTGGGCACCAGTACCGGTAGTTTGCTCATTTCCCACCTGGCACTCCAAAAGATACAGAAGATAAAAGACGTTTACACTTCCGTGAATCAGGAAAGTATTTTCAGCAACTGCCCTTTTACCATTCAAAAGAAATATGGCAGTGCCAATATCGGTATTGATCACTGGAACGTACTAAAAAACTTTTACAGGGGCAGCAAAACATTCGGGGAGAGTAAGAATTTATTGGAACTTATTCACCGAACCATAACCCCGGAGGAGTTTAAAATCCTGAAAAACGGACCCAAGGATATTGTAGTTACCGTCGCAAACCTGTCATTGAACCAGGTAGAATACAAATCGATTAATGATTTTGACTATGATGATTTTTGCGAATGGATATGGATCTCTTGTAACTACACCCCTTTTATGAGCCTGGTGCGAAAAAACGGATGTGAATATGCCGATGGGGGACTCGGAAGTATGGTTCCCATAGAAGAAGCCCTTGCGAGGGGTGCTACGGTGGTGGATGCCATCATACTCCATACCGAAGTCACCCATTTTAACAGAATGCCCTCCAAGAATGTGTTTTCCCTGCTGACGAGCATGTTCAGTTTTATGCTAGACAGGATAGAGCACCAGAATATACGAATCGGGAAATTTGTGGCGAACCATAATAATGCCATTATAAATTTTTACTACACCCCAACCGTGCTTACCACAAATTCCTTGATTTTTGACAAGGAGAAAATGACTTCCTGGTGGGAAAGTGGTTATACCTATGCCCAGACCAAGAACACGGAATTAAATGAAATTGAACCGGAACAGAGGCGGCCGACCGTTTTGGCGAGCAGTAAATAACAAAGGGGTAAGCAATTGCCGCTGGCAGCAAAAATCTGAGTTCGGATAATGCCCATATCACGGTATTTAGTTTTTATTTCGCGGTATCCTGTTCACAGTGCTCCGAGAACTAAAAAAACAAATTTGAAAGGGGAATGTTCGGACAAGGGAATAGCCTAATAACAACCTTACCAGAGCTCGCCAATTTCCCTTTTCACGAAGGAGAGGGCCGTGGCGGACGGTGATGCCTTGTCCATGGTTTGAGTAAGGATATCTTCGCGTAATTTATCCGCAGAATCGGTTTCACTCATTCCGGCTTTTCGGATCATCTGAATAGTAGCACTTTTGGCAGCCTTGATGATATTCCAGCACTCGTCACTCATGTAGATCTGTTGGGAAAGATTGTGATCGAATTCGTTTTCAATGCTTTTTATAAGTAGATTTTCATAGGTGTTTTTGTCGGCAGATTTTGGTGCAACACGCACTACGAGGCTGGGTATGGAAATACGCTCAAGAAATAACGCCATCCGCTCATAGGCCTGTAGCCTTATAGGCATAGTGTTCTTTTGAGAATCTTTGTGCAGCAGGTACCTTCTACGGCCTTCTTCGTTATTGGTGTGAAGCCTGAAAAAGTAAAATGCAACCGCTCCGGTCACCACGGCAGGAAGTAAGTAAGCAAACAATTGAAAAATTCCGTCTCCGGTCATCTGGTATATTTAGGTCCCTCCCCACTGATTATCATAGGCCTTAGGGACTGGTTAAGGGTCAAAACGAATGATCTTATCAAAATTTATATCATAGGATACAGGCAGGGATAGTTGTCCGCCAGAGGCGGGTAAACTTTTAAGAAATTCTTTATTTAATGCCCATTATGGGCTTTCATATTCTCTTTCACCATCAAATAGAACTTTTGGAATTTTGGATGAATTTTCAGGTTGATACCCTCTTTAAAATTGCCATCCCTTCCCAGGACGTTAATACGCCCGGGATCTATTTCAAAGTTCTTTTGAAGTATCGTAGCCAAGGAATTTGCCTGGTCTGCGGCTACATCCAGTTCCCCAGTCATGGTAAGGCCTTCAATAGTTACTGCCATGTCCGGATTTGCTTTGAGTACATTTGCAACTTTTCCCAACCATTCTTCGGTGGAACCAGCCAGTTCCGTTGTGCTGCTATCCCCAAAAAGCATATCGAGGCTTGCCGAAATGATAACAGCCCCTTCGCTTACGGATATCTTGGCATTTTCTCCCAGCGTCTGTTTTGCGTTGGTAAGCACAACTATCGCTGTAGAATCGTTGCGCGCAATGGCATCATTGATAGATTTTAGCTGTTTTTCTTTTTGTTCAAGACTCCCTAAAGCCTGATTGATTGCAGAGGAATTCTTGTTAGAAACCTCCGCAAAGCTATTGAGGTTCTTTAAAAGCGTGGCATTGGCCTCCTGCAATTCCTTAACCTGGCTTTCAAAAGATTCGGCTCTGTTCTGACTAATCTTTTCGTTCTTTTTTGCCTCTTTTATAAGACCCTGGGTAGAATCCAGTTTTGTTTTTAATACTGCAATTTCAGCGAATAATTCACTTTTTTTCTGTGCGAATATTCCAGTGGTGGTAATCAGTAATAAAGCTAGTGAAAGTAATGGTTTCTTCATAGTATAATGGTCATTTAGACAGCTTTATGCCATCCTGTTTCGGGAACAAAAGTATATTATTTTGGTTTTCAAGCGAATTAATTTTTTGCGCGATCCACATTCTTCCAAAGTTTGCCCTGGTCATCCGGACAAAGTGAACCTTTTGATTTACTTTGCAGACAATAGCACAAATCAACAACGGAAGAAATATGATTTATTGTATGTGTTCCCTGAACAAAAATATTCATTATAACCATTACCCCAGTTATGATGCGTATCCGGGTTCATCAGGGATTTCAGTCAAATTGGTTTCCGCTACTTCAGTTAAAATCAAAAATAGAACCCTAAATGGTGGTTAATTTAATCCGATAAAATTGAAAAAAATGAACTACCCCGAGGCAGAGCCGTCGAGGTATCAAAACAAACGTAATTGATTCTTATGTATCTCTTTATATTCGGATTTTCCCTGGTTTTGGAGGTACTTCTTTATTACCTCTTCATTTGCGTACTGTCCGACTGTAT
>JBGTNL010000081.1:0-83897 GCA_041743085.1 Flavobacteriaceae bacterium
AAACAGGTCAAATACACCCAGGAGGAATTCGTGATCGTGCACCAGGACGATCTCTCCCCCCTGCAGGGCACCGCTGCCGCTTCCGAATTTGAGATCCGGCAAATGCTCAATGAACTGCTCAAAGAAAAACCCGAAATGCAGGACCACCTCATGGCTGTTCCTGCATATGAATTAGTTTAGTTATGGAAAAAATAGCTTCTTATACGTTTTTACCCTGGGCCCGAAGAGGCATAGGCGCCAAAATAAAGGAAAAAGAAAATTTTGACAAGGAAGGAACCGATTCCGGTACTGATCGTGCCAGTATAGACCTCACCGTGAAGATCAGAAGAACTTCGTTATCCGGGCAGGAGGATACCAGGGATTTTCAGAAAAACATACGCCTTTTTGGCCCCGGCGATATCATTGGTATTGACAAAAGGTCTGTCATACGGGTTGAACCCAACGAGGACGTGACAAATTTTGAGAGCAATTACCTTCCGTACATTGAATTCTATGAGGAAGATTTCCCCTGGCGGTATACGCCGGCATCAGTGAACGACCCGGCAATTGCCAGTCCGGAGATCTCTAAAAAATTGAGGCCCTGGCTGGCCCTGTTTGTTTATGAGGAAGCTGAATTTAGTTTTGAAAAATTTATCCCTGGCGCCACACCCCTCCCCTACATTACCTTAAAGACGGATGATCTTTTCCCCGGGAACGACCAATACTGGGCCTGGGCACATGTGCATGTCAATCAAAATCTGGAAGATGTAAACGGCGCAACCATAAGCGAGAAACTGGACAATCTGGTGAAGAGCCAGCCCAATTTAGCCTGCAGCCGTTTGTTATGTCCACGAAAGCTCCGGCCCAATACTAAATACTATGCCTTTTTAGTACCCGCTTATGAAAAAGGAAGGTTGGCGGGAATGGGCTCATCAGCGGAAACTATTGATGCCATACCCGGCCAGCGCTATAGCTCCAAGGACGCCGGTACGAAAATGCCCTATTATCATACCTGGTCTTTCCGAACCGGATCCGAAGGCGATTTTGAAGAATTGGTACGGCGCCTGGAATCCATGCCTGTAGATGAACGGGTAGGGAGACGCCTGATGGATATCAGATCTCCCGGGTATGGCCTGGAATACGACGGAAACGCAGAAATTCCGCTCAATGAGGCGGTTCCCAACGGGCAAAAAGGTGCTATTTATCTGGAAGGAGCCCTTAGACCCCCTAAAATTAAAACGGAAAATTTTGCCAAAAGCAGTGAGCCATCTGCTGTAAAGATGGTCGCTAAACTGGAAGGGTTATTGAACCTTGATACGGATATGAGGACGGAAAATGGTTTGAACGAAAATACCTTCGGCCAGCATCCTTTTTTTGTAAATGAAGATGGAACTCCAGCAAGTATCAAGAACGATCCGGTCATAACCCCTCCCATCTATGGTCGTTGGCACAACCTGAAAGACAAGGTTAACAAAGGGCAACCAGCGCAATGGATCAATCATTTAAATCTTGATCCCAGGCAAAGAACGGTAGCCGGTTTTGGCACCAAAGTGATCCAGGAAAATCAGGAAGCCTACATGGACAGGGCCTGGGGGCAGTTTGAGGGTATCCTGGAGGCCAACCGCCAACTGAAACAGGCACAATACGTAGAACGCTTCAGCTCCAATCTCTTTAGGAAAAAGATCACTAAAATTTCAGATGAAAGATTGGTTCTGGGAACCACCGCCCTTCATGCCCGCATCCTCGCTGGCGGGGAGACCCTCAGCAAGGCCACCAGGGCAAGCCAGCTTTCCAATGCCCTGGTCACTACGGAATTCAGAAAAATAGTTAGACCCAAAGGGCCCATAGGTGTACCTGCCGCAAAATCCAGTTCTTTGGACAAAGAGCTATTGGTGGGGTCCAATACCGGAAACAAGCAGGCCGCAGAAAGATATGATACCGTTGCCGTTGCTGCCGATGGAACCGTTTCTAAACTGGGGAGTGCCCTGGGTTCTGTTTTCAAGAAGCCCAAATTGAATATTCCCGTAAATCCGGAAACTTTTGAAAACCTGGCTGTTGCAACAGCAGGTCCCGCACCTGCAGCAGGCACTGCAGGTGTTGCCGTGGCCGCCAATTTAAGGGCGTTTCCGAAACTTGACATAAAAGTTGCCAATGACAATATAGTGATACAGCCTCAGGAGGACCTCAAACCCGAAATAAAGCTACAGACCCTGACTGAAAAGGAGTATCTGGTTTCACAACTTATTTTCGCCAAATACCTGCAAAAGAACAACTGGACTACCCTGGACCCCGGCAAACCGCTGGAAATCGATAAGGTTGCCGGCACCATAAAATCACAGTTGATACCCGAAGCCCTGGTTACAAAACGGATCCTGAACCGACTTTCCTTTGGCCCTGCCTTTCCGAAACCTGAAAAAGAGGAAATAGCGCCCATATACATTGCTCCCCGGTTCGACGATGCCATGTACAGGCCGATAGTTGCCCTCTCCTCAGAATTTTTAGTCCCTAACCTGAATCTGATCAAGAACAACTCGGTCTCTATTCTGGAGACCAATCGCGAATTTATTGAAAGTTATATGGTAGGCCTGAATCATGAGTTTAGCCGGGAACTGCTGTGGAGGGAATATCTGACTGATCAGCGGGGATCCTATTTCAGGCAGTTTTGGGATATAAACAGCAATTCCAATACTACCAACAAGCCCGTTGAAGAATTCATGGAATCCCTGAAGGACATTAAGCCTGTACACACATGGAAAGACAACAAACTGGGTGATAATCCCCCGCCTTCACAAGCCGTTCAGGATAGGTTGGTTCTGGTAGTACGGGGCGACCTGTTGCGAAAATATCCGAATACCATTATTTATCTGCAGGAGGGCAAATTTACAAATTCATCAAACCCTGATATTACAGTGCCCAGGGCTTTGAAGGAGGACGGCGACACCTTATATCCGGCCTTTGAGGCAAAAATTGCCCCGGATATTTATTTCTTTGGTTTTAATATAGAGGTAGAGAAGGCCAGGGGAAACCTGGATACTCCGGATCCCGGCTATTTTGTCGTGCTAAAGGAGCGGACAGGAGAAGTGCATTTTGGGATGGATCTTCATCTGGCAGAAGATGATAGCACCCCTAAATTTAAGAAAACGAACGTTTTGAACAACCGGGTAGCCGGTTATGAAAGCCTTTTACTTAAATCGCGCATCTTCACAGACGAAAATGGCCAGGAACAAATACGTTCCTGGAATTCCCTTTCCTGGGAAGAATTTCCCGGGGACATCTCATTTATAGATCTGGAGCAAAAACCCAAAAGCCCCGGTCGGGAGCAAGTAAATTGGGGTGCAAATGCAGCCGACATGGCCTACATTCTCTATCAAAATCCCTTTATGATGGCCATTCATGCCTCCAGGATGGTATCGGAAAAAATCCTTAATTCTTAATGTATCGATTATGCCAACATTGTCCTCTTTCCAGAAGAATATACAGGAAAACAAAAAGGAACTATCCCAGGCGGAGGTATCCCTTGGGAAAATTCAAAATGAGCGGAAGAAACTGCTTCGTACTATCAGGGAGCAAGAAATAAAAAGCGGCCAGATCATTGAAAACAGTGACCCGCTACAGAAAAAGGCGGCGGATTTACAAAACGAATTAAATAGAATTAAGGAAACTCAGAAAAATCTGGCATCTGCCGGCCTTGATGCCCGGGGGGAACTGTTTAAAGTAAACCCGCATCAATCCCTTTTAGAAAACTTCACGACGGCGTATCCCATCTTGTTATTTCCGGTAAGAACCCAGACCCGGTTCATCACGGTTAAACATGTTTCGGCCGGACTAAAAGCAGAAGATGTTTTGGATCTTACAGAAACGGGTACACAGGAGAGAAAGCCGATTACCCAAAGGCTAAAACAATTCCACGCTGTTATTTCAAATACGGATACCACAGAAAAAAAACTGGAAACCGATCGTGCCAAAACATTATTGCCCCCGCTACCAACGGGTCTCGCAGGTAACACGGCCCGATCCGGCACCCTGGGAAGCCTGCCGGACAAAAAACCTGTTGGCGGTTTTGAAAAAGTTGAGGATAAAAAGGAGCTATGGCTACGGATCTATCCCGATGATATATTTGTGCATACGCATGAAGAAGCACTGGCAGAAGACGAGCTGAACGCTGCGCGAAGTTTTTGGGAAGAAATACACAATGCCGATACCGTTCATAAGACAGCCGGGGAAGAAAGATATAAGGCAAAAGTGGCAGCGTGGCGGTCATTGGTAAGGGGTTTTGGCACTTCCAGGGCCTCCTACATTGCCAAAGTTACGCAACCCGAAAAGGTGAAAATTGAGGATGGGGAACCTATCTTAAATGTACCAGCTGTTTTACAAGAGGTCACAATTAAAGATTCGTCCTGGACGAAGGCCCCGTGTACCTATATGCTGCCCGATCAATTTGTGGTCCGCCTCTATTCCGAAGGGCAATCAAGGGAGGTTGCAGGCAAACCTATTCCGGATCTGCTTATCCTGGGGCTACATCCGGAAGAAGAGGATCCTGATACCTTTGAACTCGAAAATGAAGAGCGGAAAATTCCGGATGATATTAAATGGCTGACCGACTTTGAGGAAGCGGAAAAAAAAGGGATGGCTCTGAGAGTGCCGGTTAGCGATGCAGAATTTAAGAATGGGTTTGATAAAATTATTGTCCTGGGTGTTAAGTTGAGCCAGGATGAGCTTCAGGGTAAAGAAACGGTAGAGCGCCTGTTCCAAAATCATCAATATGCCCTGGGAGGCATGTCCCTGTTAAAACAAGGAACCCCCACCAACAATACGTCAACGGTTTCAACAACCAATTCAGGGGAAGAACCGGCTTCCGAAGACAGTTTCAAATCCGCATTCACCCCCTTGTATGTTCCGACCGAACATCATGACGAAAGGAAAGACGGGCAATTTCTGGCGGAAGCCCTTGGAATAGACCATCAAAATATACAACATTTACCGCATGCCGACAGTGCCGATATCTGCGAGGCCATCGCAATGAATAAAGCACTGTATCCTGCAACCCTTGGGTATGCCCTGGATCAGTTCTACGGGAACGCTATCCCAGGTACCTCCCTTAAGGAAACCCGGACCTTTTTCCAGGATTATGTTCTAGGGAGAGGGTTACTGCCTGCCATCAGGGTAGATAAACAACCGTATGGGATCATACCGACAAGTTCCCTGGCGCACTGGACTTATAACGATACTTCCAAAGACGGGTACTACCTGGGATTGCAAAAAAAAGTGCTTACACCCTTCAGAAATATCTGGAAAAGCCATTTTGATGAATTGCCCTATCTGACAAAAGAAGGTGCCACCGATAAAAATATCCCCAGCCGCTTCCTGGAAATAATGGGGCTCCATGCTTCCAGTGTAGATTTCTACCAGCGTTTTATCGCAGGTCCCAAAGCCCTATCGAATTTACCTGGCCAAAATACGATTGCCCAGTTACAATTGGCGAACAAAAACAAATTTTCAGCACTTTTTTCTCTCAATGCCGGATGGATCCTTGATTATGGATTCCTGTCGGACGTTAAGGAATTGTACGGGCCCATTATTGAGGGACTAAGCCTATCGGAATCCAACGGGTTGCAAAAATTAAAGGGAACTGATAAAAATTATATTGATTTTTTGAGCGAATCCGGAATAAAAGCCATCAGGGAAGAAAACTTTGCGGAGTATTCTCCCGAAAGCCCCATCCCTCCTTTCTCGCTATTATATCTGCTTTTAAGGCATGCAATGTTAAGGGAATATCTGAATGTAAGTTCGAATATTTTGGTAGAGGCCAATTTGGGATCCGTTTTACTGAAACATGACTTTGAACTGGACCAGCTGGCCGCCAGCAACACTTTGAGACCGGAGCATGAAGCATTTTTGTCCAAGGTGCTTCTGGTCAAAAACCTCCCGAAAATTGAGAAGAAATCAACCGAGGTATTAAAAAATAATATATCGGAGACTGCCGGTTTAACCGAGCGAAAACGCATGGCCGAGGAGATCGTTCTGCAGGAAATAAAAAGTCTGGAAAATGAAATAACCGCCGAAATAACAAAGCAGAAAACCACTTTTTCGATTGAAAAAAATAAGTTTGACTTGTTTGATAAAAAGTTTTCTAAACTTACCGGAAATCTTACCGTGACGGCATATATTGATAAGCTTATAAAAGAAAAGAATGGGATGACAACTTCTTTGAATAACATCCAGACAGGTCTTACAAAAATAAAGGACATCCCAACGGCGCGGCTGGAACGATGTTTCACTGAACATCTGGATTGTTGTAATTACAGGCTGGATGCCTGGCAACTTGGATTAATATCGCAACGTCTTTTTACCATGCGAAAGGCAAACAGGGAAGGTGTTTATCTGGGAGCTTTTGCTATCCTTGAATCACTGAAGCCCGGCCTAACGCCCGGGATTCATATTCAATCTGTAAAAAGATCTGAGCCGGGTTCCGTTCCCGAAATCGCGAACATGTTCAACCCTGTAATCGATAGTTCACAATTTAGTTCAAAAGCCCAACTTGAAACTTTCCTCAAGAAAAGCTATGTGTATCTGGGAACGGATGACCAGGAAAAAATCAGCTTTAACAGCAACACCAGTGCTTTTGTTGCCACTCCGGTAGAAAACAGAACTACCAGTGACGGATTTATCCATACCCCTTCTACGAACCATGCAATAGCTGCGGCCATACTAAAAAGCGGCTTTGATGCCCATGGCGGTCAGGACGACCTATCCGAGGCTCTCGCGGTAAAACTCGATTCAAAAAGGGTAAGAACGGCCCTTTATATTTTACAGGGTATGAGAAACGGGCAGGAGATCGCTGCACTATTGGGGTATCAGTTTGAAAGAGGGCTCCACGATAATACCACCGGAAACCTAGATCAGTTTATCTTGGATATACGAACTGCCTTTCCCTTCAATGCAGGAAAAATCAATGATCCCGGCAGTGCAAATATTGAATTGGCCGAGGCTTTTAACGTGGTTGACGGCCTCAGTCTTTTAAAAGCATTTCAAAAGCAGGATACGGTCCCCGATGCCATAACCGGTATTTCAGGAATTACCCAAAATCAGATCGCCAGCATTAAAAATGAGCTTATAAAACTGGATGAAACTCTGGATGCGGTAAACGATCTTATGGTTGCCGAAAGTATCTTCCAGATGGTTGTGGGAAGTCCGGACGGATCCTCGGCTGCTCTAAAGGTACTCAATGAGAGCGGGGAACTTAATCAAATGCCGGAAATTGTAAACATCCCGAGAAAAGGCCATGCGCTTACCCATAAGGTGGGTATTCAAATTCCTATTGATCCCGAAAAGGCGGCATGGACAGCAAGCAATGGGACAACAGCATCAAAATTCAGTTCTTCCATTAATAATTGGCTTAAAAAACAGCTTCCGGAACCCGGAAAAATAGTTGTGAGGGTTGCCGTTAATGATGAAACAACCTTAAAGGAGGTCAGTATGGCAGATATTCAGATAGAACCCATTGATTTTGTGCTCGCTCTCGGATCAGAGGTAGACAATTCGCAAAATGGGGAAATACCAATCCGGGCGAAACTATTTTTAAGGAGCAATGACGCTCCTGTTTCCCCTTCCGATACTCTTACCGTATTATTTAATGACACTCATTTTAAGGATTCCACTAAAATTTGCCTTTTTGAAATAATACCCCTGGTGAGGTCTTTATACCATATTCTTATCGCTTCCAGGCATGGAATGCCGGAGGATTTAACGGAACCATCAAAATCAACGGATCAGGAAGATAAGAATGGCGCCCTCAACCATGCATCTTTAATGGCACGTTTAAAGGCTATTGTCGCCACTACCGGAAATGATTCCCTCGGGAAAGTGAAATCCGATCTGGTGTCGGCGATCTCAAATCTCGCTCCCATTAATTCTGAGGAACAGCCTATTTCCGACAGCGATTATGTCACCTATTTGCAATTGGTTCAGAAACTGTTGGGCGCAAGTGCCTATAATTTACGCGCCGCATTACCCAATTCGGACCTTGGATTTACCTTTCAGACGAGGGATCTTTTAGTGCAACAGGCAAATAAAGCCCTTGAACTCCTTGAGGCAAAACAAGAGGAAGCCCTTACACTCTTAAACGCCACACCATCGTCCGATACCAACGGCGGAAGGGATATTTTTCAAAAATTAAAGTCGGTCACGGAAATCCTTTTTGGACGACAGTACCCGGTATTTCCTCCTTTCGTAATTTCCAATAAAACTGAATTTGACCACGCCTTTAACAGCGATGAAATTCTGGAGGGAGGCGATCCGTATGAAGTGGAAGACTGGCTGCTGGGACTCTCCGTGGTAAGGCCGGAATTAAAGAACTATCAGACGCTGGTTCATCTGCGGGAGGTTTTTGACGTTGCTGACCGGAATGTGATGCTTAAGCCGGTACAACTACCATATACTCCGGGGGGCTATAATAAATGGCTGGGTATGTCAGTGGCGGGGAAGGAAAATATCCCCCTGGATCCGCTTTCGCTGGTCTTTGAATTTCCCCCTGGTTATTCGGCAAATAAAGAACAAATGGCATTGATACTGGATGAATGGACCGAAGTTATCCCTTCAGAAACGGTAGATAGCGGAATTGCCCTGCACTACAATAGCCCAAACAGTGAGGCATCCCAGAATCTGCTGTTGGCAGTACCCCCTGTGGAAAAAGGAAATTGGCAATGGGAACATTTGATGGATGCTATCAGTGATACGCTCGAAATGGCCAAAATGAGGGCAGTGGAGCCAAAACATTTGCGACAGGATAGCCTTCTTTTCCGGATTCTTCCG
Organism: Flavobacteriaceae bacterium; assembly: GCA_041743085.1. GTDB lineage: Bacteria > Bacteroidota > Bacteroidia > Flavobacteriales > Flavobacteriaceae > JAFMPW01. The sequence continues at coordinate 8,791 of JBGTNL010000081.1, forward strand.
GGAATTATTGCGGCGGTAAATGCAGAGGGCAATACCCCATCGCTCGATTTTGGACGAAACAATGTGAAGCCTGCCTTAAAAGCTTTCCCCCCCCTGTTGGATATTAATTTTTCAAAAGCAGTACGAGATGAGTAATGGAACCCTGACACAATGGAATCGACTTGAATCAAGACCCAGAAAGAATGATTTTTCCAGGACCCTGCGGGCGGAAATACGCGATGCACTTTGGATGATGACGAGGCAATGGCAACTGGGAGAATTGACAGCAGAAGATACCGGAAGCCCGGTCAGCGCAAAGATTTTCTATAATAGCACCTTGCTGGACAGACTCAAACTTGGTGATCAGGACATCGTGGAACTTCACAATGACCTGCCCCTTGAAACTTTGGTCGAGCGCGAGAATATTCATATAACGACAATAGCCGGTAAGGATTTTATTAATGATATATCGCTGAGTACCGCCATCCGAAGAAGATTGATCCGCTATATCACAGATGCATTCAGCACACCCGTCAAAGATGCCATCCTTAAAGCTTTGAGAGTACACCCGGATCTTCAATTTTCCGTGGTTTCCGATCCTGCAGGTGCTACCGCTTTCGAGGATGTATCTTTGATCGTGAATTCCCAATTGCATGGGATGCATGCCGCCCTTGCCTCCAGGGCGTTTCATGGAGGTAAATTATACGTATCCCTGAAGTCGGGGGATCCATTGAGCGATTACGTTTCAAATTTACCTCCGTCGGAAAAGGATTCATTGAACAATCTGGGAAAACAACTGGTTGCCTGGTTTGATGGGCTCTTTAACCAAACTTCATTGGATAACAAGGCCTGGCATCCAAATCATCTGGAATATCAGTTTTCCACGGTGTCTCCGGATATGTCCGGTAACGCTGTTCCCCTGACAGCCGAAGAATTTACCGGGGGAAGATTGGATTGGTATGCCTCGGATATTGCCAATGACAAAAGTGAGTTTACACAAAATCTGCGATCCGAATTAAACTCAGGCGAAAATGATGAAGTTTTTCCGGCGGAAGTTGCATTTAATGGGATGCCACACAGCAGGTGGTGGGAAATGGAAGACGGAGCGCTGAATTTCACTCAGGTACAGCCCAATAAAACGGATCTGGCAAAATTGCTGTTCGCCGAATTTGGTCTGCTTTATTCAAATGATTGGTATGTTATGCCACTGACACTGCCCTTTGGCTCCCTTACCAAAATAGAGCGGATAGAAATAAAAGATACATTTGGTCAATATACCATCACCCGGCATTATAAAAACCATTCTGAAAATGAAAATTGGGGATTATTTAACCTTACGAATGCGGAAACAGCAAACAAAATAGACTCACAATATTTATACTTACCCCCGGTAGCCCATGATCTCTTAGTTAGTGAGCCTGTGGAGAAGGTCAATTTTATCAGGGACGAAATGGCGAATATGGTTTGGGGGATAGAATCACTTGTTCCGGATGGGTTGGGAGCAGGGGGAGATGGCAATACTATGGCAATTAAAATTCGCGCTTATTATCAAAACCTTTTTCCGTCCGGGGAAAATATAAGTAACAATGACGCATCTATTACATATACCCTGGTTTCCGAGGTTCCCGAAAATTGGATACCATTTATTCCCGTGAGAATTCAGAATGGGAGTTCACAGAGCCGGCAGATCCAACTACAAAGAGCTCAGTTGCCAAGAATTGTCGGAACGCTACCCCCAATGAGAATAGAACCCAGAACTTCCGTCCTGTTAAAAGAAGAATCACCGTACTATGTTTTCGAAGAAGAAATTCTAAAGTCCGGAACCATTGTGGAAATGCATTGGCAAAGAACACGAATGTCCGACGGAACGAATATTATTTGGTTGGGAAGGAAGAAAACCAACGGAAGAGGGGAAGGCAGGAGCACCCTGGGCTATGATCAGCTCCAGGGCAACGCTGTATGAAAAGCTGAATTACCAGTTAAAATTTGATTGGATTAAACGCTATAGACACTACAAATAACATTTGAAATCTCCGTCATGTCAAACGAAAGCTCATTATTCAGGAGATTAAGTACTAGGGAAAAACAATTGGTTGAAATGTACTCCACAATTCTTTCGGATGATTCACAGAAGAAAAGCGATAAGTTTCTTTTACAACTAATGACAACCAAAATTGACCAGGTTGAATCAAAAACGATGAAAAGTAAGTTTTTAAATAATTTCCTAAAAATAACTATCATGTTTTTAGCTGGCGCCTCCACGGTATTACTTGGCGTTAAGCAGGATTATATGAATCCGGATGATTTGAAAAATTTGGTGCTTTTTATTACCGCCCTTATCACTTTTTTGAGTGGTTTAGCCATTTTATGGAATATTGAGACCTATTGGATCAGGATTAAGGTGATGCTCAACAGATTAAAGGCGTTGCGCTATAAATACGCCTTCTATTTGACCGAAGAGAAGGTTTCAAAAGACAAAAACCAGGTAAGCCATGCATTTTTAAAAGAGTTTTTGGAAGTCATTGAAGATGAATACTGGGAAAAATTAATGAAATCGAGACTCAATACAGAAGACCCCGCTAAATCACCTGATAATGAGATTTAAAACTAACATATCCTTCACTCGGGTAGTGTAAGAATGAAGCCCGGTACCTGCCTGATAGGAGGGTTTTTAGGGTATTTTTGGTAGAAGGGAGGGCTTCCGGGATATTTGAAGCGGCTTTGGCCTTCCTGTACTTCTAGTGGAGCAACCACTAAATTGGTTCACTAGTCAAAAGAAAGCGAAGAAGTTCTATTTCGTCCTGGCACGGTCAGCAATAGACAGTTGAAATTTTTTATCGCTTTCCATAATTTCAAAAAAATCGGCTATAAAATCTTTGGCCTCCGTGAACTGCCCGTTACTATGGAAAAATTCCTTTAAACTATCCATGACCGCGAACATCTCGTTCTTATGAGCAAGATAATCCAATCGGACCTTTTGCAGTAGATGGTCATCGCGTTTATAGCCTTTGTATACCCGTTCCGTTACCCGGGTTATGCTGGCTTTAATATTTTCCAAACCCGATATAGTGGCATAGCTGGCGTTTACAAGCCCGGACATGTCAAAATCATAGGGAATACTGACATATTTATTATCGGTATACAATAGCTTTTCATTGTGCTGCCCTTTTGTAGAAAAGTCTGTGTTACCGATTAAAAACTGAAAAAAGGAATTCTGTAAGGAGGTCAGGCCATCCTGCTGCAGGGGATGGACTTTCCTTGTCACAGTCCTTCCCTGATGGCGTTCGGCTACATTATCCATATCTTCGATAAAAATGGCTTTGAGGTTATGCTTCCTTATTCGTGATCCCTTTTCTTCATTGAATTCAATAATTGCGAGTCGGGTCTTAAAATGGTAAGGAGAAATTACTTCGAAGAATTTGTATGCCATATATTCCTTTAAAACCAAATCATTGTTATCTCTTTCGGTTAAGCAGGGCAAAACGATCTTCAGTTTAGGGTTGCCTTCGAACATGGTCCCTTCTATATAAGGCTTGTCCAGTTTTAATTTCAGGGGAACATAATAACAGTTGTTGCGCCTGTAATTCCCTCGGGCCCTGAGCTTTATTTTTAGTGAATCCCACACGCTGGCATCCTTCCGATACGAAAGATAGGATGGAATATACGCACTGTCGTTTGTATTTTTTCTGAGGTCTTTAGCCGAGAATTTTAATTTTATTGCAAGTGGCTGTTGGAGTCGGTCATGAAAAAGTCCGGGTATGGCACTTGTGGGTTTCCGGTGAATAGTATCCTGGGCATGGGCCGCCATCCCTATAAAAATGTAAAGAAGTAACGCCAGGTATTTCATACCCCAGTGCTTAACGCTATTAAAGCTAGTGAAATATTGCTAAAAGAAGCGCCGATGCCGTATAAAACAGTTTTAAAGTCATCTGGGGTTGCAAGGCATTAAGTGGCGGGCAAGGCGTAATTCCAACTCCTTACAACGCTGTTCAAGGATGAACCAACAATAACCCTATTCATTCGCAATCAGTTTCCGTACAACCTCATCAAGTAAAATTTGATTGTCCGCCACAGCTAAAAGTCCGTCTTCCTGAAGCGCTATGATGTTCTCTTTATCTGCCCTGTCCATTTCAGGATTGGAATTTATTAATTTCGGCTGAATACGATAGTAATCCCCGCAATCCTTTTTTCGAAGCGTTTCATAGATTTTTTTTAACTGGAAATCCACCGTTTCCGAATTGCCACTCATCATGATATCGATTAGCGGCTTTATCCATTTGATCACCCCGGCATCCTTAAATTCTTTGTAGGTGTAAGGCCTTTTTACCGAACCTGTTCCGATAGACACAATCAACATATCTTTGGCACTTGGCCTGTCGGGTTTTTGCGGATTGTTTAGAACCGAAGAGAAATTAATACCACGTACCTCGGCATATGCACAAAGGGCCGGATTATTGGCAAAGACCCCTCCGTCAACCAGAGCATAAGGACTCCCGAAAACCGACTTAATCCTGGCCGCTTCAAAATAAGTAGGCGCCGCCGACGTGGCCCTGGCCACATCTTTCATATAAAAATCATGGACGTAGCTCTGTGCGTCTATGCTTGTAAAAAAGAAGCTTTTACGGTTCCGGATATCATAACTTGTAATAAGGCAGGGTTTTAAAGCCTGACTGAGCTTGGTGGTGTCTAAAAATCGCTCCAGTACATTCTCCAGTTCAATTTCCGAATATTTCTCATCGGTAATGCCCACCAGGCTTTGAATTTGCTTCCTCAGCGAAAGATCGAAAATATTCTCTCCCAATTTTACATACAACCCCAAAGCTTCCCTGGCACCATACCTGAAATTTCCATTTTTGTCTGGGCAAATGTATAACAGGGAGAGGATCCCACCTGTACTTGTACCGGCGACAAAATCAAAATACTGCCCGATCGAAGCACGGGGATTTCCGGTTTGCTTTTTTAATTCATCTTCTAAGTAAGAAAGTATGATGCCGGGAATAATTCCTCTTATACCGCCGCCATCCAGGGATAAAATCCGTATTTTTTTCATAAGTCAATGCTTCATTTAAAAATACGATTCGCATTTATGAAATGCAATTTTGAGTGAATTAAGCTTGGCAGAAAAGGGTTTAAAATACGATGATGAGCTTTATACAATCATTGTACTGAATTCAACTGCAAAGTCATTGTTTGTTTGTCAGGAAAAATGAAATCCCGCCGGAGGAATTCCTTACGATTCCGTTTAAAATGTTACCTGCCAGCTTTTAATTCCTTTTTAAGTGTATTGGTCCTAACCAGGTTGGATATGACTGCGTCTACTTCAAGTCCCTCTGTGGTACCGAATGTCATGGTAAGATAGAAAATGGCATATACCTCATCCCTGCCACGTTTATCTTCATCCAGAACAAATCGTTCTTCCTCAGATGCAACGTTTTGAAATGGGATCTGTGCCTTCTCTTCAAGGACATCAGCACCCGGGTTGGACAATTTCAACGGATAGTTAAACGTATGCAGCAATTCATCTCCTTTTTGGGCGTCATCTCCGTAGAAATTTACCCATGCCCTGATTTTTCCTCCCATGGGAGCAGCGGACCATAATTCCATTACCTTGTCCTCCATGCGGACATTGAACTCAATGTTCAGGTTTTCTCCCAGCATGGCATCGCTTATATGGCATTGTTTTTGAAGTTTTTCCATAATGATCTATTTGTAGTTTTAAAGGGGAAATATGCTGTGAATTCATCACTTTTGGAGGCCAGGATATGTTTCGTTAAACAATAGTCCCGCCTGGGGGGTTAATAACCTAAATATAAGGAATTTTTAAGTATTTCTGAAGATTACCTTATATAAGAGTTGGACTATGTTTCTTATAAAATAATATTCGCTGCTCAAAGAAACCCAACGAATTTTTGCCTTACATACAAAGAACTACACCATCTACACAACTTTTTTTTGAAACTGCCATTTTTGGCCAGGAAGATCTGCGAACTTTACCGGAACGGATGCCACACATCCTGCAAGTACTTTCTAAATGATTACTCTTTTTACCGTACTATCATTGCCTATTGAATTTTGGCCGCAGCTACGCCCTCAAAGGTCATTTGAACTTTCCGGATGGTCCCGTCTTCATTAAATTGCATCCTATCCATACAGGTTACCCGGTGATCCCTGTCTTCATTCGGAATTGGCCTTCGATGATACACTATAAGCCAATCATCCGTATTTGGGATGTTGATTACGGAATGGTGCCCGGCGCCGGCAGCAATTTTTCCGTCAGATTCTAAAATAGTCCCCATACGTTCGTAGGGTCCTGTGGCCTTATCTGCAATAGCATAAGCCACTTTATAACTTCCATCCGTCCAGTTCCCTTCGGACCACATAAAATAATAAATTCCCTTTCGCAGAAACATAAATGGGCCTTCCACATAACCCTCCGGAGTAATTTCTTTAAACAAACTGCCATCTTCCCAGGGTATACATCCTGTAAAATCATCGTTCAACACCCCAAGATTACAATGACCCCATCCTCCGTAAAACAGATAATAGGTCCCATCGGTATCCCTAAAAACAAATTGGTCTATGGGCTGGGCATCATTGTAAAAATCGGCGATCAGAGGTTTTCCCAAATGGTCCTGAAAGGGGCCCGAAGGGCTATCAGAAATCGCAACGCCAATACCGCCGTAATGATTGATGTCGTTATCGGGATCGTAAGAGGCCCTTCCGGGCCTTTGTATATCGTTCGCTCCAAAAAAAAGAAAGTACTTGTTTTCCTTTTCTATAATGGAAGGTGCCCACAGTGCCTGCCGTGCCCAGGAAATTACGGTGGTATCGATGATGCGTACGTGCTTCTTCCATTTGATCAGATCCCTGGAAGAAAAGGCGTCCAAAAATACTTGTTTTTCAAAGGCACTTGAATACGTGGGATACACCCAATATTCATTTCCGAATACGGCCCCTTCGGGATCCGCATACCAGCCCCCGAAAATTGGGTTTCCGGAAGTAAGCACTTGCCGGGAATCCGCTTTTTCGTCTTTGGAAGCATCCTTGCAGCCCAAACCAAACACTACTAAAATAAGTAAAACCAAATAATAATCTCTCATTCCTTTTCTATTACAAACCTTCAAAAGCCCCCAGGTTATAATTCACCAAAAATTGGATTTACAGATGATACAACGTTCCCAATACATAGGAGTTTTTATCCATCCGATATTAATCCCTTTTGGAACTTTTCCATACGAAAATTGCTCCCGGCGTACCTGCACAATTGAGTCCAGGTTCTTATTTGTACCTCCAACTGGTAAGATCAGCTCCTTCCGGGGCGCTTTCCGCAATACGTTTCATGATCTTGGGAACATACATCCTATTGTACCGCAAGCGACTGATGGCATTAGGTTGTTCCGGATCTCCGTTCCAGCAGTGTTCTGCCCTGTCCCCGTACAACACTTCCCCGTCATAATAGGGATCCGAGGTACCCTCAAGAAAATCTTCCATCAAATACACGGCGTTGTTGAGGTAGTAGTTGTCCATATCCCCGCAGTAGATATGTATTTTCCCTTTCAAATTTTCACCCAGCTTTTCCCAATCCCTTTCGAGGATATAGCGCAGGTCATAATTCTCTTTCCAGTAGTCCGCCACCTTGTGATCAATAGCCCCGGTCATTTTATCCCAGAGCCTTAACGGATAACCATCTGTCCCCTGGGGAGAATAGGTGGCCTCCCAGATATCCCATTGCTGTCCGGAGCGACTCTTATCCCCTAACACCAACTCCAAATGATTGCTTTCCCGGACGGTACTTTGTATCTGCCCCAGGTAGTTCCTATGGCTGGGCACCTCCAGTTTCTTAAAATCGCTTTTGTAATAATAGGCGTTCTCATCCTCATAAATGTTGGTAAGGCAGTACGCCCTGAAATCGATAGGATCCGGACAGGCAGCGAAACATCCATTGTATTCCTCTGGATAGTTCACCTGTACGGCAAGCGCTTCCCAACCTCCCGTGGAACCTCCGTATAAAAAACGCGACCAGCCTTCGCCCATGCCCCTGAATTCCCTTTCAACATGGGGAATCAGTTCATAGGTAATCGCATCCCCATAGGGGCCCTGACTTGGTGAATTGACAGCATAGGAGTCATCATAATAGGGTGTCGGATGCTGTATTTCTATGATAAGGAACCGGGGGAAATCGGGTTCGTTCCAACGTTTGTAAAAATCATAGGCCTCCTGCTGCTGAATGATATTGTAACCCTCAAGATCAAAGCGGGCGGAATATTCCGGTTGCAGATCAGGATCGGGAGGTGTAGTCCTGAAGCCTCCAAAATCGGAAGGAAAATGCCCGTGAAATATCATAAGGGGGTATTTGGCTTCCGGATGTTCCCTGAAACCTTTTGGAAGCAGAATGTGGGCGCCCAAATACATATCCCGGCCCCAGAATTCGGAAAGTTTTTCAGATTTAATCTTAATATGCCTGATCCATTCCGTATCCTCCGGTTCTTCTATAGGCGGAACTACCTGATCCATAACAATATCCACATTTTCAACACCCTTTTTCGTCAAAGTAATCTTAAATGGTTTACTGTATAGATTTCCGGGGGAGCTGTTCCATTGTTGTCCTTCCCCGTTATCCATTGGTAATTTTACGGTATGGCCGGTAGACAGATCGAAGGTTTCGTAAATATGCAGCAAGGCCTGTACCTGATAGTCTCCAGGAGGCACCTCGGCCATGCTGGGATAAGGAAATCCAAAAACGGACTCGTCAAATGTCATCTTCTCCCCCTTACCCATTCCATCCACGTTCATTCCAAAAATGAGCTGTGTATTGAGGCCGTCATTAATCTGGAAGCGCGGTTCTTTTTCATCGTTGCCTGACAGCATCAGAAGAAGACGACCGTCTAGCTTTTCATTACCCGCTGTTCCGGCAAAAGATACGTTGATCGCAAAGTTTGTATTTTTTTCCGACGGTGATTGAGATACCGCTAAAGTTACCGACAAGAAGAGGAATGCCCGGGAAATAAATCTCATAATAGTGAGTGATTTTCCTCAAAAGGTACTCATTTCCGGCAAATGCGCAAATAACAAATTCGGAATCCAGTCGTTATCATAACATAACCATACCTACTAAATTATTGAGCTATGAAAAAGTTTGTATTTGCAACTTTGGTGTTGATAGCAATTATTTCAATGAGCAGCTGCAACTATGATGACAGTAACGATATAGACATCATCATGCCAAATGACAGCACTCAGGGCAAAATTTCAGCCATCACTTACTTATAAAGCGGCTGTCTAAAAAAGGCTGCCCTTTTTAGACATGCTCATTTAGTTTTTGCTTCTGTGGCGTTCCCTTGCCAGCAAAGTGTTTTTAAGTAGCATGGCAATAGTCATGGGGCCTACACCGCCGGGTACGGGAGTAATGTAAGACGCTTTCTTACTTACCTTTTCAAAATCTACATCCCCCGCAAGGTAATACCCTCGCTCCCTGGTATCATCCGAAACCCTGGTAATCCCAACATCAATGATTACCGCACCATCTTTTACCATATGTTCTTTCAAAAAATGGGGCACCCCCAAAGCCGAAACAATAATATCTGCCTGGAGGGTTAAAGCCTTCAGATCTTTGGTTCTGCTGTGAGTGAGGGTCACGGTGGCATTCGCTGCCTTCCCCTTTTGACTCATGAGAATACTGATGGGTCTGCCCACAATATGACTTCTGCCTATAACGACAGTATGTTTGCCTTCCACCGGCACCTCATACCGGCGTAACAGTTCCATAATTCCATAGGGAGTGGCAGGAATAAAAGATTGCATATCCAGTGCCATTTTCCCAAAGTTAGTCGGGTGAAAGCCGTCCACATCCTTTTCCGGATGTACGGCCATCAGCACTTTTTGTTCATCAATATGTTCGGGTAAGGGCAACTGAACTATATATCCGTCAATATTCCCATTTTCATTTAATTTATGAACCACTTCCAATAGTTTTTCCTCTGAAGTTTCTGCCGGTAGATGGATCAGTGTGGATTCAAATCCAATTTTTTTACAGGATCGCACTTTACTGCCCACGTAAGTAAGACTGGCCCCGTCGTCCCCAACCAAAACCGCCGCCAAATGCGGGACCTTCTCGCCATTTTCCTTCATTTTTGCCACCAGAGCCGCAATTTCATCTTTTATCTGGTTCGCTATTTTTTTTCCGTCGAGTAATTTCATTACAGTGTGCCGTTAACAGTTGGAACTGGCGGTATATCATATGCCAAACTTCCCCGGATTATCAATTGTATATTGTTATAACCGCCAGGGAATTGCAGCCAAAGTTGCGTTTCGGGGTTTTCACAATCAGCATCCGATAACTTGCTGATAAAGTGCTTTTCATCTAAATAAAATTTCGCCAACCTATTGATTTAGTGTTATTTATATCGGTTGGTATTGGCCATTTCTTAATTAAATGCCCACCTGCCTGCCGTAGGTAGGTTATGGGCTTTCATACCTTCTTTTGCGATAGGCCTCAGCAAGTTTGGCACAGGCAGCACGTACAGAACGTCTTATTTGATCCGCAAGCGAAAATGCTTCTTCTTTTGAAAATGACTTTGATAAATAAAAAATATCCATTGTCAGTTCATACCTCTTTTAATAAGCCATTTAACTTTTGGAAACTCATAACCTATATAAATACCCTGCTACTGCCCACCGCCCACTATTTTATGTTTTGCATCATCTGCATCATCTTTTTGTCGCCGCCGCCCTGCATCATCTTCATCATTTTACTCATTTGGTCAAATTGCTTCAGCAATTGATTTACTTCCTGAATGGTTCGGCCACTTCCTTTTGCAATGCGTTTTTTCCTGCTGGAATTCAGTTTTGAAGGAGTTGATCGCTCATCAGGGGTCATTGAATGGATAATAGCTTCAATATGTTTAAAGGCATCGTCATCAATATCCAGATCTTTCAGCGCTTTTCCCGCCCCGGGGATCATACCCATAATATCCTTCATGCTACCCATTTTTTTGATCTGCTGAATCTGATTGAGGAAATCGTCGAATCCGAATTTGTTTTTGGCGATCTTCTTCTGGATCTTCCTGGCCTCCTCTTCATCAAACTGTTCCTGAGCCCTTTCCACAAGCGAAATAACATCGCCCATTCCCAGTATCCTATCCGCCATCCGGCTGGGATGGAACACGTCTATGGCGTCCATTTTTTCACCCGTTCCAATAAATTTAATCGGCTTATCGACCACAGATTTGATAGAAATAGCTGCTCCCCCTCTTGTATCCCCATCCAATTTGGTAAGGATCACCCCGTCAAAATTCAATACATCATTAAAAGCCTTGGCTGTGTTCACGGCATCCTGCCCGGTCATGGAATCAACTACAAATAAGGTTTCCTGTGGCTGGACCGCGTCCCTGATATTGGCAATTTCGGTCATCATTTGTTCATCTACCGCCAAACGACCCGCGGTGTCAATGATCACCACATTGTGCCCATTGGCTTTGGCGTAAGCTACCCCTGCCCTGGCCAGGGAAACAGGATCCGTATTTTCCTTATCGGAATATACAGACACACCTACCTGTTCTCCAACAACATGCAGCTGGTCAATAGCGGCAGGGCGGTACACGTCACAGGCTACCAGCAACGGATTTTTAGCTTTCTTTTTCTTGAGAAAATTTGCAAGTTTGGCCGAAAAGGTAGTTTTACCGGAGCCTTGTAAACCAGACATAAGGATTACAGAAGGATCTCCGGAAAGGTTAATTCCCTCGGAATCCCCACCCATAAGTTCCGTCAGCTCGTCTTTTACAATTTTGACCATTAGCTGACCCGGTTGCAGGGTGGTGAGTACGTTCTGGCCCAGGGCTTTTTCCTTAACCTTATTGGTGAACTCCTTGGCTATTTTAAAATTGACATCGGCATCGAGCAGTGCCCTTCTCACTTCCTTAGTGGTCTCCGCCACATTGATCTCGGTGATCTGTCCATGTCCTTTCAGCACATGAAGCGCTTTATCTAACTTCTCACTTAAATTATCAAACATCGTCTTGCATTATTTACGGGAAATGCAAATTTAAGAATATGAACGGGATGAAGGAAGTTCTGGCCGAGAAATATAAACGGAAAAAGGGCAGCTCCAGTGGAAACTGCCCTTTTAGCAAAATGTGGGGCAAATAGGGGTTTTGTTAACCTGTTCCCTCAGGTGCGGGGTTTACTTTTTTTCAAATACCAGGGTGCTGATGCTGCCGTCACCACTGATATCCTTCAACTCTACCCGGGCATTAGTAATAGATACGAAATCCCAGTCATCCGTAAGTTCACCAAGCGGATCTACATCTCCAACGTTAAGATATACTTTTAACTTACTGTCACTGTTTCTGATCACTCTCCAAACACCGGGCGAGGTGGGGCCCGTCTGGGATGTTGTAACTGCGATCATATGATCGGTTTGGAAATCGAAGGTATACGCTGTATAATTATCCGTTTCATCCGTATCACCATCTGTATACTTAGCTACGAGCCATTCTCCTGCCATCATAACGTTTCGAATCTCAACGACATCACCATCGGCATTATTATCGTCACAAACCCGTTGCAGGAACAACTCATAATCCGTACCGGGAATTTCAAATTTTAAACGATCATCCCTAAGGTCTGTCAAGGGCCATTCAAAACTTACTCCGGGCTCATCACCCATGACTATGGCCATTACCAATCTTCCCTGGGCATTCGCCGTGATCTCCCAGGTTCCCTGAGAAACGACATCACCTTTAGTTAAGGTAACCACACCCTGGGCCATGAAATTGAATTCGTATCCTAAAAGTCTTCTTATTTCTACATCATCAACCTTCACTTTTTTGATGATCCAGCTGCATTCCTGTAAAATTTCCCTAAGGGTATTGGGTTCTGTATTGAACACGTCACAGGTACTTGTCATGATGATCTTGTTACCTCCTTCGGCGTAAAGCTTAATCACCCCTTCTTTGATCTCATAGACAAACCAATCCAGGTTAAAGTCTACCAGGACATCAAATTCAAGTTTCAGAAGTACATGTCCATCGGCTACCCTTGTAGTCCATGCCCCGGTAAGGCTGTTCCCCAATCTGTCCACTACGGTTACTTCACCATCCTCCGTAAAGTTCATCAAATACTCAAAGTATTGGTCCGTTTGGTTCACCTCGTCGCGTTGCACCTCATTGATCAACCACGGGCATTCTACCAACAGATTCTCCAACCGCTCCTGATCAAAATCGTCATCATTATGATCGTTATCGTCATCCTCATCACAGGCATCTTTCGCCATTTCAATGGCATTTGAGAGTTCCGCATTGTTATTTACCTGAACTTCCGTACCATCATAAAGCTGAAGCGAAACAGGAAAATCAATACTGATAAGGTCATTTTCACCCAATCCGGCGAAGAATCTTCGCATTTCCAGATCACTGTCTACGGTGACACTACCTGTTTGTTCCGCATTGATATCGAAAGTATACAGCGTTATCGGATACACAAAATCAATACATTCAATATCATCATCATCTCCACCTTCTATGCACTCTTCAGCCAATTCGCGAAGATCATCAATACCGTTAATAACAACCTCGGCGTAATTACCTATAGTAACTGTTATAGGGAAAATAATATCCAGAATATCCTCATCATCCTCCAGGGCATCAAAAATTTCCTCAATTAAGTGAAGGTCTTCCTTAGAATCGATCGTAATTTCAACCCCGTTTACTTCAACTGTATAGGGAAAACGGATAGCAAAACAACTAGCCCCATCCACGATATTATCGTAGGATCCGTCATTGGAGGAGGTGTTTTCAATAAGTTTTGCAGTTGTGGAATTGGCAGTAATTGTTTCCTTGTCATCTATTTCGGGCAATGGCTCGAACTCCGTTTGACAAGCGGTAAACGACAGTGCCATCATAAGTAGTAATGTGTACACTGAATAATGAAAAAACTTTTTCATAACGATTTGGATTTTTTGTTCGTACAACTTTAAAACAATTATCTTTTAAAATACCCTACCCTTTTATTGATTTTTTTCAAATATCTTTGGAAGCGATCAACGTCTTCAACCCATAGAAAATGGACAACGTATGCGAGGAGCAAGTGTTCAGTTCCCTCTTTAAAGCTAATTCCAAAACGGTTTATAACTATATATATTATAAGTATGGCAATGAAGAGAAGGCCTATGATGCTGTACAGGAGGCTTTTGTTAAGTTGTGGGAGAACTGTGCCAAGGTGAGTCCGGATAAGGCAAAATCCTATGTGTATACGGTCGCAAATAATTTGTATCTGAATGTACTCAAGGCCGAAAAGGTCCGTTTAAAATATGCGGCCAAGTCTCTCCGCACCACTAATGAGTCGCCTGAGTACGTGTTGGAGGAAAAGGAATTTAAGGAGAAGCTAGATAGGGCTTTGGACAGCTTGCCGGAAAACCAGCGAACCACCTTTCTTTTAAACCGGATCGATGGGAAAAAGTACGCCGAAATCGCAGAAATGGAAGGAATAAGTGTAAAAGCCGTAGAAAAAAGAATGCATTTGGCCCTAAAAACGATACGGGAACAGATTGACGGCATCTGAAAGGTTTAATGTTTAAGGCTAAGAAAGGCAAAACCTGGAAATTTATACCTTAGAGGTAGGGTTTTTTTGTAGTAAATTGTTATAATGGTGTAAAGCTGGAAATCATGAAAGAGAATTATTTAGCAAAATGGCTTAACAACGAGCTTTCAGAGGCAGAATTGGCGGAATTTGAGAAAACCGCTGAATATGCCACCTATAAGAAAATTTTGGCGGTTACGGACACCATGAAAGCGCCCGATTTTGATGTTGAGAAAGCCCTGGAGGATCTCAGGAACAAGCAACCGCAAAAAAGCGGCAAAGTGGTACAACTGAATCCTATGCGTAAGGTATTGCGCGTAGCTGCTGCGATTGCGGTGATCTTTTTGGTTTCTTATTTCTATTTGAATTCACTTGATGAAACAGTGACAACACAATTCGCAGAAAGGACTGAGGTCACCCTACCGGATGCCTCGGAAATAATTTTAAATGCAGATTCTGAAATATCCTACAGCGAAAAACAATGGAATAAAAAGCGAAATGTAGCTCTCGATGGAGAAGCGTTTTTCAAAGTTGCAAAAGGCAAAAAGTTTACCGTAGCTACGGATGACGGTTTAGTCACTGTTTTAGGAACTCAATTCAATGTGGAGAATAGAAAGAACTTCTTTGAGGTAACCTGTTATGAAGGACTCGTAAGCGTGACTTATAAGGGCGAGGAAACAAAATTACCGGCAGGAAATTCTTTTATGGCGGTCAATGGGAAAATTCAGGATGCCGATGCACCAAATTCAAAGGTGCCTTCATGGATGAACAGTGAAAGTACCTTTAAGAGTATCCCCCTGGAATATGTGCTTGCTGAATTCCAGCGACAATTCGATATTCAGATCGAAACTCAAAATATTGATCTTAAACAACATTTTACAGGCACTTTTAGCAACACAAACATAAAATTGGCGTTACAAAGTATTAGTACTCCTTCTCAGATAAAGTTTAAATTAGAGGAGAACAAAGTGCTATTTTATGCCGAAAACGCCCCGTAAAAGTGTTATTGCATTCTGTTTGTTGCTCTTGCCTGCCTTCTTCATGAGCAGGGCACAAGAGAATACAACCCCCCCTGCCACCAATCTTATACCTTATATACAGCAGCTGGAAAGCCGGTTTGAAGTTAAATTTTCATTTGTAGACGAAGATATACGCCCTATTACCATAACCGTTCCGGCAAGCGAAGAGCTGGATCCCATCCTTCGGAATATTGAGAATCAAACGCAACTCCTGATAAAAAAACTCAGTGCCCGCTACTACACTATCTCCAAGAGCAGTACAGTTGATATCTGTGCCCTGGTGCTGGACAATTTTGAGAAAAATACGGTAACAGGAGCATCCATAGAGGTCATTGGCAGTGGTATAACCGCCGTTACAGACCTTGACGGTAAATTTTCCCTTAACAATATTCCCAGAAAAGCTTCTATCCGGATAAAACATTTAGGATTTAAAACCCAGTATGTTACCGCGGAGAAATTGGTTGGTCGAAATCCGTGCACCGTTATTTTGCTCGGTATCCATTATCAGCAACTGGATGAGGTGGTCGTCTTTAAATTCCTGACCACCGGGCTGACAAAAGAACTGGATGCAAGTATCTTACTAAATACAAAAGATTTTGGCATTCTTCCCGGTCTTACGGAGCCCGATGTGCTCCATACCGTGCAGGCGCTTCCGGGCATTAAGAGTATTGATGAAACAGTGTCCGATATCAATATCCGGGGAGGCACCAATGATCAGAACCTTATTCTGTGGGATGGTATTAAAATGTACCAAAACGGGCATTTTTTCGGACTTATCTCTGCCTTTAATCCCTATCTGACAGACGAGGTGAGCGTAATTAAAAATGGCACCAGTGCGCAGTACGGGGATGGGGTAAGCGGCATTATTAACATGCAAACAAAAAACGAGATACAGGAGCAGTACTTTGGGGGTGCAGGATTCAACCTCATTAGCGGGGACGTTTACGGCCATACGCCAATTACCGAGAATCTCGCATTTCAATTTTCGGCAAGGCGTTCGGTAACGGATTTTCTCAATACCCCAACTTACGATCAATTCTTTGAACGGGCTTTTCAGGATACCGAGGTACTGGATCGTGATGAAAATTTCTATTTCTATGATTTCACGGGAAAGGTACTGTATGATTTTAATGAAGACCAACAACTACGGCTCAGTTTTATTAATATCAACAACAATTTGGACTATATGGAAACCTCCGGGGATACCGGCAGGTCCAATCAAAGCAGCCTGGATCAAATGAACCTTTCTTTTGGAGGTGCCCTGGAAAGCAACTGGTCAGAAAAGTTCTCTACGAGTTTTAACGGCTACTACACCCAATATCATCTGGATTCCTGGAGCAGTTCCAACAACGGGGCACAGCAGCTGATACAGAAAAATGAGGTAAAAGAATCTTCTTTCAAGTTAAATTCAAATTACAGGCTTACCAATACCCTTAGCTGGCTCAATGGTTATCAGCATACCGAAGTAGGAATCACAAATACCACGGATGTAACGCAACCCCCGTTTAGCAACAATGCCAAAGGGGTTATAAGGACCAATGCACTATATTCGGAATTAGGTTATGTTTCTCCCGATCTCAAATTCAGGGCCCGGGGAGGCGCACGTTTCAATTTTATAGAAAATGTGGATACATTTAGCAAATTCATTGCGGAACCGAGGGTCAACCTCAATTATACCTTTGCCGACTCCTACCGGCTGGAAATTCTTGGAGAATTTAAAAATCAGACCACAAACCAGATCATTGATCTGGAACAGAATTTTTTGGGTATAGAAAAAAGAAGGTGGATACTTTCCGATGATGATTTACTTCCGGTTACCAAAAGCAAACAGGGTTCTTTGGGTTTAAATTACGACAGGGATAACTGGTATGCAAGCATGGAAGGCTTTTACAAAGAAGTGGACGGTATAAGTACGTCTACCCAGGGATTTCAAAACCAGGGCCAGTTCAACGGCGAGATTGGAAAGTACGATGTGAAAGGGCTTGAATTCCTGATTAATCACAAAAGCGATTCCTTCAGTACCTGGCTGAGCTATACGCTAAATCACAATACCTACACTTTTGAGGATATTTCACCCAGCCGGTTCCCCAACAATCTGGATATACGGCATAACATCACTTTTGCCACGACCTATACTTATAATGACCTTAAATTGGGAATTGGGGTGAACTACAGGGGCGGAAAACCGTTTACGGAACCCGTTGAGCCACCTAATTCTATTGATACCACGGTCTTTCCAAATGAAATAAATTTTAAAGAACCTAACAGCAACAGGCTTCCTGATTACCTCAGGGCCGATGCCTCTGCCATTTACGATTTTGACCTCAGCCCAACTTTCAAGGCCACCGCAGGGGCTTCGGTACTTAATGTTTTAAATAAGGGGAATATTCTGAACACATTCTACAGGCTAGACGATCAAAACGAAATAGAAAAAGTGGAAAGCATCTCACTTGGCCTTACCCCTAACGTGAGTCTCAGGGTGAGTTTTTAACACATCCGACAAGACACCGCGAGGTGGCGAGAGGAGGAGTTTAAACGGAATTAAAAAATTTCTTGAAACCGACTATCTCCGACGTAAACATCGGGGAATTATTAGATTAAATTTGTGATTCAGGGCTACATCCGGTCAGGGACCTCAATCCCCAATAACTCAAAAGCCGACTGAATCACCTCTCCTACTTTTCTGGAAAGTTGCACCCTGAAATTCCTCTTTTGTTCATCTGCTTCTCCCAGAATTGAAACCTGCTGGTAAAACGAATTGAATTCCTTTACCAGGTCATAGGTGTAGTTGGCAATCAGGGCGGGACTGTAATTTTCCGCAGCCAGCTGAATTGTTTCGGGGAACAATTGTATTTGTTTAATCAGTTCTTTCTCCTTTTCATGGAGACCTTTGAGGTCCCCAAAGCCACTCAGGTTCTGGCCCATCTCCTCAGCCTTTCGCAAGATAGATTGTATCCTCGCATAAGTATACTGGATAAACGGTCCGGTATTCCCCTGAAAATCGACAGACTCCTCCGGATTGAACAGAATGCGTTTTTTAGGATCCACTTTCAGGATAAAATACTTTAACGCCCCCAGGCCTATCATCTGGTACAGGCGCTGTTTTTCCTCCTTCGAATAATCATCCAGCTTCCCCAGTTCTTCAGAGATTGCGGCGGCGGTACCGGTCATATCGTCCATAAGGTCATCGGCATCAACCACGGTACCCTCCCTGCTTTTCATCTTCCCGCTCGGAAGGTCTACCATCCCGTAGCTAAGATGGTATAAATGTTTTGCCCATGAAAATCCAAGTTTTTTCAGGATAAGGAACAACACCTTGAAATGATAGTCCTGTTCATTCCCTACGGTATAAACCATCCCGCCGATATCCGGATAATCTTTCACACGTTGTATAGCCGTGCCAATGTCCTGGGTCATGTAGACGGCGGTACCATCGGAGCGGAGCACAATTTTCTCATCCAGTCCTTCATCCGTAAGGTCTATCCAGACACTTCCGTCATCTTTTTTATAGAAAACCCCTTTTTTTAACCCATCTTCTACCACATCCTTCCCCAGCAGATACGTATTGCTTTCATAGTAGAGCTGGTCAAAATCAACGCCGAGATTTTTATATGTCTCATTAAAACCTTCATAGACCCATCCGTTCATTTTCTTCCAGAGCGCTACCACTTCATCGTCCCCGGCTTCCCATTTTTGAAGCATCTCCTGCGCTTCTAACAACAGGGGTGCCTCCTTTTCAGCAACTGCCCTGGTTTTACCTTCCAGCATCATCGCGGCAACCTCCGATTTATAGGCCTTATCGAACGCCACATAATAATTCCCAACCAATTTGTCGCCCTTCAAACCACTATTGGCAGGGGTCTCTCCATTCCCCCATTTCTGCCAGGCCAGCATACTCTTACAGATATGAATGCCCCGGTCATTAATGATCTGGGTTTTGTACACTTTTTTTCCGGAGGCTTTAAGGATCTCCGCCACGGAATAGCCCAGTAAATTGTTCCGTATATGACCTAAATGCAAAGGTTTATTGGTATTAGGCGAAGAATATTCTACCATCACCCCTTCCTCCTCAGTAGCTGTTGAATGGCCAAAATGCTGCAGGTCTGTGATGGATTTGAAAAAATCAATGTAGGAGGTATCGTCAATAATAATATTCAGGAAACCTTTGATGACATTGAAGTCGGACACCTCACTGACCCCATCCTTGAGGTATTCGCCTAGCCGATTGCCTATCGTTTCGGGATTGCCTTTTATATAGCGAAGCATAGGGAACACAACCACTGTAATATCTCCCACAAAATCCTTTCGTGTGGGCTGAAATTCTACCGATGGTAGGTCCACTTCAAAAATGGATGCGACCGCCTCTTTTACTTTTGTGGTCAATACTTCCTGAATACTCATATTCCTTGGTAATCTGAAGGTGCAAAACTAATCATTTTAGTACAACTTTATTTTGAAAAAACGAGACCTTTACGATCGACATAATGGATTGAACCAGCCCTGCCGAGGAGCGGAATCCCCTCGCGGTTGGACAGGAGGGTCCCTATTCCATATTGCTTTCAAAAAGACCAAGGTTTTAATTAACTTTAGGGCACCTCTAATAACTCTGTTTGTAATGGTAACGCAGGAATTTTTTTCGGATACAAGGCGCCAAAAGCGGAGTTTAGTCCCGATAGCCATCGGGGAGTATTTTGGTAACGAAGTAGCCGGGAAAAAGAACAAGTTGGCAACCAAAGTAGGGTTTTTAGAGATGCCCTTTAAAGAAAAAAAGCGGTAAGGATAAAAACATCTACAGAGGGCCGTACCCGTATTGGCATCTTTGAATATTTCCAGGACGGTGGATTTTTACAGGGAAAAACCAGGCTTCACCGCGGTGGGTTGGCAGGATCAGGATTATGCCCTAACTTGTTAAGCATAGCTGGCTACGTGTGCAAAAAAGAACGAAGAAATACGGAAAAAGGGCGAAAAAACCATTTTTAGGCTTAGTGTTAACAGACCCAAGTAAATAAAGCCATGATATGCTGTTAAATGTATCCTACAACGATAAAGAAACTACCAAAAAAGTAAATGCCGAGGTTGGACAACCGTTCCTACTAAAAGAACGGTGGGCCCTGGGTGGCATAGGCTCCCCTAAACTATTCATTACAGAGACCAGTATAGAAATAAGAAATTTATTGATCCTGGACAATAACCTGGATACCTGTAATATAGAAATGCGCCCCAAGGGAATTATGGTGCGCTTTCGATCCTTGCTGGAAACCTATGCCCTGGTGATCCCTTATTACAAATTGAGTATCTATAAAGGGGATTTTGCCGTGTATTCCATTTACCGGGACCACTATTTTATTAAAGTGCGCTCCGACACCAAGGCCATTCAAAAATTTTTTAAAAAAATACTGGATTATAAGGTTGATAATACACCGACCTCCCTTGAAGATCTTTAAATTAGAATCAAGAGCCAAGATTAGGACTTTGTTCCTGATCTTTAATTTGTACTTCCATTTGCAATTTGACGGTTCCTTTTGGCATTCTGAGCGAAGCGAAGCATCTTAACCAAAGGTCATTGCTCAGAAAAGAGTTCCCTCGTCCCTCGAGATGACAAAACCGAGTTTTGTCAAAAGAAACCTGAGGTTGAACCTGACCCCTGATACTTCGATTTTGAGATTTGGGTTTTCGACGCCCCAAAACATTAAAGTATTCCTAAAATATACCGGACGAATTTAGTTGGGTGACTTTTTTAGCTATTATTGCGTGCTTTAGAGTATAGCTATACCATAAACAGCTTTTTCATGAAATTCCGATACCCCCTAATTTCAATGCTACTTTCTACAGTTGGTATCTGTCAGTTGTATCCACAAACACTCACTTCCAAAGTAGTTGACGAAAAAACCAATGAGAGTGTTCCTTATGCCACCGTACAGTTTTCCGAAAACAACGGGATTATCACCAATGAGGAAGGCCGTTTTAGTCTGGATACGGAAAAAAGGACGGAAAAGGATTCCATATACATCTCTAGTCTGGGATATGAAAGGATGGGATTTTTTGTCGGGGCAGGATTGGATAGTATCCTCTATTTGAAACCGAAACCCATAGAATTAAGCGGAGTGTATCTTTTTGACAATGAACTTAGTGTAGAAGAGATCATTGATAAAATAAAAGAAAGACTGCCTTACAATTACAACAAAGATCCTATTAAGCAGCGCCTGTTTCTGAGACATTCCGAATACAACAAACTCGGAAAGCTAAATGTCGCATTCAAAGAATCCACCATTGAAGAATTGAATAAAAAATTTATAGATAGCGTCATCTCTATCCTACCCAGAAGGGCTAATTATTTCACGGAAAGCCTGGTAGATTTTTACAGGACCCCAGAAGAAAATCGCCTGCATATTGAGAAAGCTGCAGAACTTTATGACAAAAACAATGAAGGTTCTATGGAGGCGCTTTCCAAAAAATTAGAGAAAATTTTTAAGGAGAACGTAAAACCCAATTCCTATTTAAAAATCAAATCGGGGTTTTTTGGCCGGAAGGTTCAGGTAGATTCGATTCTAGATACTTCCGAAGAAGCTTTAGTGCTTGAAGACGAACTTAAAGAACCTGAGAAAAATTATTTTCTGGGATACAAAAAAAAGCAGCTGTCCCACTTGTATTCCGAACTTTTCTATAAGGAAGATTATAAATTAAATTTTATTGAAAAATCGGGCCGGTATGAATTTACTTTAAAGGGGTTTACCGAAATAGACGGGGACGGGGTTTACGTCATTGATTTTGAACCCAAAAGAAGGGAGGATTTTAAGGGAACGATCTTTGTAAATCTTGAAGACTTCGCAGTAATGCGGATTGATTACACAAATGTGAACCCGTTGAGAAGGATCAGGCTGTTAGGATTCAGTTACGAGGAGACGGTATATAGAGGTTCCACGATCTTTGCCAAAGGCGCAAACAACAGATACGACCTTAAATTTATTGAAAAAGTGGAAGGAAGGGTGATGGGGGTAGACAGGCCCCTGAAGGTTATAGAGAAGAATAAATTTGTCAAAGGAAGACGAAAGCAGAACGAATTGTCGTTGGGGATCGATGTAATTAATCACAACACCCAAAAATATGAATTGGTCGTTTTTGGGTCTGAAAGCATATCCTCATCAGAATTTTCGGGGGTAGTGGAAAACGATACTGTCAAAGCTACCTATCTTTCGAGGTATAGTCCCGAATTCTGGAAAGGCTATAACATTATGGAGCCCAATGCGGCCATCCGCGAGTTTGCCGCTTCCGAAGAATAGCAATACGGGCAATGTTGGTTTCTGTTAATTGCAGTATATTTAAGGGCAATCCCGAAAAGAAGAAAACATTAGGCATTTCCTGAAAAATAATCTGCTTCTGGGTCTTTCCATTGGCATCATTTTCATTTTGTCCCTTACCGTATTCGCATTCACCAAAGAGAGCTATCTGGGCATTGAGACCGCTTCGCTTTGGGTGAGAAACTATTTTGGGTATTTCTATCTCTATCTTGGATTGAGTTGTGTTTTGCTTTTGCTTATTGTCGCTTTTTTGCCGCTGGGAAAAATTCGGTTAGGAAAAAAACATCAAAAACCCGAACATTCTCTTTGGGCGTGGACCGCTATGCTATATAGTGCAGGAATGGGGGCCGGGATCCTTCTACGGGCCGTACAGGAACCGGTCTTTATGCAACAATACCCTCCCTACCCTTCCGGTTTAACGCCAGAGATACTTGCCCTTGAATTTACTTTTTACCAATGGGGCTTTACCGCCTGGGCCTTTTATGGACTTTTTGCCATGGTGGTAGGCTATGCCCTGTTTGTTCGCAAAAAGAAAGTCAGGGTGAGTGCAACTATAGAAGATGCACTGCCCAACGGGCCTATGAGAAAAGGGATCGATATTATGACTATCATTACCACGGTTTTCGGACTGATAGCGGCAATTGGCCTGGGTACCACGCAGATCAATGGCGGTTTAACCCATATATTTGGTCCCCGGTTTGGCCTCAGGACCACCTTGCTCCTTGCGACAGTTGTTTCTGCCATCGCCTTTTATTCGGCCTGGCAGGGCGTAAACAAGGGGATCAAGATCATTTCCAAATTTAATATTCTCGTCACCCTGGCGATGTTGTTTTTTGTTTTTTTTACCAGTGATATGGGGGCAATTCTTGTGGCGTTTGGAGAAGCTACTTTTCAATATGTTATTGATCTCATTCCTATGAGCCTGGCCTATGGTCCCTACAATCCCGGGACTGCATTCCTTACCGACTGGACTTTCTACTATTGGGCCTTCTGGCTGGCCTGGGCCCCGTTTACAGGGATCTTTATCGCAAGAATTTCCAGGGGGAGGACATTAAGGCAATTATTGTTGGGGGTATTGATCATCCCATCCCTGGGGACGTTTTTCTGGTTCTCGGTTTTTGGGACCTCAGCCTTTCAACTGATAGAAAGTTGGGGTACCTATAACGATGAATTCGGTAATGTCTTTTCTTCAATATTTGTGTTCTTTGAGAACTATCCTTTATCGGGATTGCTCAATTTTACCACTATATTTCTATTGATCGGTTTTTTGGTAACTTCGGTAGATTCCGCGGTTTTTGTATTGAGTATGTTTACGGATAAGGGCCGGAAGAATCCCAGCAAAAAGCATCGTTTGCTGTGGTCCGTTTTCATTCTTATAGCCACAATGGCCTTGTTAATTCTCGGGAGTGCAAAGCCAGATATAGATGTACTTGTTGCCGTGCAAAAGCTCCTGATCATCACTTCACTGCCCTTTGCACTTTTTATGGTGGTGATGACAGTTGTTTTCCTTTTGGAGTTAAGGAAAAGGAAACCCTGAATACAACATTTATTTCCTGGTACACTTATAGCAATAGAAATTGCCGGTATCGCTTCAAATTACAGCCAGACCTTTCAGTTCATGGCCTGTAGTGAAGTTACCTTCCCTCCGGAAAGCTGTCGGGATCAAGGGAAAGAGCTAAACTTCAACCAAGGTTGGGCATTTATCCCAAAAAAATTACCGTAAATTCAGGAAACAGCCCCGTTCAAAAACTGGTCGAACGGATATAACGCCCTGAACGTTTTAGCCGCATGTTTTAAAAAATCCGGGGAGGTTACAACGCTGTCCTTACATCTGTGTGTTGCCAGGAAACTTTTGTGTTTCAAGAGTTCAATTTCCGGGTGGTCCTTCGGAAAATCACGGGGTGCAGTTTTAAGTTGTTCTCCCTCCATTTCACCAAAATACTCCATAAAGCCCTTACTGTTAAGTATTTTTCGCAAGTCATCAGCGTTGTTTGCAATTTCAATTCTGATGGCTTTCAGCCAATCACCCTGTGGCAGGTAGGCGCCACCTGCAAGCATGGATTCCCCGGGACCAATATGGATATAGTACCCGGCTCTGGAATGGATCTCAGATTTCTTTGCCGCCGATGTTACATGGGCCCCAAAATGCGTTTTGTAAGGCGATTTGTCGGCCGAAAATCTGACATCACGGTAAATCCTGAAAATACAATCCTTCGCGCTGTGATGACCAATACTGCTGTCGAACTTCGCGATTTCCGCAAGAAGGTTATCCACGAATTCCTCAAATTCTGTTTTTGCGGTTTCGTACCTGGCCTTATTCGAGCTGAACCAATCGCGGTTATTGTTTGTTTTTAGATCCTTAAGAAATTTCAAGGTAGCGTTACTGATATTTTTCATTCCTTCTGATTTAGCAATTCCAATTTACTCAATTATTTGTATAAAGTCATGGTATAGTCGAGTGCCTTTTCCGTCAATATTCCCCAATAATTGCTTTCACTCGCCTCAATAATAAACCACCCCTTGAGCGGGGGTTTCGTTTTAAACGGACTTAAAGGTTTGGTGTTTTCAAGCCCAAATTTCTCCGGATAAAATTTTGGCCCCAACCTAAAGCCCATCTCCTTTTTGATATAGAACGCGAAAACCTTATCCCTGTACTTCAAGGCCGGCGCACTCATCATCTTGCCGAGGACAATATCCCGGTTTGATGACGAGTATTTGCTGACCAGTGACATAAATTGCGCTTCCGGACCAATCATGGATGCCGCAGTGAATTTAGCCAAGTGAATGAAAAGCCACCTTATTACCTTCAGTATCTTTAAATACTGCTATAAAGCCGTGTTCCCCAATAGCCGTTTTAGGAACCAGGACTTCTCCCCCAGCATCTTTAACTCTTGATAGCGGATCGTCCAGATCTTCACCCCCATTGAGGTAAACAAGGGATCCCACCATACTGGGAGTATACCCCTCGCCGTGGATCACACAACCCCCTACGCCATTATCAGAAGTAGGGAAAAAGGCCATTTTTGCCCCTGGCATATCCATGGGTTGTAACTCGGTCTTTAGGACGTCTCCATAAAATTTTACCGCTCTTTGAAAGTTGTTTGAAGGAAGTTCAAACCAGTTGATTGCATTTGCCATAATTGTTGAATTTTAGGTTATATTTTTTTCTTATCATAAATGTAACCTGAAGTTTCAATATTTAAAATTCGATCTTTATCAAAACGTATCTTTCTATTTAATCATTTTATTGTTTTATATACTGATAATTAGTAATTTAAAATTTTGTTATATATATTTCTAATGGCTAAAAAAAATGAATTATTTAAATTGATTCAATCGCTTTCCAAAAGCGAAAAAAGGTATTTCAGATTGTTTTGTACACGGGAGGCAAGTGGAAACAACTATCTTAGACTCTTTGATGTCATTGAAAAACAGACCTTATACAATGAGAAAGTCATTAAGGAAAAATTTAAAGGGGAAAAGTTCCCCAGGCAGCTACATACCACCAAAAATTACCTCGGTAAACTCATTTTAAAAAGCCTGCGAAATTTCCATGCCGGGGTTTCCAAAGATGCCGAACTCAAGGATATTTTACGAAATATAGAAATCCTTTATAACAAGGAACTTTTTGGGCTGTGCGAATCACAATTAAAACGTGCAGAGGCTATGGCCTCTAAATTTGAATTACTGCCCGGCCTCCTGCAGGTGGAGAACTGGAAACGCAGATTGGTGCAAACAAGGCATCCTGATAACTATAGTGACTTAACCACGGTTTTAGAGGGTCAGGAGAAGACGCTGAAAAAAATAGTTAACAACCATCGTTATTGGCGGCTCGCAATAGAATTCTCCGCCAATATGTTTCAGGGTCAAAATATCAGCATAAAAAACAAATCACTGTTAAATCATCCTGAAATGGCCCTGTCCCAGGAAGCAAAAGTACTTTTCTACAATACAAGTTATCTTCGTCACCTTCAAAAAAATGATAGCTATAAAGCCGAAAATGAATTGCGGACACTCCTTACACTACTGGAAAGCGCACCCTACCGGCTTAAGGAAGAACCCGGGCTGTATGTGTCTAGTATAAATAATCTGGTCAGCTTTTTTGTTTTTAATAAAAAGTATAAGGATGCCATATCCCTTATTCAAAAGGCGAAAAGAATTTACGAAGGCTTCAAAGTAGCCTCCGAGAACCGTACCCTGCTTAAACAAATCATGAGAACATACAATATAGAACTGGAAATATACCGGAATACCAAAGATTTTGAAAAGCAACGGGACTTTATCAGCAGCACGGAAAACTTTGTAAAGACGAACAGGTACAAAATCCCCAACGACTATCTGGCGTCCTTTCAATTTCAGTTGGCCAGCATTTACTTTATGAGAAACGATCTGAGTAAATCCCTGCATTGGATCAATCAATTATTAAACTCCGGATATAAAAATGTACGTCCGGACCTGAGAAGGCAAATGCATATCCTCAATCTCATGGTGCATTTGGAACAAAAAAACCTGATGGTCCTGGGGTACTACGTTAACAGTACAAGGCGGTATATGAATAAAATAAAAGGATTGCTCCCTTATGAAAAAATACTTTTGCGGTTTTTTATTCGTATCCCCAGGCTTCAATCATCGGAATACAATAATGCCTTTTTAGCGTTACGAAAGCAGTTGTTTCCTGAAAATACAGATCCCCTGGTCCCCCAGGACGCTATTGGCTATATAGACTATAGGGCCTGGATAGACAGGCAAATGAAGAAGGCTTAAATTCTAGGCAAAAACACTTCCGCCATCATACAACGGGCACTACCGCCTCCACAGGTTTCAATGGTCCCCAGGGAACTATGAACAATCTCACTGGTCTTTTCAATAGTAGCTATTTGTGACCCGGACAGGCAATTAAATGCTGCGGTACTCATGACCATAAGCCGTTCGTTGCCCCCCCCAAAAACCTGGAGCATGTTGCCCGCAAAATGGTGCATCTGTTCCTCAGTTATGGCAACGATCTCCTTGCCGCTCTGCCGGAGGTGGTCCACCACATTTTTTCGTTCCTTATGGTCGTCAATGGAATCCAAACATATTACTGCAAGCTCTTCCCCCAGGCACATCATAACGTTGGTATGGTAGATGGGCATACGCTTTCCGTCCACATTTTGATTGGCGGTAAAAAGCACGGGCATACAATCAAAATCTTCACAAAACTCAATGAACAATTCTTCATCTGCCCTTTCAGAAAGGGCACAGTACGCCTTTTGGCTTACCCTGTCCATTAGCACACTCCCTGTACCTTCCAAAAAGAAACCTTCGGTCTCGGCAGAAGAATAGTCCATCACATTTTCAATCAAAAACCCTTCCTGTTCAAGGATATCCAGAATATCACTCCGTCTTTCATTGCGTCTGTTCTTTGCAAACATCGGGTACAATCCTACGGTCCCATCTGCATGAAAGGATATCCAGTTATTGGGGAAAATTGAATCGGGAGTGTCTGGTTGCCTGGTATCCTCCACGACAATCACATGTACTCCCTTATCTCTTAAGACGGTTACAAAGGCATCAAACTCTTCCTGTGCCCTTGCATTGATAGTTGGGTTCTCAAGATCTATATCTTCCTGAAAGTAGTTATTTACAGCCGTCTGCTCGTTCATACGAAAGCTGACCGGCCGTATCATCAGGATGGTATTTGTGATCTGTTGCTGTAAATTTGACATTCAGGATGGCATTTTTCACGCAGATTGCGCAAAGTTTTAGACAAAGCTAAACAAAGATTCTTTATAAATGTGGATGTGCGCGGCGATGCCACATGCCTATTCCCTGACCAGCGGCAACGTACTGCAACGCAGTAAACCTTCCTGCTTGCCAATTTCGGAATATGGAATTTCCTCAACCGTAAATCCATGATCGCGCAACCAATTGTTGAGCCTGGTAAAACTACGCTCGGACACCAAAACTTCGGGTGATATGGAGAACACATTGCTAAACATCTGATACATTTCGTCTTTTGTGATCTCAAAGATGTTCTCTTTACCAAAATAATCCACAAGCCAGTGGTATTCCTCTTCAATCAAAAACCCATTTTTGTGAAGAATGGCTTTATTTCTTCCGACAGGTTGAAAACAGCAATCCAGATGCAGGGCATTTTCCATGGCTTCCGTATTGGACTTACGGAGTTCAAACGGTTTTATTTTCTTATGGGGAAATTGCCCGGCGATGTATTCAACTGCCTTTTTATTTGTTCTTGCCGTAATATATTCCGGGTAGTCTTCACCGGTGTATGTCCCGATAAAAATATGGTCGTTCCAGGGCATTATATCCCCTCCCTCAATATGTACATCTTCCGGGGGGCAAAGAATATTCTCCGGGTCTATGGCATCCAAAACATGTAAAATTGCCTGGAATTCCTTTTCCCTGTCGGGCAGTATATTGGCCTTAATCAATTTATCCTCGATAACAAAGGCGATGTCCCTGGAGAAAATCTGATTGCAATCCATGATCACCTCGGGCCGGAAGACCTGAACGTCATATTTCCTTAAGACCGCCTCAAAAGCATCCATTTCCGCTATCATTGCTTTTTCGGCGGGATAGGTCCCGGCCAAAATATGTTCCAGTGATTTGGGGTCATAGGCCTCTTCCGGTTTGGGTACCGGCCCACTACTCTTGGCGGTACCTAAAAGCACGGCTTTAAGTTCAGAAGTCTCGTCATTAACATTGAGATGCAGCATCCTGATCGTAGTGTAATGCTACCGTTTTTCCAAGGGGACAAAAGAGCGGCTCTTTTCACCTATGTAGACCTGTCTTGGCCTTCCTATGGGCTCCCCTCTAAGCCGCATTTCGCGCCATTGGGCTATCCATCCGGGTAATCTGCCCAAAGCGAACATAACGGTGAACATATCTGTGGGAACATCCAAAGCCCTGTAAATAATGCCCGAATAAAAATCCACATTGGGGTATAGCTTTCTTTCCACAAAGTACTTGTCTTCCAGTGCTTCTTTCTCCAGACCTTTTGCGATATCCAGTATAGGATCCTCAATCCCAAGGTCGCCCAGCACGTCATCGGCAGCTTTCTTAATTATTTTAGCGCGGGGGTCAAAGTTTTTATAGACACGGTGTCCAAAGCCCATCAGTCTAAACGGATCTTCTTTGTCTTTTGCTTTGGCCATATATTTTTTGGTGTCCCCTCCATCCCTGTCTATTGCCTCCAGCATTTCCAATACGGCCTGGTTAGCACCTCCGTGCAAAGGACCCCATAAGGCTGAAATTCCGGCAGACAATGAAGCAAACAAGCCTGCATGGGAGGATCCAACGATTCTCACGGTAGAAGTGGAACAGTTTTGCTCATGATCCGCATGAAGGATCAATAATTTGTCCAGGGCCTCAATAACGATATCATTTTTGGTATAGGGATCATTTGGCAATCTGAACATCATTTTATGGATGTTCTCAACATATCCGAGCGAACTATCGCCATACTCCAAAGGCAAGCCTTTTTTCTTTCTAAGGGTCCACGCCACAAGCACGGGAAACTTAGCCAGAATTCTTACGATGGCGTAATACATATCCTTTTCTGAAGAAACGTTTACCGAGGAAGGATTAAAGGCGATCAAGGCGCTGGTAAGTGAAGATAATACACCCATAGGATGAGCTGATTTTGGGAAGCCATCCAGAATTTTTTTCATTTCTTCGTCCACCCTGGATTCTGCTTTAATATCCTTGTGGAATTTTTGCAGTTGTTCCCCATTCGGTAGTTCGCCGAAGATGAGCAGATAAGCCACTTCCAGGAAATCTGCCTTCTCCGCCAATTCTTCGATAGAGTAGCCGCGATATCTCAGAATACCCTTTTCTCCGTCTAAAAAAGTAATAGCACTCTCACAGGAACCGGTGTTCTTGAATCCAGGGTCCAGGGTTATCATCCCGCTTTCCGAACGCAAGGTCTTAATGTCAATGGCCAATTCATTTTCCGTTCCTTCGACAACCGGAAATTCATAGGTTTTACCATTATATTGGAGTGTTGCTTTGTCAGACATAGGTTTGGTTTTCTAAGATTAAGATCTAATTTCAAATCTACAAAAAACGGAGCACCTTAACAATTCCGTTCTTCCATTTAAAGGATTATTAACAATGGCCGGAAAATACCGTAAAGCGCTGCCTGAATGTTGACGTTGGGCATGCTGATCAGTTAGTAATGGCGTAGAGCGATTTGTAATACTCATCTACCGATTTCCCCCAGGTAAAACGCATT
Source organism: Flavobacteriaceae bacterium (assembly GCA_041743085.1). Classification (GTDB taxonomy): domain Bacteria; phylum Bacteroidota; class Bacteroidia; order Flavobacteriales; family Flavobacteriaceae; genus JAFMPW01. The sequence continues at coordinate 39,894 of JBGTNL010000081.1, forward strand.
TCTTTGGCATTGGATTGAATGGCCTTCCAGGTTGGTTGATCATTTTTATAGACTTTCAATGCCTCATCGAATACCTTGATCATATTTTTTATCTTTCCCTCATACGTCTTCCCGTCAAAACTGAATCCTGTCCTCATATGTTCAACGGTGTCCTTCAGCCCGCCCGTATTATGAACCAAACAGGGATTACCGTTGCGCATGGCCAGCATTTGACTAATCCCACATGGTTCAAAAAGGCTGGGCATAAAATAAAGGTCCGCTTCCAAATAGATAGAATCTATCAGATCCTCTGACTGGCCGTTGGTAAAAATGAAATTTTTGTGGTCATAACTCAATTGGCGGAAAAGTTCCTCATAATCAGGGGCCCCCGTACCTAAAAGCATAAAAATGCCATCAACCTTCTTTAGTTTTTTCAATATTTCCACAAAGGCTTCCGGCGAGCGTTTAAAAAAGTAAAACTTCTGTTCGGTTAGCCTGGCCACACTCGCCGCAATAAACTTAGGTCTGTCCGTAACGTATTCCATCACTTTCTCACCGGTATGCGCCAAAAAATCCGCCTTGTATTTCTTAGATTCTTCCTGCAACCATCGGAAAAGGGCTTTGACGGTATTTCTGTAGAGCAAACCTTTTTCCGCAACCCTTATATTCTTATAGTTCGACCCGTTGAGGATCCCGAATAATCTGCCTTCATTGTCTGCTTGTTGTAAATCCATTTCCAGACCTTCGCCTCCTATGAATTCCGGAGGCCTGCTTGGTTTAAGAACATCCTCCTTGTAAGAAGGGGAGACGGTTTGTACCGCATCTGCCAGGCGAATTCCAACAGCCATAAGATTAATACAATCCTGATATCTGTAATCCATCAGTTTCCTGGTGTCAAAGGAAACGTTCGGGAACCAGTTGGTAAGGGACGAGTAATTACCCGTAAATGGACGGATGCCCTGGATGGCCAGATTGTGAATGGTATAGACAAATCGCATTTTCTTCAATGCCTTGTATTCCGGATGAAATTCCTTTAAAAACAATAACAGGCTCGAATGCCAATCGTGCATATGAACAACATCCAGCTTTCCAAAAGCTCCTTTTTTAATAGCCTCTGCCACGGCGGTACAAAAAATCGTAAATTTTATATTATCCGTGTAAAAAGGTTCTTCCGGGTCATCGTGATAGATATGACCTATTTGTCCGGCCTTAATTTCCGGATGATGAATTACATAGTGATGAACATTATTAAATTCCTTTTTGGGGATTACCTCATACAGTTCGGCCTTATACAAAGTTCCTCTTAACCGCAAATTCAGCGTTGTCTTAAGTGTTCCACCCTGGTGCAATCTGGAATAGGAAGGAACCACTATATGAACTTTATCTCCCCGTTCGGAGATCTGTCTTGGCACATCTCGAACCACATCGCCCATTCCCCCCGCTTTGCACCTGGCAATTGCGTCGTTTTCCGCTGCAACAAAAAGAAAGTTGTTCATATAATCCGGTTGTATAAGTATCCTAAAAAGATAGGCAAAGTTTAGCCGTGAGGCAAAAAAAAGACCCTTCATGAAAAGTGAAAGGTCCAATGCCTATTCTTTCCTTATTTATTGTTTTATTTTAAAGGCATGTTTGCCGGGATAATAGGCTGTATTTCCCAATTCCTCTTCAATGCGAAGCAATTGGTTATATTTCGCCATTCGATCGCTCCTGGAAGCAGAACCGGTCTTTATCTGCCCGGTATTCAGGGCTACCGCAAGATCGGCAATGGTATTATCCTCGGTCTCCCCGGAACGGTGGGACATTACAGAAGTATATCCGGCATTCTTTGCCATATTTACAGCTGCAATAGTTTCCGTAAGGGTTCCAATTTGGTTAACTTTTATCAGAATGGAATTGGCGATACCCATGGAGATACCTTTGGAAAGCCTTTCTACATTGGTCACAAAAAGATCGTCTCCTACCAATTGCACCTTACCCCCAACCTTATCCGTAAGTGCTTTCCAGCCGGCCCAGTCGTTTTCATCCATACCGTCTTCTATTGAAATGATGGGGTAGTTGGCACACAGATCGGCCAAATATTGTGCCTGCTCTTCGGACGTCCGAACCGCGCCCTTGTCGCCTTCAAACTTGGTATAATCATACTTACCATCCACATAGAATTCTGCAGCGGCACAATCTAATGCTATCATAACGTCATCTCCCAAGGAATATCCCGCTTTTTCAACTGCCTCTTCAATGGTATCCAAAGCGTCCTCTGTTCCATCCAGGGTGGGCGCAAAACCACCCTCATCGCCTACGGCAGTGCTGAGTTTTCTGTCGTGCAACACCTTTTTCAGGTTATGGAAGATCTCTGTTCCCATCTGCATGGCATGACTAAAATTTTTCGCCTTAACAGGCATTACCATAAATTCCTGAAAGGCAATAGGTGCATCTGAATGAGAACCTCCATTAATGATATTCATCATTGGTACGGGAAGTGTATTTGCCGAAACCCCGCCTACATACCTGTATAATGACATGCCCATTTCATTGGCAGCCGCTTTCGCCACGGCAAGAGAAACCCCTAAAATAGCGTTAGCACCCAATTTTGATTTATTTGGGGTACCATCCAGATCTATCATGGTCTGGTCTACCAGATTCTGTTCAAAAACCAACATTCCCCTAATCTCTTCGGCAATGGTGGTATTTACATTTTTAACTGCCTCACTCACTCCCTTCCCCATAAAGGCGTCCCCACCATCCCGGAGTTCCACAGCTTCATGCTCTCCTGTTGATGCCCCGGAAGGTACTGCAGCCCTTCCCATGACCCCATTTTCCGTAACAACATCTACCTCCACGGTTGGGTTACCCCTCGAATCAAATATTTGTCTTGCATGTACGTCTATGATAATACTCATTAGTTTTGTTTTTATATTGAGACAGGGCAATACCCTGCCTTTACTTTTGGTTGATACTTTAGATAACAGTTGGATTAGTAATAGTTGTGCCGATCATTTCAAAGAATTGATCAAAGAGATAACCGGCATCGTGCGGTCCCGGACTGGCTTCAGGATGATACTGTACAGAGAACACATTTTTATCCTTCATCCTGATACCTGCAACAGTCCTGTCATTTAAATGAACATGGGTGATTTTCAGATCGGGATGCGCTTCGGTTTCTTCCCTGTCAATTGCAAAGCCATGATTCTGGGAGGTAATTTCACCCTTCCCGGTCTCAAGATTCAAAATGGGGTGGTTTATACCCCGGTGACCATTAAACATTTTATATGTAGATACCCCATTTGCCAGAGCGATGATCTGATGGCCAAGGCAAATGCCAAAAAGAGGTTTGTCTCCAGAAATTATTTTTTTTGTAGCAGCAATGGCATCTTTCAGCGGCTCGGGATCCCCTGGCCCGTTAGAAATGAAATAACCATCGGGTTGCCAGTCATTCATTTCTTCAAAAGTGGCATTGTATGGAAACACCTTAATATATGCATCTCTTTTAGCCAGATTGCGCAGAATATTCCTTTTAATCCCAATATCCAGAGCAGCTATCCTGTATTGTGCGTTCTCATCCCCATAAAAATAGGATTCGGTTGTGGAGACCTTTGAGGACAATTCCAGCCCTACCATACTTGGGACTTCCGCAAGCGACGCCTTTAAACTTTCAATATTGTCTACCCCCGTGGAAATAACGGCATTCATGGCCCCATGATCCCTGATATAGCTCACCAAAGCCCTGGTATCCACATCTGATATGGTAAAGAGATTGCTCTTATCCAAAAATTCCAAAAGGCTCGAATCAGCATTGGGCCTTGAATAATTATAACTGAAATTCTTGCAAATGAGACCTGCTATCTTAACCGAATCGGACTCGGTTTCCTCGATGTTGGCGCCATAATTTCCAATATGGGCATTGGTAGTGACCATGAGTTGCCCGAAATAGGATGGATCTGTAAATATCTCCTGATAACCGGTCATTCCCGTATTAAAGCATACCTCACCATAGGCTGTTCCTTCTTTATTGCCTACGGCTTTACCATAAAAAATAGTACCGTCTGCCAACAATAAAAGCGCTTTCCTCCTGACTTGATATTTCACTCGATTTCATATTTTAAATTAATACTTAGTGTTAAATTCTTCCGAATTCCTTGTAGACTCACCTATTGTTGAACAAAGATAAAATACAAAGACGATTGTAAACCATCAACAAGTGGATTATTTGTAAATTTTCTTTATCGGTATTATAGGGACGGGAACAATTAACATTAAGGAATACCCCTATGATCACCCTGTCCCAAAGTAATGCACATTTCGGAAGGATTAAATTATTCGGAAATGTTCGTAAAATACTGAAACCAAAAAGGTGAATAATAGAACCCGATAACCTCAAGGGCTATAAAAAAATACCCCGCCGAGGGGCGGGGTAGGTTTAATTATTTTATTCTTCCGAATCATCATCTGCTTCGGGTTCAACGACAGCTTTGCTGTTATCTTCCGCCTTTGTTTCGGTAACGGTTACCGGTGGCACATCCGTTTTCTTGGCCCCGCCTCGCCTGCTCCTTCTGGTGGTCTTTTTCTTCGCCTTATCGGCATTGTACAACTCGTTGAAATCTACCAGTTCTATCATTGCCATATCGGCATTGTCCCCAAGCCTGTTTCCCAGTTTAATGATTCTTGTATATCCCCCCGCTCTGTCCCCTACCTTCTCCGAAACACTCCCGAACAATTCCGTAACCGCATATTTATCTCTTAGATTCTTAAAAACAATACGTCTGTTGTGTGTGCCTTTTTCAGCGCTCTGGTTATTTTCTGCCTTCGACTTGGTGATCAAAGGTTCTATGAAAACCTTTAAGGCTTTGGCCTTGGCAACCGTAGTGTTTATTCGTTTATGTTCTATAAGTGAACACGCCATATTGGCCAGCATTGCCCTTCTGTGGGCAGTTTTTCTACTTAAATGATTAACTTTCTTACCGTGTCTCATCGTTCTTTACTATTTTCTTGACCTCACCCGGGACTACTTTTCGTAATCTCCATCTCTACATAGGAGAGGTAAAATAAGGTAACTCCTGAAATGCTTACAGGGTATATTATTGTTAATCCTTATCTAATTTATATTTGGACAGGTCCATTCCAAAATTAAGGCCTTTGTTGATAACCAATTCTTCCAATTCGGTCAGTGATTTTTTACCGAAGTTCCTGAACTTCATCAAATCGTTCTTATTAAACGATACCAAATCACCCAATGTATCCACCTCTGCGGCTTTCAAACAATTCAATGCCCTTACGGACAAGTCCATATCAACCAATTTCGTCTTCAGCAACTGACGCATGTGTAGCGACTCTTCGTCATAGGTTTCGGTCTGTGCAATTTCATCGGCTTCCAGCGTAATCCGTTCATCGGAGAATAGCATAAAGTGATGAATCAATACCTTGGCAGCCTCTGTCAAAGCATTTTTCGGATGTGTGGAACCATCCGTAACAATTTCGAAAACCAATTTTTCATAATCCGTCTTCTGCTCTACACGGAAGTTCTCAATACTGTATTTTACGTTTTTTACCGGGGTAAAAATAGAATCTACCGCGATACTGCCCAAAGGCGCATTGGATTTCTTATTTTCCTCCGCAGGAACATATCCCCTTCCCTTTTCAATGATCACTTCCATATTGATACTCACCTTGGGATCCATATTGCAGACAACCAAATCAGGGTTTAAGATCTGGTATCCGGATATGAATTTCTGAAAGTCCCCCGCAGTAAGTTGCTCTTTACCACTTACGGATATGGAAACCGTTTCCTCATTTACATCATCGATCTGCCTTTTAAAGCGCACTTGCTTCAGGTTAAGAATAATCTCCGTAACATCTTCCACAACACCTTCGATCACTGAAAACTCGTGTTCTACCTTATCAATTCTAACAGAAGTGATTGCAAATCCCTCCAGGGATGACAGCAATACTCTTCTTAATGCGTTACCAACAGTCAATCCATAACCAGGTTCCAAAGGGCGAAATTCGAATTTCCCTTCGAAATCTGAGGAATCAATCATTATAACTTTATCGGGTTTCTGAAAATTAAATAATGCCATAGTCTGGATCTGTGTTGATTTATTTAGAGTATAACTCGACGATTAATTGTTCTTTAATATTTTCCGGGATCTGAATTCTTTCAGGAACAGCGACAAAGGTCCCCTCTTTCTTTTCGGAATTCCAGGTAAGCCATTCATAAATACTGCTGTTAGCGCTTAATGCATCCTCTATGGTCTGCAGGGATTTTGATTTTTCCCTGACGCCAACTACGTCCCCGGCTTTAAGGCTGTAAGAAGGTATGTTGATCACTTCCCCATTGATAGTAATGTGCCTGTGCGATACCAATTGCCTGGCTCCCCTTCTGGAACTGGACAATCCCATTCTGTAGACCACATTGTCTAACCTGCGCTCACATAACTGAAGCAGTATCTCACCCGTAACACCTTCCTTGCGTTTGGCACTGGCAAAAAGATTTCTGAATTGCTTTTCCAATATCCCGTAAGTGTATTTGGCTTTCTGCTTCTCCATGAGCTGGATGGCATATTCTGATTTTTTACCCCGGCGCCGGTTGTTGCCGTGTTGTCCGGGGGGATAGCTTTTTTTCTCGAAGGACTTGTCGTCTCCGAAAATTGTCTCGCCAAATTTACGGGCGATCTTAGTTTTAGGTCCTGTATATCTTGCCATTTTCTAGTGATTCGGAAATGTGATTATGAATTAAGGCTTATCCTTCGATAATCGTAACTACATTTCCAGTGAAATTTCCACCTGTCTGCCGTGGGTCTGATTATTAATTATACTCTTCTTCTTTTTGGCGGTCTGCACCCGTTGTGGGGCAAAGGGGTAACATCTATGATTTCCGCAACCTCTATACCCGAGTTATGGACGGCCCGAATTGCCGATTCCCTACCGTTACCGGGTCCTTTAACATATACTTTTACTTTTCTCAGGCCGGCTTCATGAGCGGTTTTTGCACATTCTTCCGCAGCGATCTGAGCAGCGTACGGTGTATTCTTTTTAGAACCGCGGAACCCCATTTTCCCTGCGGAGGACCACGAAATAACGTCCCCTTTTTTATTTGTCAAAGAAATGATAATGTTATTAAACGAAGCCGTTATATGGGCCTCCCCAACTGATTCTACAATAACTTTACGCTTCTTTGCCGCTTTTGCACCTGTTTTTGCCATTTTAAATAATGTTGAGATAGTAGCAGTGAGCAATCAGACGAATTCTAAAATCGCATCGCTAACTACTAATATCTGTTATTTGGTTGCTTTTTTCTTATTAGCAACGGTTTTTCTCTTTCCCTTTCTTGTCCTGGAATTGTTCTTGGTCCTTTGTCCCCTCAATGGAAGTCCGGATCTGTGACGAACGCCTCGGTAACATCCGATATCCATAAGGCGTTTAATGTTCAATTGTGTATCTGAACGAAGTTCACCTTCGATTTTATAGCCCGAAACCGCATCCCGGATACGGCCTATTTCATCGTCTGTCCAATCAGATACCTTGGTATCCTCACTAACATTGGCCTTCTCTAATATTTCCAAAGCCCTGTTCTTGCCTATACCGAAAATATAGGTAAGCGCAATGACTCCTCTCTTTTGTTTTGGTATATCTACACCTGCAATTCTTGCCATAATTACCCTTGTCTTTGTTTAAATCTAGGATTCTTCTTATTAATTACGTACAACCTGCCCTTTCTTCGTACAATCTTGCACTCGGCACTTCTCTTCTTTATGGATGCTCTTACTTTCACTTTCTTTACTTTATTAAGTCTGGTCTCGAGACTCTAGTTTCTATGTTGAAAATTCAACTCTATTTGATCAATATCTGTAGGTAATTCTGGCCTTGGTCAGATCATAGGGGCTCATCTCGAGCTTTACCTTATCTCCCGGAAGCAACTTGATGTAATGCATACGCATCTTCCCGGAAATATGGGCTGTGACCACATGGCCATTCTCCAATTCCACTCTGAACATTGCATTGGATAATGCTTCTATGATACTACCATCTTGCTCTATAGGGGCTTGTTTGGCCATAAATTATGCTACTTTTCTGTTTTTGCCCGTTTTCATCAATCCGTCGTAATGGCGGTTCAACAAATAAGAATTTACCTGCTGTACAGTGTCTATCGCCACTCCCACCATAATCAAAAGTGAGGTTCCGCCATAGAACAATGCCCAACCCGGTTGTAAGTCCATGAGCTTTACCACGATCGCCGGTAAAACTGCCAGCAATGCCAGGAATACGGATCCCGGCAGGGTTATCAGGGACATTATTTTATCGAGAAAATCCCCGGTCTCTTTCCCGGGACGTATGCCGGGAATAAAACCTCCGCTCCGTTTTAAATCATCGGCCATTTTATTCGTGGGTACTGTAATTGCAGTATAGAAATAGGTGAAAATGATAATTAGTACCGCAAATAAAATATTATATGCCAGCCCAAAAATGTCCTGAAATTGTACTTCCATCCATTGTCCCACAGCGGTATTATTAAAGGTCCTTCCCAATAATCCGGGTGCAAACATAATGGCTTGCGCAAAGATGATTGGCATTACCCCGGAAGCATTTAACTTCAATGGAATATACTGTCTGGAACCCGCAATGTTTTTTTCGTACCCCCCGGATGCCGTCCTTCTGGCATACTGCACCGGTATTCTCCTCGTCGCCATTACCAAAAGCACGCTGGCGAGGATCACAATAAACCATAGTATTACCTCGATCAGAATGAACATAAGCCCCCCCGTATTATTTGCCGTTCTCGATATAAACTCCTGTACAAAAGACTGTGGCATGGTAGCTATAATACCGATCATAATCAGCAGCGATATTCCATTGCCAATACCTTTATCCGTAATTTTCTCTCCCAACCACATAGCGAACACACAACCGGTCACCAGGATAATCACGGACGGGATTACAAAACTGAGTCCCTTCCCCAACAGGAAGGCACTATCCGGAACACCCAATGCACCTAAGCTATATAAGTATGCGGGCGCCTGCACAATACAAATCCCAATCGTCAACCATCGGGTGATCTGATTTTTTGTTTTGCGGCCGCTCTCCCCTTCCTTATCCAGCTTCTGGAGATAAGGCACGGCTATACCCATTAATTGCACTACAATTGAGGCGGAAATATAAGGCATGATCCCTAATGCAAATACAGAGGCGTTTGCGAACGCTCCTCCCGTAAATGCGTTCAGGATCCCTAAAATTCCTTGATCGGACCCTGTACTGGACGCCAATTCTGCCAATTGAGTTGAATCAATTCCCGGAAGCACTACCTGTGCCCCAAAACGGTACACCAATAGCAGGCCAAGGGTTACAATGATCCTGCCCCTCAGCTCCTCTATCTTCCAGATATTTGATATGATCTCAAAAAATTTCTTCATAATTTGCTTTCCTTATAAACTTATTGCCTCTCCCCCGGCCGCCTCAATGGCAGCTTTAGCACTGGCAGTAAATTTATGTACGGATACTTTTAGGGAGGCCTTCAGCTCGCCTCCTCCTAATATTTTAACCAGATCGTTTTTGTGGGCCAACCTGTTTTTAACAAGATCATCAACGGTAATTTCCTTCTTCACAGCTCCTTTATCTACAAGTTCTTGCAGGCTGTCCAGGTTGATCCCCCTGTATTCTTTCCTATTGATATTGGTAAAACCAAACTTCGGTACCCGCCGTTGCAACGGCATTTGTCCTCCTTCAAAACCGATCTTCTTGGAATAACCGGACCTGGATTTTGCACCTTTATGTCCTCTGGTCGCAGTACCGCCTTTGCCGGAACCTTGTCCCCTTCCGATGGTTTTTCCCGCCTTCTTAACGGAACCTTTTGCCGGTTTTAAATTACTTAAGTTCATCACCCTAATTGTTTATTTTGTTTCTTCTGTAGAAACCAAGTGTTTAACTTTATTGATCATTCCCAAAATGCTAGGCGTGTCTTCATGTTCTACGGTCTGACCAATACCGTGTAGTCCAAGCGCCTCCAAAGTCCTTTTCTGGTTCCGTGGTTTCTTAATGCTGCTCTTAATTTGCCTTATTTTGATCTTTGACATGTTGCTTACGTATTTCTTTCGTCCCTACATTTATCGGGATCGGTATTTAGCCAATAGTATAATCCAGTAGTCGAATATCGACTGCTAAATACTTTGTGCCTATTCCATTCTTCATTATCCTTTAAATACCTTTTCCAGGGAAATGCCGCGTTCAGTCGCCACGGAATGTGCATCCCTAAGTTGCAAAAGCGCATCAAAAGTAGCCTTAACCACATTGTGTGGATTGGAAGACCCCTGAGACTTGGAGAGTACATCCTGCACACCAACGGATTCCAATACGGCTCTCACCGCCCCGCCCGCAATAACACCTGTACCGTGGGAAGCTGGTTGAATGTAGACTCTTGCGCCACCATATTTTCCTTTTTGCTCATGAGGCAAAGTGCCTTTGTTAAGAGGGATCCTGATCAGGTTTTTCTTGGCGTCTTCAATAGCCTTGGCTATAGCTGTTGCAACTTCTTTGGATTTTCCCAGACCGTGACCAACCACCCCATTCTCGTCTCCTACGACCACAATTGCGGAAAAGCCGAAAGCCCTTCCACCTTTTGTTACCTTAGTAACGCGCTGTACACCAACAAGGCGGTCCTTCAATTCGAGACCTCCAGGCTTTACAGTTTCAACATTTTTGTATTTCCCGTACATACTATCATTTAAAATTTTAGTCCTGCTTCCCTGGCACCCTCGGCCAATGACTTCACCCTTCCGTGATAAAGGTTTCCCCCACGGTCAAAAGCAACGGTTTCAATTCCAGCCTTTTTTGCTTTCCTGGCAATAGCTTTCCCTACCTCAGCCGCTATTTCTGTTTTGGCACCTTTGACCTTGCTCAATTCCTTATCCCTGGAGGAGGCCGCGGCAAGGGTTACCCCTTTGGCGTCGTCAATAACCTGAGCATATATCTCCTTGTTGCTCCTGAAAACAGACAACCTCGGTCTTTCCGCCGTACCAAAGGAAACTTTTCTTACCCTCCTTCGGATACGTAATTTTCTCTCAGTTTTTGATAATCCCATAATTCATTTTTTAAGCAGATTTACCTGCTTTTCTTCTTAATTGCTCTCCCACAAATTTGATCCCTTTTCCTTTGTAAGGTTCCGGTTTGCGGAAGGATCTTATTTTTGCTGCTATCTGTCCCAGCAATTGCTTGTCGTGGGATGTTAATTTAATAGTTGGGTTTTTCCCTTTCTCAGAAGTGGTCTCCACCTTAACTTCAGGTGCTAGTTCCATGACAATATTATGCGAAAAGCCTAGGGCAAGATCAAGTTTTTGTCCCTGATTGCTTGCACGGTACCCTACTCCCACCAGTTCCAATTCTTTCGTCCACCCTTTACTCACTCCCGCAATCATGTTAGAAACCAGTGATCTGTACAAACCATGCCTGGTTTTGTGCTCCTTGGAATCCGAAGGCCTGGTTATCCAAACCTGTTCATCTTCAACCTTGATCGCAACTTCAGAAAACTCCTGAGTTAATTCACCAAGCTTTCCTTTTACGGTGAGTACATTGTCCTGAACTTCTACCGAAGTGCCTTCAGGAATCACTACTGGATTATTACCTATTCTAGACATTATTCCTTACTTTAAATCCTATTTAATAGACGTAACACAAAACTTCGCCTCCGACCTTATCCCGCATCGCTTGTTTGCTTGTCATTACCCCATGAGAGGTAGAAACTATCGCTATTCCCAAACCGTTAAGGACCCGAGGCATTTCCCCAGAACCTGCATATTTACGTAAACCGGGTTTACTGATGCGCCGTATCTTTTTAATAACCGGCTCCTTAGTAGCCCTGTTGTATTTGAGCGCTATCTTGATAATTCCCTGAAATTTATCTTCCTCAAACTTGTAACTCAATATATATCCCTGATCGAACAATATTTTCGTTATTTCTTTTTTCAAATTTGAAGCAGGAATTTCAACTACCCTGTGCCCGGCTCTGCTGGCATTTCTGATTCTTGTTAAATAATCTGCTATGGGATCTGTAAACATTTTTATATAATTATGAATTTACCAACTCGCTTTTTTAACTCCGGGTATTAATCCCTGATTGGCCATTTCCCTAAATGTAACTCTGGATAGTCCAAAAGTCCTCATATACCCCTTGGGCCGTCCGGTTAAATTGCACCGATTGTGCATACGAACAGGGGAGGCGTTCCTGGGTAACTTTTGCAACGCTTCATAGTCACCGGCTTCCTTTAGCGCCTTTCTTTTTTCTGCGTATTTTGCTACTGTCCTTGCCCTTTTTCTTTCCCGGGCTTTCATTGATTCTTTAGCCATACTAATTTTTTTTAAAAGGTAAACCCAATTCCGCCAGAAGTGATCTGGCCTCCTTGTCGGTATCGGCAGAGGTCACAAAAGTGATATCCATACCATTTATTCTATTGATCCTATCTATGTTAATTTCCGGAAAGATGATCTGCTCCGATACGCCAAGGCTGTAATTTCCCCTTCCGTCAAATCCGGTAGCCCTGATGCCCTGAAAATCCCTGACCCTCGGAAGTGCCGTGGTCACCAATCTATCTAAGAACTCATACATCCGCTCTCCCCGTAAGGTCACTTTTGCACCTATGGGCATTCCCTTTCTCAATTTAAAAGCAGCAACATCTTTTTTGGATATCGTTGAAACAGCTTTTTGACCGGTGATCATTGTTAATTCATCTACTGCGTGATCTATCAGCTTCTTATCGGCAACCGCTGCACCAACGCCACGACTTACAATAATCTTCTGCAATTTGGGTACCTCCATAACATTCTTGTAACCAAATTCGTCCCGAAGCGCCTTAACTATGCGCTCTTTATATTCCTGCTTTAATCTTGGTACGTAAGCCATAACTAAATTACTTCATTGGATTTTCTGGAAATCCGAACTTTTTTATCATTTCTTATCTCATACCCCGCCCTGGTGGTTTCACCTGATTTTGAATCGATAAGGGCCAGGTTCGAGATATGAAGAGGAGCTTCCTTCTTAACTATACCGCCCTGAGGGTTTTGAGCACTGGGTTTCTCGTGTTTTGAAACCATATTCACCCCCTCAACGAGAGCTTTGTTTTTTTCCCGGTCCACACGCACAACCTTTCCTTCGGTTCCTTTGTGGTCTCCGGCGATGATTCTTACGGTGTCTCCTGTTTTTATTTTTAATTTCACACGTTTAAATTTTAGCAATTAATCGATAATACATAAATTATAAAACCTGCCTGCCGGCAGGCAGGTTGAGAACGTGTGCAACCACTTCGTTCCCACATTAAGAATTTTAAACATTCCCTTTTGTGAAATAATTTTTAAAATTTGTTAATGTTCGTTTCATTTTATTTGCTGCTTTCTTATTTCATTGTAGCCCGCCTGCAGACCTAAAGCACCTCGGGAGCCAGTGAAACTATCTTCATAAACTGCTTGTCCCTGAGTTCTCTTGCCACAGGCCCGAAAACACGTGTGCCCCTCATTTCTCCGGTAGGGTTTAATAACACACATGCATTATCGTCAAAGCGTATATAGGATCCATCAGGCCTTCTCACTTCTTTTTTCGTTCTTACAACAACTGCCGTAGACACCGCACCTTTCTTAATACCCCCATTCGGAGTGGCTTCCTTTACCGTAACCACAATTTTATCGCCAACAGAGGCATACCTTCTTTTGGTACCCCCCAATACGCGAATGGTCAGCACTTCTTTGGCACCTGTATTATCCGCAACCTTTAGTCTGGATTCTTGCTGTAACATAGTATTTTATTTGGCTCGTTCTAGGACTTCTACCAATCTCCAACATTTGGTTTTACTCAATGGACGTGTCTCCATTATTTTTACTGTATCGCCAATATTGCAATCATTGGTTTCGTCATGTGCAACATATTTTTTTGTTCGTAAAACGAACTTTCCGTACATAGGATGTTTTACCCGCTTAACTTCAGCAACCACAATTGATTTCTCCATTTTGTTACTGGTCACAACGCCTATCCTTTCCTTTCTTAAATTTCTTTTTTCCATAAAGCAGAACCAATTATTGGTTTTCCCTTTTTGTTAATTCAGTTGCCAATCGCGCTACAGTCTTTCTCGCTTTTCTAATTTGAAGCGGATTTTCCAATGGAGTTACGGTATGTGCCATCTTTAAGTCCGCATGTTGCTTCTTAAATTCAGCCATTTTTTCTTTTAAACCCTCCTCTGATAATTCTCTAATTTCTGATTGTTTCATCTCTATATCAAATCAAAATTAATCCACGTCGTAATCCCGCGCTACAATAAATTTTGTTTTTACAGGTAGCTTCTGCGCAGCCAACCGCAGTGCCTCTTTTGCAATAACCATGGGCACGCCCGCCACTTCGAACATAATTCTTCCGGGTTTAACAATAGCCACCCAGTATTCCGGTGCCCCTTTACCTTTACCCATACGAACCTCCAAGGGCTTTTTTGTAATTGGCTTGTCCGGGAAGATTTTGATCCAAAGCTGTCCCTGTCTTTTCATATACCTTGTTGCAGCAATACGTGCAGCTTCTATCTGCCGTGAGGTTATAAACTCGGAATCCAATGATTTTATACCGAACATTCCGTTAGAAAGCTGATGGCCCCTTCCGGAGTTTCCCTTCATCCTGCCCTTCTGGGCTTTACGAAATTTGCTTCTTTTTGGCTGTAACATTCTTGTTCTTTAAAATTACTTTCTTCGACGTTGTTTTTTAGGGCCGTCTTGCTTGCCTCCCTTGGATTGTCCCTTTGTCATCCCTACCAGTGGAGAAAGTTCCCTTTTACCGTATACTTCGCCCTTCATGATCCACACTTTTATCCCCAATCTTCCATAGGTTGTATGGGCCTCCTGCAAAGCGTAGTCTATATCTGCCCTGAAGGTCGACAACGGAATTCTACCGTCTTTGTAGGATTCTGAACGCGCCATTTCCGCACCGTTCAATCGCCCCGATATCTGTATCTTAATGCCTTCCGCGTTCATTCTCATGGCGGCGGCAATGGCCATTTTTATGGCTCTTCTATAGGAGATTCTGCTTTCTATTTGCCGCGCAACGCTGGCCGCTACAAGATTGGCATCCAACTCGGGCCTTTTGATCTCAAAAATATTGATCTGAACCTCCTTATCCGTGATCTTTTTTAGCTCCTCCTTCAATTTATCTACCTCCTGACCGCCTTTCCCAATGATGATACCTGGTCTGGCAGTGGTAATCGTAACGGTGATCAATTTAAGCGTCCGCTCAATAATTACCCGAGACACGCTTGCCTTTGCCAAACGGGCATGAATATACTTCCGTATTTTATCGTCCTCGGCCAACTTGTCGCCGTAATCATCACCTCCGTACCAGTTAGATTCCCATCCCCTGATAATTCCAAGGCGATTCCCGATTGGATTTGTTTTTTGTCCCATAGTAAGCTCTAGCTTTCTGTGTTATTTTTAGATCCCAACACCAGGGTTACGTGGTTGGAACGTTTTCTTATTCTGTGTGCCCTTCCCTGCGGTGCGGGTCTTAATCTTTTTAACATACGGCCACTATCTACCTTTATTTCCTTTACAAATAGATCCGCTCCCTCAACATCCGCGTCTTCGTTTTTTGTTTGCCAGTTGTCTATTGCGGAAAGCAATAACTTTTCCAACCTTCGGGAAGCCTCTTTTGGGTTAAACCTGAGAATGGCAAGCGCTTTTTCCACTTCTACTCCGCGGATCAGGTCTGCCACTAATCGCATTTTTCGGGGAGAAGTAGGACAATCGTTTAATTTAGCGAATGCCAATTGCTGCTTCTCTTCCCTAATTCTTTCGGCCATTTGTCTTTTTCGAACTCCCATAGCACCTTACTTTTTACCTTTATTTTTTGCTCCGGCATGTCCCCTGAAAGACCTTGTCGGAGAAAATTCGCCCAGTTTATGACCTACCATGTTTTCCGTTATATAAACCGGCACAAACTGCCTTCCGTTGTGAACGGCAATGGTCTGGCCAACAAAATCGGGCGTAATCATTGAAGCCCTGGACCATGTCTTAATGACGGTCTTCTTATTTGAATCCACATTTTGCCTGATCTTCTTGTCCAGGCTGTAGTAAACGTATGGTCCTTTTTTTAATGAACGTGCCATTCTGTTTTTCTTTTATTTCTTTCTGCGTTCTATGATGTATCTATTTGTATCTTTTGTTCTGGAACGCGTTCTATACCCTTTTGCCGGAATTCCATTCCTGGATCTTGGATGGCCTCCTGAAGCCCTTCCTTCCCCACCGCCCATCGGGTGGTCTACAGGGTTCATCGCAACCGGCCTTGTTCTTGGTCTCCTACCTAACCAGCGACTCCTACCCGCTTTCCCGGACACGATAAGCTGATGGTCCGAATTGGAAACGGCGCCAACCGTAGCCAAACAATTAGCCAATATCAGCCTTGTTTCCCCTGAAGGAAGCTTTACGGTCACATATTTTCCTTCTTTAGCCATCAATTGTGCAAAGGTTCCGGCACTTCTCGCCATAACTGCCCCCTGCCCGGGTCGTAATTCGATACAGGAAATAATGGTTCCCAAAGGAATTTCACTTAAGGGAAGCGCGTTCCCAATTTCGGGAGCAACACTGGCACCTGCAGATACCTTTTGCCCTATCTGTAACCCGTTCTGAGCAATAATATATCTTTTCTCACCATCGGCATATTCCAACAAGGCAATAAATGCCGTCCTGTTGGGATCGTATTGAATGGATTTTACCTCGGCGGCCACATCCTGCTTTTCCCGCTTAAAATCTATAATTCGATACCTTCTTTTATGGCCACCGCCTCTTTGGCGAACGGTCATCTTACCCTGACTGTTTCTACCTCCCGACTTTTTTAACGGAGCAAGCAAGCTTTTCTCCGGCTTATCGGTAGTAATCGCATCAAATCCGTTTACTACTTTAAAACGCTGTCCCGGGGTGATCGGTTTTAATTTTCTAACTGACATTTCGTGTCTTTAAAGATTACTGTAAAAATCAATAACGTCGCCATCTTCCACATCTACGATCGCTTTTTTAAAGGCATTCGTCTTTCCGTGTTGCACACCGGTTTTGGTATAGCGTGTTTTGCGGGACGGACCGTAATTCATGGTACGAACTTTCTTTACCGAAACTCCATAGGCCGCTTCTACGGCATCCTTGATCTGCAACTTGTTTGCCCCTGGGTCAACAACAAAACCATAGCGGTTGTACAGCTCGCTATCGGATGTCATTTTTTCAGTAATAATCGGTTTTATCAACACACTCATCTTATTCGGGTTAGTGGGTTACCTGGCTATAGTTCAAAATGTCAAAAGCCTAATACCCCCTGTTTACTAATTACTGACAGCTCATTTGCTGAGATTGGCTTCAATGCCCTCCAACGCTCCTTCCAAAAGCACAATATTGTTAGCGTTCAATATTTTATAAGTGCTTAATTCTGAGTGAGTTATGACCTCATTGCCTTTCAAATTACGCGACGACAAATATACATTATTATTTGCATCACCCAAGACAAACAAAGACTTTTTGTTTTCCAATCCGAGGGACTTTAAAACCTGCTGGAAAGCCTTTGTTTTGGGAGCATCAAAATTAAAGTCTTCCACCACCAAAATGGCGTCCTCTTTCTGCTTCAGGCTTAAGGCGGATTTCCGAGCCAGGCGCTTCACGGTTTTGTTCAGTTTCTGCGTATAATCCTTCGGTCGGGGGCCAAATATCCTTCCACCTCCTTTAAAAATGGGTGATTTAATACTACCTGCCCTGGCCGTACCGGTCCCTTTTTGTTTCTTAATCTTTCTTGTGCTGCCCACTATTTCAGCTCTTTCCTTGGACTTATGGGTACCTTGCCTTTGATGGGCCAGATACTGCTTCACATCCAGGTAAATAGCATGATTATTGGGCTCTATCTTGAAAACAGCATCGGAAAGGTCTGCCTTTCTTCCTGTTTCTTTTCCTTTGATATCTAAAACTGCTACCTTCATTACTGCCACCTTTGAATAGTTACGTATGCATTTTTATGACCGGGGACGCAACCTTTGACCACCAAAAGATTCTTTTCCGGGACTATTTTTAATACCCTGAGGTTTTGGACGGTAACCCGTTCGCCACCCATTCTACCCGCCATTCGCATTCCTTTGAATACTCTTGAGGGATCAGATCCCGCACCAATGGAACCAGGTGCCCGTAATCGGTTATGCTGTCCGTGCGTTGATTGTCCCACGCCCTGAAAGCCGTGTCTTTTTACAACACCCTGAAAGCCTTTCCCTTTTGATCTGCCGACAACATCAACAAATTCGCCTTCCACAAAAATATCGACGCCAAGGGTGTCTCCTAATTTGTATTTTCCTTCGAAACCCTGGAACTCAACGACTTTCTTCTTGGGAGAAGCACCTGCTTTTTTAGTGTGGCCCATTTCGGCCTTGTTAGCACGTTTTTCTGCCTTGTCATCGAAACCTAGCTGAAGGGCATTGTACCCGTCTACCTCTTCGGTTCTGACTTGGGTAACTACGCATGGCCCGGCCTCGATGACCGTACATGGAATGTTCTTTCCATTGTCATCGAAAATGCTGGTCATACCTACTTTTTTTCCTATTAACCCAGACATATTGATTTTTAATTTTATACTTGTTATTCAAATTCTATCGAAAAAAAAACAGGGTCAAAAATAATCCGACCCCGAATTTATTTTTGTTTCCGTTTTTCCTTTGCGAAACGCTCCGGACATGTTTATTCCGGCGCAGGCCGGAATCTTTTCAATCTCACCTCAATCTTCCCCACATCTGTGGAAATCTCTTTAAAAGATCCCTTACGCTTCTGCGTTTCGGGATATAATTCTTCTATGCATTTCAAAAGCGATAGCGCTTTTGAAATGAATCATTATACCTTTATCTCAACCTCAACACCAGATGGAAGCTCTAGCTTCATCAGGGCATCAATGGTTTTTGACGAGGAACTGTAAATGTCCAGGAGTCGTTTATACGAACTCAACTGGAATTGTTCCCTCGATTTTTTATTCACGTGTGGTGAACGCAAAACGGTAAATATCTTTTTATGCGTTGGCAGGGGAATAGGCCCTGTAACCACAGCCCCGGTAGTTTTTACCGTCTTTACGATCTTCTCTGCGGATTTATCTACCAGATTGTGATCGTAGGATTTTAGTTTTATTCTGATTTTCTGACTCATCTCCTAAAATTTTTAAGCGGTTACTCCCTTAGCTGCTTTCACTACTTCCTCGGCAATATTGGATGGTGTCTCCGCATAATGCGAAAATTCCATTGTAGACGTTGCCCTACCGGAGGACAAGGTCCTGAGTGCGGTAACATATCCAAACATTTCGGATAATGGCACTTCTGCTTTTATTACTTTGGAACCTGCCCTGTCATCCATATTGTTTACCTGGCCTCTCCTACGGTTGAGGTCGCCTACAATATCCCCCATATTTTCTTCCGGGGTAAGCACTTCCAATTTCATTATGGGTTCCATCAGTACGGCACGGGCTGCTTTTGCTGCCGTTTTATATCCCATCTTGGCTGCCAATTCAAATGACAAGGAATCAGAATCCACCGCATGGAACGAACCGTCCCTTAAAGTAATTTTCATGCTGTCCATCTCAAACCCGGCTAAGGGGCCATTTTTCATTGCCTCCTTAAAACCCTTTTCAACAGATGGGATAAATTCCCTCGGTATATTGCCACCCTTGATGGCATTCACAAACTCAAGGCCCGACTTTTCTTCATCCGCCGGCTCCATGGTAAATACGATATCGGCGAATTTTCCGCGACCTCCCGTTTGTTTTTTGTAAACTTCCCTGTGATCGGCACTTCTTGTAATAGCTTCCTTATATTCTACCTGAGGCTGTCCCTGGTTTACATCCACTTTAAATTCACGCCTCAGGCGATCCACAATAATATCGAGGTGTAGTTCTCCCATACCTGATATTATAGTCTGGCCCGAAGCTTCATCGGTCTTCACCTGGAAGGTAGGATCTTCCTCTGCCAGTTTTGCCAATGACATTCCCAGTCTATCAACATCGGCCTTGGTCTTTGGCTCTACCGCAATACCAATAACAGGATCCGGGAAGTTCATACTTTCCAGAATTATCGGATGCTTTTCGGCAGAGAGCGTATCACCTGTTTTAATATCCTTAAAGCCCACGGCAGCGCCAATATCCCCGGCTTCTAAATAATCAATAGCATTTTGCTTGTTGGAATGCATCTGGTAAATCCTTGAGATCCGTTCCTTGTTCTCCGAACGGTTATTCAAAACATAGGAACCGGCATCCAATCTCCCCGAGTACGCTCTAAAGAAGGCCAAACGGCCTACAAACGGATCAGTGGCAATTTTAAAGGCCAGTGCAGCGAACGGTTCCTTCACGTCGGGTTTCCTTGAAATTTTTTCTCCCGTACGGGGGTCTGTGCCCACTATGGCGTCCTTATCAAGCGGGGAAGGAAGGTAGCGGCAAACAGCATCGAGTAAAAACTGTACGCCCTTGTTCTTGAATGAAGAACCACAGATCATGGGAATGATACTCATATCCATTACGGCCGCCCTTAGCGCGGCATGAACTTCGTCCTCAGTTATGGAGTCTTCATCCTCGAAGAATTTTTCCATTAAATTCTCGTCATATTCCGCAACGGCTTCTATCAGTGCGGCACGGTATTCGCATACCTCCTCTTTCATCTCCTCCGGGATATCGACAATATCAAAAGAGGCGCCGAGATCTTCCTCGTTCCAAACGACGGCACGATTCTTCACCAGGTCCACCATTCCTTTGAAATCGGCCTCGTCCCCTATTGGCAAAACGATGGGAACCGCATTGGATTTCAGCTTATCCTTTACCTGCTTGCAAACCATGAGAAAGTTAGCACCCTGTCGGTCCATCTTGTTTACAAATCCCATTCTGGGAACTTTGTAATTGTCTGCCAGTCTCCAGTTGGTTTCCGATTGTGGTTCAACACCGTCAACGGCACTGAAAAGAAATACCAGGCCGTCCAGTACTCTGAGGGACCGGTTTACTTCAACAGTAAAATCTACGTGGCCCGGAGTATCAATGATGTTAAAATGATAGGGTTCCGACTCCGGAACGATCTCGCCATTCTTGGTAGGGAAATTCCATGTACAGGTTGTAGCGGCGGAGGTAATGGTAATTCCGCGCTCCTGCTCCTGCTCCATCCAGTCCATCGTGGCGGCACCATCGTGAACTTCACCAATTTTGTGGCTCACTCCGGTATAATACAGTATACGTTCGGTAGTGGTTGTTTTACCCGCATCAATATGCGCGGCAATTCCTATATTTCTGGTATATTTTAAATCTCTTGCCATTTGTGAAAATTAAAATCTAAAGTGTGAAAATGCTTTGTTGGCTTCAGCCATCTTGTGCGTATCCACTCTTTTCTTAACTGCCGCTCCTTCTTCTTTGGAAGCCGCTAAAACTTCCGCTGCTAATTTTTGCGCCATGGATTTTTCATTGCGTTTGCGGGAATAGCTGATAAGCCATTTCATTGCGGTTGAAATCTTCCTGTCTGGCCTTATTTGCATTGGGATCTGGAATGTAGCGCCACCTACCCGTCTGCTTCGTACCTCCACATGGGGCATAACATTGGATAATGCATCTTTCCACAACTCGAGGGCCGATTTTTCATCACCGGTTTTCTTTTCATCAACAATGTCGATAGCATCATAAAATACTTTGAAAGCCACGGATTTTTTCCCGTCCCACATCAACATGTTCACAAAACGTGTAACCAACTGGTCGTTAAACCGGGGATCCGGCAATAATGGCCTTTTTTTTGCTTGTCTTTTTCTCATTACTTTAATTAAAAGTTTGTTGTTCTTTGTTCGGGGTTCAGGGGTTTGGGATTAAACTCGCAACTCTGAACTCCTAACTCTTAACTCCTAACTATAATTTATTTTTTAGGGCGTTTTGCACCGTATTTAGATCTCCTTTGTGTTCTTCCCGCCACACCTGCCGTGTCCAGGGCGCCCCTTACTATGTGATATCTAACTCCCGGTAAATCTTTCACCCTTCCGCCCCTAACCAATACTATCGAGTGCTCTTGTAAATTGTGACCCTCGCCGGGGATGTACGCGTTAACTTCCTTACCATTGGTTAACCTAACCCTTGCAACTTTTCTCATTGCAGAATTTGGTTTTTTTGGTGTGGTGGTATAAACACGGGTACAAACCCCTCTCCGTTGGGGGCACGAATCCAAAGCAGCCGATTTACTCTTCTTGGTAATTGTGGTCCTTCCTTTTCGTACTAATTGTGAAATTGTTGGCATATTACTATATATGTAAAAAACTACCCTCTTTTAAGGGCTGGCAAATGTAGTAATTATATATAATAATTCAAATGGTTCCGGATTAATTTTGAGTATTTTTTCGGAGGTGTTTTTTTTAGGTACTTTTTGAAGCGTTGAGGCTGGTAATCTATACCTTATTATATAAAGGGCTTAAATAATTTTAAAGTCGGGCAGGCCCTGGCTATTTTTTAACCTCACATGCCTGCTTTTCCCGTTAGTAGGGTTTCATGATTTCATGTCTCAAGAGTCTTGTCCCCTGTCCCCTGTCCCCTGTCCCCTGTCCCCTGTCCCCTGTCCCCTGTCCCCTGTCCCCTGTCCCCTGTCTTATGTCTTATGTCTTATGTCTTATGTCTTATGTCTTATGCCTTATGCCTTATGCCTTATGCCTTATGCCTTATGCCTTATGCCTTATGCCTTATGCCTTATGCCTTATGCCTTATGCCTTATGCCTTATGCCTTATGCCTTATGCCTTATGTCTTATGTCCTATCTACGATGTAATTGTACGGTCTTTAAGGACTTAACCGTTTTTTAGGAGTATTTTTAAGGAAAGAAGAAATAGTTAAATATATTGCTGGCATTTTAACAAAATCGGCTCTTTATTTCGTAACAAACCGCCTTGCAAATGTTTGATTTCTACATTATCATCTTAAAGTTTTATTAAAATAAGTTTGGATTATTAACACGAAATTAGGATTTTCGCAGTTAGCTAATTCAAATAATTAAAAAATGAGAACAAATTTAAATGGGATCTTAACGCTATTCCTAGCGTTTTTTGTGCATTTATCCTTTGCGCAAGACAAGACGATTTCAGGTACAGTGACGGATCAGGAAGGTCTTGCCTTGCCTGGTGTTAACATCGTTGTAGAGGGTACAACTACAGGTACCCAGACTGATTTCGACGGAAATTACTCAATAGAAGCGAGTCCGGACCAGGTCCTGATCTTCACCTATATTGGACAAAAGGAAGTGAGGCGGACAGTCGGTGCAGAGAACAGTATTAATGTACAGATGGAGGAAGATGCGCAGGCCCTGGAAGAGGTTGTTGTAACGGCCCTTGGTATTAAGAGGGAGAAACAAGCTCTTGGGTATGCCGTGACAGAGGTGGGAAGTGATGAACTTGAGCAACGGGCCGAAGGCGATGTAGCACGGGTGCTACAGGGAAAAGCTGCAGGGGTCCAGATCACAAATCAAAGTGGTCTTTCAGGATCGGGCACGAATGTTATTATCAGGGGGCTTAGTACTTTCAGCTCCAGCAACCAGGCGCTCTTTATCGTAGACGGGGTCCCGTTTAGTACGGATACCAACTCGCAGGGCAGAGGGGGCGACCGCCAGGATTTCATTAACGGTAACAACGGTTCCAGTAGGTTTTTGGACCTTGATCCAAACACCATTGAAAGTGTGAGTGTGCTTAAAGGCCTTGCGGCTGCCACACTCTACGGCTCGCAAGGACGGAACGGGGTGGTGCTGATCACCACTAAAGCCGGCGCCGCCGGCGGGGCAACAGGCCCGAAAAAAACCGAGGTCACCGTGAATTCCTCTATTTTCTTCAATGAAATTGCCTCCACCCCGGATTACCAGGATGAATACGGAAACGGATTTGACCAGTCCTTCGGATGGTTTTTCAGTAACTGGGGGCCAAGTTTCAGAAGAGGCGGAGCCGCAGGATGGGGCAACCAGGCAGCTATTGACGATAATGGCACGCTGGCTCACCCATATTCAACTTCCACAGCAGCCGTACAGGCAGGTTTCCCTGAATTTCAGGGGGCACGCTACGATTGGAGACCCTATGACAGCGTTGGCCGTTTCTTTAAGCAGGGGATCATAAACAGCAACTCGGTAAACATCAGCGGAGGTTCCGATGACGGAAAAATAGGGTTTAATGTTAACTACGGGTACCTGAGTGACAAAGGGTTCACCCCAAACAACAGCGTAAACCGCAATACGCTCTCCGTGGGCGGCAGGGCGCAGTTAAGCAACAGGTTTACCGCTTCGGGCACGATGAACTTCGCAAGGACCAAATTCGTATCACCTCCCGTGGCGCTAAGCACGGGTAACGGGGCTACCGGTACGGGCTCTTCCGTTTTCGGCCACCTTTGGTTCACACCCAGGAGTGTGGACGTTATAGGGCTTCCCTTTCAGAACCCAATTGACGGCAGTAGCGTATACTACCGGCAGGGGAACGACATTCAGCACCCACTTTGGACCATTGCCAACGCAGAATCTTCACAGGAGACCAACAGGGTTTTCGGGCAGGCAGCCTTACAATACGATCTTAACGATAACCTTAATATTGTCTACCGGGCCGGGTTAGATATCTACAGCGAGAACAACATAAACCTCCAGAATAAAGGAGGTATCAGCGGAGGGGGCGATGTACGTTTCCAAAGCGGGGTCTACGAGACCTGGAACAATACCAATACCATCTGGGACCACAACGTGGTTTTGAACGGCGATTATAGCATTAGCGAAGCAATAAACGCCACCTTTAACGTGGGAGCCACCTCCAGAAGGCAGATCTTTGACCAGAACGGCGTGGCCAGTGACGGCCAGCAGGTTTTCGGGGTTTTACGGCACTTCAACTTTTTGAACCAGAACGAGATCCAGAACTTTACGGAACGGAATCTCGTGGGGCTCTACGGCCAGCTCGATTTTGATTATAACCGCACGCTCTACCTAACGCTGGCCGGAAGGAACGACTGGGTATCCAACTTTGCCCAGGACAACAGGGCACAGTTCTACCCTTCCGCAAGTATCTCCTTTATACCCACGGCCGCCTTCGACGGGCTCAAAAGTGAGAATGTGCTGAACTACCTTAAAATACGGGGCGGTATAGGCATCTCGGCCAACTTTGAGTCTTCTGCTTATCCGATCGCATCTACATTGCTGTTGGATACTCAAGACGCCAACGACAGTAACGGGGCCAATATCGTAACCAACACTACCGGTGTGCGTTTAGGGAACCCTAACCTGCAGCCGGAAACGCTGGAAGAAATAGAGGTAGGAATAGAATCCCGTTGGTGGGACGGCAGAATTACCCTCGATGCCTCACTATATACAAGAAAGACCAATGACCTGATCTTGGACCGGCCATTGGATCCCGCTTCAGGTTTTACGGTAACGGCAACCAATATCGGGGAGATCAAATCGGAAGGAGTTGAGGCAGACCTCAACGTTACCTGGTTACGCGGTGCGGAAGAAGGGGGTTTTAACTGGACCTCGGGTTTAAACTTTACGGCTTACGAAACTACGGTTGAAGATCTTGGCCTTGATACGGATCAGGTAGTATATTCCGGTTTCTCCAACCTGGGTAACGCCGCAATTGAAGGAGAACCCCTGGGGGTCTTCTTCGGCAGCCAGGTGCTCAGGGATGCCAATGGTAATTTAGTAGTAGGGGCGGACGGTATTTACGTTCAGGATCCTGACGATGGCATCATTGGGGATCCCAACCCCGATTGGGTGGCGAACTTCAGGAACAGCGTTTCCTATAGGAACTTTACACTGTCCTTTCAATGGAACTATACACAGGGGGGCGATATATACTCCAGTACAGTCTCCACACTTCTGGGAAGGGGGCTTATCGTGGAGACCGTAGACCGGGAAGACACCTATGTTTTACCGGGGGTAGACCAGAACGGGAACCCAAACAACCTGCAGATCAACAACTCAACTTTCTATTTCGATAACGTTTTGTTCGGACCCAGTGAGCTACAGGTATACGATGCAACCACACTTAGGCTACAGGAGGCTTCCTTAAGCTATTCCCTGCCGAGCAAATTCCTGGACAAAACGCCCTTTGGGGCCTTACAGTTCACGGTCTCGGGGCAGAACCTTTGGTTCAGGGCCTTTAACACCCCTAAAGGAGCCAATTTTGACCCTAATACGTCAGGAACCGGTGTAGGGAATGGATTTGGATTTGATTTTATCAACGGGCCCAGCTCCAGAAGGTACGGATTTAGTGTAAAAGCATCATTCTAAGAATAAAAACTATGAAAACAATGAAAAACATAAACAAATATATAACACTGGGCCTTCTTGGGGGTATGCTTGCCTTTCTCTCCTGTGAGACGACCGAGCTGGACATTACCTCCAACCCGAACGCACTTACCCCGGACCAGGCCAGTGCGGATTTCCTGCTGAATTCCATTCAGGAAGATTTTGTGCGGCAGTTTGATGGAGACGCGGATTTTGATAACAATGACAACTGGCAATCCGGTGGAAATACTACCGGTGACGGGTTCAATGAACTCGGCCAGGAACTCACCCGGATGATAAACGGGGCGGGCAGGAACTATGCCAGCTTTTACCAGGCCAGCGATATGGACGATGAATGGATCAACGCGTATCGGGGCATTCTTGCCGATATCCGGGCCATGAACCCTCTGGCGGAAGAAGCCGGGCAGACGCACCACATCGGTATTGGCCAATTTATAGAAGCATACCTCATGGTGACCATGGTAGACTTTTTTGGGGACGTGCCCTATTCGGAGGCAATTATGGGCGGGGAACAGGTATTTAACCCCTCTGTTGATCCGGGCGCCAGTATTTATGATGCTTCCCTGGTGCTTTTAGACCAGGCGATCGCCAATTTTAACGGCGAAGCAACTTCCGATCCGTCAACGGATTTTTATTACGGAAATGACTACGACAAATGGGTACTGGCTGCCAATACGCTGAAAATGAAGATCTACCTTCAGCGCCGCCTGGTAGACGCCAATGCGCTTACCAGTTTTAATGCCATTGTGGCTTCCGGCAACTACATTCAGGACACGGCAGACGATTTCGTATGGAACTGGGCTGCTACCAGCAATTCGCAGCCAGATTCCAGGCATCCCTGGTACGGGCTTAGTTACCAGAACGCCGGAGCCAACGGCTATATGTCTAACTGGTTGATGAACCTTATGGACACCATGGATGACCCAAGGATACGATTCTATTTTTACAGGCAGACCAGCGCGGTACCGGGAGCGGAGATCCCGCCCAATGAAGAACTACTGAGCTGCTCTTTAGAATCACCACCGCAGCATTACGTTGATGGCGGCTTTACCTTCTGCTGGTTGGACAACGGTTATTGGGGCCGGGACCACGGGGATGCTGACGGTATTCCGCCGGATGGATTGTTAAGGGCTATCTACGGCGTATATCCGGTAGGAGGCCTGTTTGATGATGACAACTTTACCCCGGTTGGACTGGGTAGCGGTGCAGGCGGTACCGGAGTCACCAACCTTTTAACCGCCTTCGGAGCAGACTTTATGATCGCCGAGGCCGCCATGGCCAGCGGGGACACCGCAGGGGCGGGGATTGCTTTGCTGACCGCTTTTGACAAGTCTATGGCCAAAGTACAGGGCTTTTTAGTGGGCCGGGAAGCCGGAGCTGACACCTCCTTTGAACCTACTCCTGCAGAGATTACGGCCTACCGCGCTACGATCGAGAGCAATTTTGCTGCCGCAGATGCGGATGGGAAATGGAATGTGCTGGCAGAGCAGTACTGGATTGCCCACTTCGGGAACGGCGTTGAGCCCTATAACTTCTACAGGAGAAATGAATTCCCAACCACGCTGCAGCCTAACCTCGAACCCAATCCGAGTACCTTTATACTGTCCATGTACTATCCGTCCAATGCGGTAAATACGAACTCGAATATCAGCCAGAAACCGGACCAGTCACAAACGGTTTTCTGGGATACGGGAGGAGTACCTCCTTCCAACTAAAAAAAAGCAATGAAAATAAAATCAGAATTTATGAAAAATTTTAAAATTTATATACTGCTGGTATTGGGGGTTCTTGGCACCTCCTGTAGCGTGGATGATCCGTTAACCGTTGAGGTTCAGGATACGGTAGGGCGGGGAGCCGTGATCAGGACCATAACTATTGATCCCAATGCATTTTTATTTAATGATACCGATTCACAATGGACCATAACCATGGAGGAACAGGACCATGAGGACGGGGACCTGTTGCAGGATGTGGAAGTGTATGTTGGCTTTGTGGATGGAACCGCAGCCAATGGTACCACAACGGCTACGGAAACTTTATTAACCACTATTCCGGCATCGGCCTTTTCTCCCGGCCCCAACGGGTTGCCGAGAACTACTTACTCCCTATCGTATGGAGAGGCCTTAAGCACTCTGGGACTTGCTTTTGATCCCAGTGTAGTAGATGGAGGGGATCAAATCAAAATTCGCCTGGTAATTAATTTAACGGATGGCAGATCATATACGGATACCGATCTGACAGGTGCCGTATCTGGCGGATCCTTCTTTTCCTCGCCTCTAACTTACAGGATAAATATCGTGTGTCCGCCTAAGGCAGGAGCCACAGGAACCTGGGTTATTAACATGCAGGATTCCTATGGAGACGGATGGAACGGGGCAAGCCTGGAGGTTACTATCGACGGTACAACAACGTCATATACATTTGATGTAGGAGCAGCAGCCAGTTTCACTTTTGACCTAGCTGCCGATGCCGAAGTGTTATCCATAATGTACACCTCCGGCGATTTTGATGAGGAAAATACTTTCCAGGTAATATCCCCAACAGCCCAGGTGGTCCTTGATCTTGGACCCACTCCCGCGGCAGGGGTGGAACTTCTGGATTACTGTAAAGATTTTTAATGGAATGCGAATCTCTAATGTCCGGTTAAAGACCTAAGACTTGATGGTGACCAACCGAAATCATATAGTTGATTTCAGGTGCTTGTTGGCAATGTATGAAAAGTAAGCCCTTGGATAACAAATATAATGGGAACGCCCAATATACTTGCAGTTAAAAAGTTTTACCGGACATCAATAAATGCGAATAAAGTTCAGTTTAAAAAGCCGTTCCTTAAAAGGACGGCTTTTTTAGATTGAAATTTGATATATACTTCAATTGTTCCGATTCATTGGGTAGACCTGACTAGAACATTTTACATGCAACCCTTTTGTAGTGAAAACGGACGGCTTGAATGCCCTAATTTTGTAAATTTGCTAACTAAAATTGCTTCCGATGAAAATTGAGAAATTCCTTATGTGCCTGCTCGGCTCCATCTTTTTGATCGTTTTTGTGGCCTGCAATAATGATGAATCATCCCCAAATACCCCGGATCCCATAGAGGACTCGGATACAGATGACGACGATGACCTCCCCGAAGATACCACGGAAAACGACACCGGTACTACAGACCTGGGAAGCTTTGAGTTTTTTAATCGGGATGCCGCTGAAGACGGGTATATCCTGGTGAACGATGCCGGGAATAACCGGGCCTATATCATGGACAAAGAAGCCAACCTGGTTCACGAATGGGCCTTGAGCAATAATATTGGGAATGACGTATTTTTACTTTCAAATGGAAAACTTCTGGCTTCCCTGGAGGCTGATGAGCCCAAAATAAAGTTCGGAGGCCAGGGGGGCAAGGTCCAGTTTATCGACAAGGATGGTACCATAGAATGGAATTTCAACTATTCTTCGGAAGACTATGAGTCCCATCACGATGCAGAACTTCTTCCCAACGGGAATATTATTGCAATGGTTTGGGAGAAAAAGACGGCGGAAGAGGCTATTGCCGCCGGTTATCAAATGGAAATTGATCTTTACCCCGAGGCCATTATCGAAATTGATCCGGCAACGGATGAAATTGTATGGGAATGGCACGCCTGGGATCATTTGGTGCAGGACTTTGATGACACTAAAGAAAATTTTGGATCCATTGCCGATAATCCGCAGCTTATTGACCTCAACTATGTTCAGATTGAGAATGGTGATATTATGCATGGAAATGCCATTGAATATGATGAGATCAATGATCATATTTACATCAGTTCAAATTTTTACCACGAGGTTTGGGTAATTGACCACAGTGCTACCACCGAAGAATCGGCTTCCCATACCGGAGGTAATTCAAATAAAGGTGGCGACCTGGTTTATCGCTTTGGAAATCCGGAGGCTTATGACAACTCTTTCGGGGAACGGTTATTTTACAACAATCATTTTCCCAACTTTACCGGAAATCACGGAACCAGCGACAGGAATATGCTGATTTTTGTGAACCGAATGAACGATACGGAGCAATCAGTGGTTTATGAACTCCAACTGCCCTCGACCTTTGATTTAAAGGCCGGAGTGAACAATGAACCCGCAGTGGTCTGGTCTTTCACTGATAAGGATCTCTTTTCACCCAAGGTATCTGGCGCTGTACGCCTGGATAACGGTAATACGCTGATAACCGAAGGGGATTTTGGCTTTTGGGAGGTTACCGGGAAGGGTGAAGTTGTCTGGAAATTTGAAGGAGACGGCTTCTTTTGGAGGGGATATGATTTTCCCAAAGACGCTCCGGAGATAATAGCACTGGGACTTTAAACGATTATAAGCAGATTACTTGAATATATAAAATTAGCTTTGTAACATTTTTTTTACAAAATTAGATAGTAGCACAAATTAACTAATGTATAACAGCCGCTCATACCCCTTTTCCCTAATACTAAAAAATGTACTCAAGGGAATTGGTTGCCTGCTTTTCATAACGGGATGTAAGGATCAGATCGGCGAAAAGAACAAAGCGGGCCATTCTACGCCCGCTGTGACCACTGCCGTATTTGAAAAAATAGATGCATCGGTAAGCGGTATTAATTTCGCAAATGCCCTTACCCACAATGTAGCCACCAATGAAAATCTCTTTGATTTTGATTATTTCTATAACGGGGCAGGTGTGGGCGTGGAGGATTTGGACAACGACGGGCTGCTGGATGTGTTTTTCTGCGGAAACCAGGTGCAGAATAAACTATTCCTGAATACCGGAAACCTCATCTTCAGGGACATTTCGGAACCTTCCAAAATCAATATGGGTAAAGGCTGGTCTAACGGGGTAACGTTTGTGGATATCAATGAGGATGGCTGGATGGACATTTATATTTCCCGGGGCGGCCCCGGTGAGCGAAACACCCGGAAGAACCTGTTGTTTATAAATCAAACAGACACCACATTCTCAGAAATGGCAGAGCAATACGGCCTGGCCGATATGGGGATAAGCACCCAGTCCGCTTTCTTTGATTTTGACAAGGATGGCGACCTGGACTGTATTGTGATGAACGAAACTGAACTGCACGGTGTAGATCCCATTAACCTCTACAAAATAGTGGAGAAAGACGAGGACCTGTTGTACTACAGCAGTTCTCATCTGTACCGGAACGACGGCGGAAAATTCACGGATGTTACTAAAAAATCAGGGCTTCTGCGACCCATCTTCGGACTGGGCCTTTCAGTAAGTGATATTAACGATGATGGTTGGCTCGATATTTATATAGCCAGTGATTATTACATCCCGGACGCGATGTTCATGAACAATGGGGATGGTACCTTTGAGGATCAAATAAAAACGCATACCAGGCAAATTTCCTACTACGGCATGGGGATAGACATTGCCGACGTGAACAACGATGCGCAACAGGATATCTTTGTTCTGGACATGGCTTCGAGAGACCATATCCGATCCAAAACCTTAATGGCTTCCATGAACACCGGGCGTTTTAACTACCTGGTAAATACAGCGGGATTCCACCACCAATACATGTTCAACTCCCTGCAGCTCAATGAGGGCGGGGGAAAGTTTAGCGATATTGCGCAATTAACAGGGACGGCAAACACGGATTGGAGTTGGTCAGCCTTATTCTCAGACCTGGATCTGGACGGTATGAAGGACCTCCATATTACCAACGGCTACAGAAGGTACGCCCTGGATAATGATCTTCAGATGAGGGTTATGGAGGCTAAAAAGAAATATGGGAACAATGTCCCCCTGGAAGTTAAGACCAGGCTATATGAGTCCATGCCTTCCGAAAAACTCCCCAACATCCTTTTCAAAAGCAATTCGGAAATGCACTATCAAAATGTAGCTGATGCATGGGGAATGGATGATTTCACATTCAGTAACGGGGCTGCCATTGGCGATCTGGACAATGACGGCGATCTGGACATCCTGATAAACAATATGGATGAAAATGCCTTCCTCTATAAAAATATGGCTGTCGAAAGCGAACTTGGCAATTTTCTTAAGGTAAATACCCGGGGGAAACTTTCCGAAAGTTTTGCCAGGGTGCGGATATCCTATGGCAGCACCACGCAGTTAATAGAATCCAAAAGAGTCAGGGGTTACAGGTCGGCCCCGGAAAGCGGCGCCCATTTTGGGGTCGGGAAGGCTAATAAAATTGATACGGTGACCGTTTACTGGCCCTCCGGGAAAATGGAAGAGAGGTATAATGTTCCCGCAAATTCCGTTCTCCTGTTTGAGGAAAAAAACGCCGTTATCAACAGTATCCAAAACAAGGAAACTGTAAAACCCTTGTTTAAAAAGGCTGACCCCAAAAAGTGGAACCTGAATTTTGTGCATGAGGAAAATACATACGATGATTTTGAGTTGGAAGTGCTGCTCCCCTATAAACAATCTACCCTGGGTCCGTTTATCTCCAAAGGGGATGTGAACAACGACGGGTTGGAAGACTTCTATATAGGTGGGGCATCCGGGCAACCCGGCGAATTGTATCTTCAAACTGCCGGTGGCTTTACCAACAATACTTCTGCTGACCTGAAGAATGACAGGGGTTATGAAGATATGGAATCCGTTTTCTTTGATTTTGACGGGGATAACGACCTGGATCTGTTTGTGGTCAGCGGGGGGAACGAATTTGAGGAGCATTCTTCCTATTATCAGGACCGGCTTTATATCAACGATGGTCGCGGGCAATTTAAGAGAGCGTCCATAGATGCGCTTACAAAATATGCGAAAAGCGGTAAATCCGTAGCCGTTCTGGATTTTGACCAGGATGGTGACAAGGACCTGTTGGTGGGTAACCGGATAAGGCCTAAAAATTATCCCAATTACGCCCCTTCAACGCTTTATGAAAATACCAATGGCAACTTAAGGGACGTTACCTCTGAAAAGGCGGGCGAACTATTGGATTTTGGCATTATAAACAGTATCCTGGTCACCGATTTTAACAATGATGGCTGGGAGGATTTTATTGTTGCCGGTGAATGGACCGATATCGGTTTTTTTCAAAACCAAAAGGGGAATTTTAAATCGCTATCGGACAAAAGTGAGGCGCTAAAGGAAAAGGGTTGGTGGTTCTCCATCAATGAAACGGATGTTAATAACGACGGACTTAAGGACTACGTTCTGGGAAATGTGGGTTTAAACCTTAAATTTGGCACGAGCAGGGAAAAACCCCTGAAGATCTACGCTACGGACTTCGATGAAAACGGCACCAACGATATCGTTTTAAGTAAGGAGTACAACGGCAACTATGTGCCGGTCCGCGGCAGGGAATGTTCCTCCCAGCAAATGCCCTTTATCAAGAGTAAATACCCCTCCTATGAATCCTTTGCAAAGGCAACGCTTACGGATGTATTCGGTGAAAAATTAGCGGTCTCTTACCAAAATGAAGTCACGGATTTCAGATCCATTTTGCTATTGAATAAAGGAAATGGGAAATTTGAAAAAAAAGTGCTCCCGATAGCCGCTCAGATGGCGCCGGTATTATCGGCTTGCTTTGTAGACCTTAACGAAGATGGTTTTGAAGATTGTATTGTAGCCGGCAATATCTATGAAACAGAAGTGGAAACGCCACGATTGGATGCGTTTTCGGGGACCGTATTGCTGTCTAACCAGGTAGACGGATATGTTACCATGCCCCGAACCAAATCCGGCATCTACATGGAGGGCAATGTAAAAGATCTTGCACTACTTAAGCATGGGACTAAAACCCTGCTGCTCAATACGGCAAATAACGGCCCGTTGGGGGTGTATGAACTTGAAAAGAATTAAGGTCCCCTTAACTGCTTACGGGCTCTTCTTATTAGCCAAGTCTAATATTACCACACCACACCTGGCTGTGCGAAGTTTAAACTTCGCACAACTCGCTTTTTGGTTAGTTTTACAGTATGGAAAAAACAACTCGGATTTATGGTTTACGCGCGGTTATTGAAGCTATAAACGCCAATGAACCCATTGATAAGGTCTTTATACAGAAAGGACTGCAAGGCGATTTATCAAAGGAGTTAGAATCCCTGATACGCCAGCACGCCCTGGGTTTCTCCTATGTGCCTGTGGAAAAATTAAACCGGCTCACCAGAAATAACCACCAGGGAGTGGTTGCCAACATCTCCCCTGTTCCATTTCTTAAGCTTGAAGATCTGGTAGACCGGGTGATATCTGAAAAGAAGCTCCCTTTGTTCCTGCTTCTGGACCAGCTTTCGGACGTTCGGAATTTTGGCGCCATTATCCGTACGGCCGAATGTAGCGGAGTTGATGGCATTATTATTCAGAAAAGTGGTTCCGCCCCGGTCACGGCAGACACCATTAAGACCTCGGCCGGGGCAGTTTTTAAGGTGCCAATCGCGAAAGTGGACCATCTTAAGGATGCCGTTTATTATTTACAAGCCTCGGGGATAACGATCATCGCGGCGAGTGAAAAAGCAAATAAGAGCATTTATGAGGTTTCCTTTACCTCCGCGGCGGCTGTGGTCCTCGGAGCCGAGGACGTCGGCATTACCCCTTCTATTTTAAAGGCAGCCGATTTTACGGCCCGGCTACCTTTGCTTGGGGAAATAGGGTCGCTGAACGTTTCGGTCGCCTGTGGTATTTTCCTCTACGAAGTTGTTAGACAAAGGTTTCATTCCTAAAAGGGAGAGGGCTAATGGAAGTTGAAATGTTGGATGCACGGTGCCCAAAGTAAGTTCAAGGTTTCTGGTTTCTGGTATTTATAGGAATTCGATAATTTCAAAAAATACTATTCTCAACTCTGATAATCGCTACATTACTACATTTTCAAATTAACAAAATTTCGTACTTCGTATTTCGTGCCGTCTTGGCGGGCTTTGCCATGAAAGAATATCCCACTCAAAGATCACAAATAACACGCAATGACCGCAAAAAGAATTATTCGCCCAATTCCCGGCTCTCTTTTCCTGATCCTGTTTTATAGTGATATGTAACCTTTAAGGAAACATCTTTGGGATCCGGGTCTTCCGACTTATTTTCTATAAAATTACCATCTTCGTCAAAATGCTTTAAAAAAGTATCTTCAGTTTCGTCATAATCCTCCTTTTCCCAATCGTATTTTCGCAGGGCCGGAACCTCCGCTTTTAAAAAAATTGCCAAAAATAACCCTGTAATGAATCCGGACAAATGCCCTTCCCAGGAAATTCCACCCTGCACGGGAAAGATGTACCACAGCATGCTGCCATAAATAAAAACAACCGCCAGGGAGAGCGCTACCAACCGGTAATGCCTGGTAAATATCCCCTTAAAGAAAATAAAACTGGCCAGCACATAGATGAGGCCACTGGCGCCGATATGGTAGGAAGGTCTGGCAATAAGCCATGTAAGTAACCCTGAAAGAAGAATGCCGAAAAGCAGTACCCGGAGCGAAATACCCCTGTAAAAATAGAAAAGCGCGGAAGTTAGGATGGCAACTGGTAAGGTATTGTTGTAAAGATGGTCTATTGA
Source organism: Flavobacteriaceae bacterium (assembly GCA_041743085.1). GTDB lineage: Bacteria > Bacteroidota > Bacteroidia > Flavobacteriales > Flavobacteriaceae > JAFMPW01. The sequence goes on from JBGTNL010000081.1 coordinate 75,629, forward strand.
TCCGTGCAGGAAGGGACTGAGAAGCACTCCTTTTAACCCGGATAATGTCCTGGGATATATGCCTAAGTGGTTGAAATTAATCTGGAAACGGACCTCGATAAAGAAAACCGTCCATATTAACAATACTGCCAGCATTGGGGCAAGCAGGACGCTGTTTGAAAACTTAAAATAGTTTTCCTCTGACATGGTTGAATTTACTTTTACCTTTTGATGACCTCAATAAAACGACCAGAAATGCAAAACCTGATAAATTGTCACTTGAAATGTAGAAAAGAGTTCCTTGCGGGGGGTAAAGTACTCCCCTTGTCATTCCGAGCGGACCTCTATAAGTCACTGTTGAACAAACCTGAGAATGTCGCCGGATTCCTCCTGTGTCGGAATGACAAAAAGGGGTTTGGAATGATAAAAGGTGCCTACCAACCGAATGAAAAATTAGTCTTTTTCCCCGCTATTAAATGGCATTAAACCCCAGGGCAAGCCCTGGGCCCAATAAAAGGAATCGACCCAAGGGTCGAGGCATTAAACCTAGACCCCTCTGAAAAAGCGGGGTTGGTTCAACCATCCATTTTAACCGCTCCCGCTAAAAAGCGGGATTGTTAAAATGGGGTTTCACTAATTATCTTATTTTTATCCTATGAACGAACCGCTCGCCGAACGGGTAAGACCCGAAACTTTGGAGGACTTTATAAGTCAACATCATCTGGTGGGCAAAGATGGTTCCTTAACCCCCCAAATAAAAAAAGGAATTATTCCTTCCCTGATATTCTGGGGGCCCCCGGGAACAGGAAAAACCACCCTGGCACATATAATTGCCCACGAGAGCGGCCGCCCTTTTTATACATTGAGCGCTATAAGCAGCGGTGTTAAGGACGTACGGGAAGTTATAGAAAAAGCCAAACAGCGCGGCAGTTTGTTTGCCCAAAAAAATCCTATTCTGTTTATTGATGAAATTCACCGGTTCAGTAAATCCCAGCAAGATTCATTGTTGGGGGCTGTAGAAAAAGGGTGGATAACACTGATCGGGGCCACTACCGAAAATCCGAGTTTTGAGGTGATTCCCGCCCTGCTTTCGAGATGCCAGGTTTACATTTTAAATCCTTTTGGCAAAGAAGATCTTGAAGCACTCTTAAAGCGGGCGATCTCCAAGGATGAGGTGTTGAAATCCAGGAAAATTGAATTAAAAGAAACGGAAGCGCTGCTGCGGCTTTCCGGTGGAGACGGCAGAAAATTACTCAACATTTTTGAATTGCTGATCACTTCCGGGGACAAAGACCCGATCGTAATAACCGATGACCTGGTGATGCGGAAAGTTCAGAAAAATACCGTGCTGTACGACAAAGCCGGGGAGCAACACTATGACATTATCTCGGCTTTTATTAAATCTATTCGGGGGAGCGACCCCAATGCGGCCGTCTATTGGCTTGCAAGAATGATCGAAGGCGGGGAAGACGTAAAATTTATTGCCAGAAGACTTCTTATTTCGGCTTCTGAAGATATCGGAATGGCCAATCCTACCGCCCTGGTCATAGCCAATTCCACATTTCAGGCAGTGACGACCATTGGATATCCGGAAGCCAGGATCTTGCTAAGCCAGTGTACCGTATATCTGGCCACTTCACCAAAAAGCAATGCAAGTTACAAAGCAATTAAAAATGCCCAGCAAACAGTAAGTGAAACGGGGGACCTGCCTGTACCGCTACCTTTGCGGAATGCTCCCACAAAACTGATGAAAGACCTGGGCTATGGCAAGGAGTACAAATACGCACATGACTTTGCCGATAATTTTGTAGAAGAAGAATTTTTGCCGGAAGCACTTTCTGGTACAGCGTTTTATCATCCGGGGGACAATCCGCGGGAAAATGCCTTAAGGGAGTTCCTCAGAAACAGGTGGAAAGCCAAATACGGATTCTAAAATTTTATATTCAGTGCTTCCGTAATTAAATGGTTTGTTTGATAATATTCAAAATACCATTGCCCGTTCTTTTGATAAACGAGTCCCTTCCCCTTTTCATTTTCGGCAAAATATACATCTGGCAAGGAACTTTTAAATAATTTAAGGCGAACCCGTGGAGAACTATCCACCAGTTGATATCCGTTGGGAATTTCCTGAGCGTACCAAATTTCCGCGGATTCAACTGCCTTTGATTCAGGAGGATTTTTCACGGGTCCACTATCCGCTTTCCTCATGTCTGAAGGTTGCGGTTCCAGATTTTTATAGCGCTGCTGCTCCGGTGTTGCTTCATGCAATACGACTTCATCCTTTTTCATATTCGCCTTTGCCTCCTTTTTCTCGGGCGTTGTTTTGTTTAATTCCTTAACATCGTTCTTAAAACTTACGGATACCGGTGCGGCAGAAGTCTCACCCGGTGTATAATCGTAAGATACCCCCTTGAGGGATTGAAAGGCTTGCCTGATGGCTTCATTATAGGCTGCTTTAAAATCCTTTTCTTTGCTCGAGCCCTGTTGCGTTCTAAAAATTTCCTGCGACTTGCAATCTTTAAGAACAATCGCAGTTTTTGTGGAGAACAGGGAAGAATCATCCTCTAAATCGGCCGTAAGGCCCAAACATCTGTTATTGTTCAGATCGTCCGGGAGCTCTTCCTCATAGACTGCGTTGAATCCTTGCTGCACAAACAGATGCTTTACCAAAGTACTGGTTAGATACTGGTTCTTTTTCTTAAAGGTATCAAATTGTTTCGGTATAATGATGTACTTATAGTCGTTGAGTTGTGCCTGAATGCTGCCCGTAAAAATTCCTGCAAAAAATAGGATAAGAAGTAATTTCTTCATGGAGGATCTGATATCGAAGTGATTTAATTCTTTCCCCAAGATATGATATTTAATCCTAATTGAAAAGAAGCGTAGTGGCTGTCGGCAATGTTGTTATAAGCTAAAAGGTTGTCTGCCATGGCATATAAATTAACCGGCCCGGCCTGCAGACTAAAACCCAGCCCTATATTCGTTTGGGAAAACTTATCAATTGTATAGGTGGTTTTAAGCGCCATAACATTCCCAAGTCTTCTTAAATAAAACGCGCTAAGGGCCATTTGTGGCCCGCGTGGCCTGTTGATGGCATACAACTGTCCTCCCACGCTATTAGTGTATTGGATAGTACTTGATCTTTTGGCTGAAACCTTATAACTACAATTGCAATCCGCCCTTGATTGAACCTGCTTGCCGAAATTGTAACGAATGGAAGAATACAATTTAGTGGGCCTGAAAGTGATATAACCGTTAGAATCTTCTTCAAACGGGACCAGGTCTTGAACATCATCTACCAGATTCTGCCAAAAATCGGCATCCGGATCGGCCAGGGCCTCGGGAAGAATGACTTCCATCCCTTCAATGGTCGCATTCCCTTTCAGGGTAAAATTCCTGGTATCCCCACTGTGGTAAATAAATCCAACATCTATTAGGCTTCCGGTGAAAACGGTTTGCTCATTAAGATGATAGCTAAAGCCCAGGTCGAACCCAAGGCCAAGATCGCCCCCGAAGAATCCTCTTTTGGTAAGGATCTTTCGAATACCGCTTACGTCATCAACCGTATCATCGTTCAACACGTCCCTGATGCCTTCAATTCCGGAGGTCCTCAATTGCATATCCGCAACCAAAGTATTTGCCAACAAATTATTCTGTCCAGGGTTTGTTACGAAATATCCATCGTTACTGGTAGAATTGAAGTCAGTGATGCCGGAATAAATTTTAGCCCTTCCCCCAAGCGTTAGTTTGTCGTTCATTTGCCTGTTAACTCCGAAATGGAACACATTCAATACTTCACCCCTTGTTTTCAAATGGCTCAGGTTAAACCTCCTTCCCAACATATCAGCATTACCTTCGTAGGCCAGGATTGCAAGGTCCTTAGGCCAATACGCAATTGCATCCCCCTCATGGTAAATCCCAAAGGAATAAAAGTCCGTTGGCTTATATTTTGCTCTAAAACCTCCGCTAAGCAGCTCTATTTGGTAAGTTCCACTCAATTCATCGGTGATCTTCATCCCAAAAATGGCTCTGTCCCGAATCTTATCGTTTATATCGATACCGTCATCCGCAAAAATATCGTGTACCGTTATACCACTAGACCCGGCCTGAAAAGAAATTCCGGATAGTGCCGGAATTCCCGCATACCATTGATACGTTGTCTGCATCCCCGGATTTACCATCAATGCCTGGGGAATCTCGGTAAAGTCGTATAGCAGTTGTTTGTTCTGTGCGTACAAGGTAGTATATCCCCAAAAAAGGGCTATAAGGACGATCTTGAGATTTCTCATTTTAGGCGGATCCTTAATTTGGCGCTGGAGCGCAAAATAATTTTGGGGTCCGGGAGACTGGAGACGCTGCTATTGTCTCCCCGATTTTGAGCGCTCACCCGGATGCTCGAAGTATTCCTTATGATATCTATACTACGCCCGGAAATACCGCCATAGGCAATATCTCTCCTCAAAATAGCGGTTGGGGCAGGATCTATTGCAAATGTTTCAGTGTCTAATACAGTACCTCCGTCATCTAGGAATTCAACGGTAATATCCAATTCCTTGCTTGTTGTATTTTCAACCTCATAGGTAACAATACCGTCCAGCACCCTTTCCGCGATAAAATCTTCACTAAAGGCGTCAAAATTGAAATTCTGGGAGAAAAAATTTACACCAACAATCTGATTTATTATACTTTCAGGAGATTCCACATATAGAACGCTGCCTTCAATTGTAGGAGTAACACTGATATCGTCGTATTGATCAAAATCTTGCCTTTCCGAGCAAGATGATACCAGACCAATGCTTAAAAGCACTGTTGCGATGTACTTTGTGATATTCTTCATTTGTTTATACCGCTTTAAATGGTCATGTATAGGTTGGTAACCATTCTTTATGGTATCAATATAATGTTATCCCTTACATAACTCTATAAATACATTTTTATTTCACCCAGATCGTGAATCATTTTGCAATACTCGTGCAGTGGTTCGTTATGGGCGTTAAAATGAAGGGTATGGAAACCAACGGCCTGCGCTCCAAGGATATCTGCCTCAATATTATCTCCTACCATTATAGCCTTTTCAGGGAGCACATTGGCCTTTTTTAGCGCCAATTTAAATATGAGCGGATTGGGTTTTTTAACTCCTGCCATTTCAGAATTTACTATCTGATCAAAATAATCCATTATCCCCGCGCTTTTCATTTTTTTCTCCTGTATCTCCTGAAATCCGTTGGTAATAATATGCAATTTGTATTTCGGCCTTAAATAGTCGAGAATTTCAATAGTATTGGGTAACAAGTGATTGAAAGAAGAAAGATGCTGAATATAGTCTGTGGACAAAGAATGAATGGTGTCATCTTCAATGATAAATTGAAGTGTATCAAATGTAGTTTTAAGCCTCTGGTATCTCAGATCCTCCTTTTTTATTTTTTCTTCCCGGTATAGCTTCCAATACGATAAATTAACAGGCACATAGACCTCCAAAAATTGGCTGAGACCAACCTTGACCTTATGTTCCTGCAATATTTTTTTAAAGGTAAGCGCTGAGTTTTTTTCAAAATCCCATAGGGTATGGTCCAGATCGAAGAAGACATCTGTGACAACTCCGCTATACATGGCACTTCTGTATCATTTTGGCGTAAAGTTCCAACCATTTCACCCGCTGCGTTCCCCCCAACAATTCATTGGAGAAAATGGTGATCAGGTTTCCATGTACCCTTTTTACCTCCAGGTATAAATCTTCTATTTTACGGAGAATGTCCGCTTCCGTTTTCAAATTGATCAAAGCGTAGTCGTGCACTGCAAAAGGGTGAATTTTTATTGGGTGTTGTACTTCCAGGCTGATATCATAAAAATAAAAGGGAAAGCTGGTACCCGCCCTGAAGCCGAGTTCATGGGTATACCCCATAGTATAATCATCCGTAAATTCTGCCTCGACCAGATTGCGGTATGTCTTCGGGACATCTACCCTGTTATACCGTAATCTGGAGCTTGTGACCGGCCTGTTAAGGACATCGGAAAGTCTTTTTTTCTCCTCTTTTAGGAGGTTGTTGTCATTAAACGAACTGTAGGACGCCGCCAATGAAACTTTATTGTAGTCGGCCACGGATTTTATAAGATGTTTGAATTTATTACTGTTGGGAGATACGTTTTTGTCGTAGGTTGAATATTCCGCAAACTGAAAAAAGAATATGCTTTTTATCTTGTGTGTTTTGTGCAATGCGATCAACCATAAAAAATTATTGTAGGGATCTTTTCCAGGATTAAACCAAACCCTGATCCGTTGTGCCACACGCCTTAATCTAAAGGTGCCCAAATCTAGGGAAAAACCCGCCAGGCTACGGACGAACCCCCTGTGGGCAAAGCAATGTGACGTAGTAACGTCTATCACGGACGTATATTCATACTCCTTCCTTTTATAGGCCAGGTCGGGAAAACGCCCCAAGAGTTTATTTAACATTTTATAAACCCAAATATCAACTACCGGTTGTTTTAAAAATTTGCCCTTATACGCCAAACTTTCCGAAGGTGGAAATCTGCCATGAATATCCTTTACATGTGGCAAGTATTCCTCATAGCGGCTTAGAAGGTAAAAACCGGCGGAAAAAATATCATAGGGCAAATTGCTGCGTTCCCCTGTGCCGAAAAAACAAGGCACCCCGTCCCAGTCCCCGATGGTTATTTGGAGGTCATTGATGCCCTGCTCAAATAGAAGGTCGTTACTTCTAACAAAAAATTCGTTCTGTAAAGGTTGTTTCGTATAGGTGATCTTAGGTCCCTTGTGCTTTATAAAATCTTCCACTTTAGTGGAGTAGGAAATTTCAATGCCCAGCATTCTGGTAAATATGTGTTTCATTATATAACCGAAGCGGGGCGTTATTTTATGGGTATAGATCAGTAGCATGCAAGATTTTAGATATTAGATTATAGATTTCGGTTTCTATATTTAGGTGCTCGATCGTTAAAATTATGAACCATTGTTGCTTACTGCCTGGCCGGTTTAAAGTTTCAGATTTCAACTTTCAGTTTGCTTTAAGAGAATTGTGTTAAACTTGAAACTTTTTTAAACAAGAAACAAGAAATGAATTTTGCGCCGCTTACTGCAAACTGCTGACTGTTTACTGTTTACTGTTTACTTGTTTACTGTTTACTAAAGTAATTTCTCGTCCGCAAAACTAAAATACCCTTGTCCGGTAATTATTAAATGATCCAAAACTTTAATATCCATGGCCTCCGCAGCCGTTTTTAATTTTAGGGTGATTTCCTTGTCGGCCGCGCTGGGTTTTAGTGCCCCTGAAGGATGGTTGTGCGCGAGTATCAAGGCCACAGCTCCAAACTCTAAGGCCTGCTTCATGACAAGGCGAATATCTACCAGCGTTCCTGTGATGCCGCCTTTACTCAGCTGGGCCGTGTGCATAACCCCATTAGAATTATTAAGGTATACAATCCAGAATTCCTCGTGCGGTAACTCTCCCATAGAGGGTTGCAGCAGATCAAATGCATTTTTACTACTGCCGATCTTGGTTATCTTCCGGGGGGCCCCATCTCTCCTTCTTCGGCCAATCTCCATGGCTGCGACTATGGATATAGCCTTAGCCTCACCGATACCATTAAATTTCATCAATTGTTTCACAGTTAGTTTCCCCAGCTCGTTAAGATTATTACCAGCAGAGGCAAGAATCCGTTTGGAAAGTTCCACCGCGCTTTCTTTTGTACTCCCCGAACCAATAAGGATTGCTATGAGTTCGGCGTCCGACAGCACGGACCTCCCTTTGTACAACAATTTTTCCCGTGGTTTATCGTCATCCGACCAATGTTTAATGGAGAAAGAAGTTGATTTTTCCGTCATTGCATAAAGATACTATATCAATGTATAAATTCACTAATGTCCGGTTAAAGAGGTAAGACCGCTGCGCTAAAAGACATAAGACGTAAGACTTGATTATAACCAACTGAAAATCATATAGTTGATTCAGGGCCAAAGATACGTTCATACTTGTTGGCAATGTATGAAAAGCAAGCCCTTGGATAACAAATATAATGGGAACGCCCAATATACTTGCAGTTTTGGTATTACCGGACAACAATAGTATAAATTATAAGTAATAAAGAATTTCTTAAAGGAGCAAGCTACAGGGGTATACCTCAACAGGCTCGGCACAGGTTTCGCCGGTTTCATTTTGGCCTCTGGGCCAAAAACCGAAATTTTATATTTTGCCCCGCCCGGAATTGCGAAAAGGCAATTCCGACCTTGTGCATTCCTCTCTCTTCGTTCGTCGGATGCAAGAGGGGAGGT
>JBGTNL010000082.1:0-8589 GCA_041743085.1 Flavobacteriaceae bacterium
ATCTTTAGCATGGTGCCATAAAACGGCCGTTTTAGAGAACTTAACAAGTAATGACGGAGATTAGGCCATACCTGTTCCATTTGCCGTTCTTTTTAAGCGAAAAGAATTCCTCGCAGCTTGCTGCGGAAATGTCATTCCCGCAAAAGCGGGAATCCAAATGACGGAATTTCGTTTTTCGACCTTTAGGTCGAAATAAATGGCCTTAAACCCCAGGGCAAGCCCTGGACCCAATAGAAGGAATCGACCCAAGGGTCGAGGTATTAAACCTAGACCCCGCTGAAAAAGCGGGGTTAGTTCAACCATCCATTTTAACCGCTCCCGCTAAAAAGCGGGATTATTAAAATGGGGTTTCACCAATAAAACCGGCGAAACCTGTGCCGGGCCTCTCGAGGTATACTTAAGGGTTAAATTATAAGAGAGTGTTCAAAATCCATATAAACACTTAAATTTAATTACAATGCCGCTATGCAGTCCATTTCCACCAATGAAATACCCGGTACCCCGCCATAGACCGCTACGGTAGTCCGTACTGGGGGATTCTTTCCGAAACGGCCTCGATAGACCTCGTTCATTGCCTTGAAATCTGCTATATCCGCTAGATATACGTTCACTTTTAACACTTTTTCCATAGAAGAACCATTCTTTATCAGCTCTGCTTCAAGTTCCTTAAGTACGAAGTCTGTATGTGTTTTCATATCCCCTTCAAATTGGGCGCCTTTCCCGGAAACATATAAAGTATTACCATGCTTCACCGACCCTGAGAACATTGGTATGTCCTGGTCCTTTACGATTTCGCCCACTACTTCTTTTCGGGCAACGTCGTCCCTTTTCATGGCACTCATAGTTCCTATACCGAAAAGTCCGGCAAGGCCCATTCCTATTTTCTTAAAAGATTCTCTCCTACTGGTTCTGTTTTTCATTAGTACTATTTTAAGTTACACATCTGATTCCGCCCGAAATTTGCACATCGCCGCCCGACCTTTCAAAGATTTGTACGGAACGACGGCCCCGAATCCTTGTCTATTCTATCGGTGCGAATTTTAAACATACCGGGGATTCAATAGAAATCTTTTTACCCGTTGGCCGAAGCAATCCCGTTTTATGATCGCGTTTGAAAATAATAATCGAATCACTATTTTGATTGGCCGCCAGCAAAAAATTTCCCGAAGGGTCTATCACAAAATTCCTGGGGGTCTTACCCAGGGTAGACTGACGACCTGAATAGGTTAATTTTCCGGCCTCATCAAGAGCATAGATCACCAATTCGTTTAAATCACCGCGTAAGGATCCGTAAAGAAATTTGCCATCCGGGGAAATGTGGATATCGGCGGCATCTATCTTACCCGTAAAACCAACAGGAGGCATATTGACAGATTGTTCGAAGTTCAGCTTTCCATCCTCATAATTGAAGACCGTTACCGTACCTGTCATTTCTTGAATGAGATAGGCGAATTTGCCCTGCGGATGAAATGTGAAATGCCGTGGTCCGCTTCCAGCTTTGACACCTATGAAAGCCGGCTCTGAGGCAGTTAACGGTTTGGAATTGGTAATATCAACCTTATATATATTCACTTTGTCGGTTCCTAAGTCGGGGACAAACAGATACCGATTATCCTTGGATAAAACTGCCGCATGTACATGGGGTTTGTCCTGATTACCTTTATTTATACTATTACCTTCATGTTGAATAGATTGAATATCCGAACCCAAAGAACCATTTTCTTTTATGGGTATGGCAGCTACACTTCCACCCCCATAATTGCCGCTGAAGACATATTTCTTTTTGTCATCCACAGATACATAACAGGGGCCATTGCCGCCCGAACTTTCACTGTTTAGAAAATCGAGTTTTCCTGAAGGCGCATCAAAGGAAAACGCGCTTATACTCCCTTCCCCATCACCCAGCTCACTAACGGAATAGACATGTTTTCGGTCCCTGGAAATAGTCAGGAAAGAGGGGTTCTTAATGCCAGCAGCCTCAGCCTTGTAGTTGAATTCGCCCGTTTCGCTATTGAATTCATATACGTATATACCATCGCTTTTGCCCGGTTTGGTATACGTACCGATCAAAAGGTTGTAAATTTTACTGGGGGAATGCTGGGCCTGCGACGTTTGTGCGGAGGAAAACAGGCATATCACCAATATAGAGGTAAGGGTGGATCTCATTTGCATACGATTTGGTTTCATTAAATTTATTTGAATTAAGTCATTATTCATCGGCGGTGGCAGCACGAATTTCACTAACCTTCGAAGCACTTACCGATGGGGCCTCATCGCCGAACCTTTTCCTGATATAGGTCAAAATTGACGAAACGGCAAAATCATCCAAATGTCTGTTCTGCGGCATCAGGCCATTATACGTCCTCCCATTAACTTCAATATCCCCCTGCATCCCATTAAGAACGACATCGATCAAACGGTCTTCATCGCCACTTACCCAATCGGAGGCAACAAGAGGGGGGAAGCGATTGTTATCTCCTTCGCCGTTTCTCTGATGACATGCCGCACAATAGGTATTGTATAATATTCTACCACTATAAGTATCGCCATCCTCTCTAAGATCCCGACCTTCTATTGGAGTTCTTATATAATCTCTCGATTTTCTTTTTTCCATGGATGCCAATTCGGCCTCCCCAAATTCATCTCGGTCCCCTTTATACATCACCCGCCATATTTTTCCTTTATTTGATTCACTGATATAAAGTGAACCATCGGGACCGGTGGATAAACCCATAGGTCGATAAACCGCATCGCTGGTATTCCATACTTTGTCCACTCTCGTAAAACCATCCGCAAAAACTTCCCATGCACCCGAAGATTTTCCCTCCGCATCGAAAGGTGCAAAACAGACGATAAATCCGGCTTGTGGGTAGGGTGGGCGATCTGTAGAACCGTGGAAGGCGATGAAGACTCCATTGTTATACCGTTCGGGAAATTGATCACCGTGATAGAACATGACATCCATCGGGGCCCAATGCCCCGGAAAACCGATAACGGGATCATCGAATTCACTTGCCCTACCCACTACATTTCCGTCGCCTCCGTAACCAGGCTGTAAAACATTTTTTTGTTGTAGCTGATCGTAGTAGGCGTAGGGCCATCCGTAGTTTGAGCCTTCCGTCACTTTCATCAGGGTCTCTGAAGGTAACATGGCTGCCTGCCAGGAGGTATACAGCTCGGGAAATATGGTATGAAAGTTATCAATTCCATTCCCTACGGCATATAGACTTTCGTCTTTCGGGTTCCATTCCATTCCTACTACACTTCTGATACCGGTGGCAAATTTAGCTCCATCTGCTTGGGTAAGGCCAATCTTGTCAGCATCGAACCGCCAAATTCCGGCCTGGGTTTCAAGTTCTGGGCAAGGATCCAGCCCTTTTCCTCCTGGAATTCCAACCGGACCGTATTTTTCCATGTCCTGACAGGCATCGGAGGGAGAGCCAAAAGGGATATACATATTGCCCTTATTATCAAAGGCCAGAGGTTTAGTGGCATGCCAATTCCTGTCAATATTTTTTTCCATATCTGTGAATACCACCTCCGTTTCACTTGTGGGTACTAATTCTCCAGCGGTTAATTTATTTCTATAAACCATTCTTTGGGTACTCGTATAGAGATATCCATCATGGATAGTAACGCCTGTAGCGGAACGACCTTTATCAGGATAATCGCCAAAGTGGACTATGCTGTCGGCCTTGCCATCATTATCATTGTCTCGAAGGGCAATTGTTCCTTTTCCGTCCTTTGAGTTACTTAATTGTGCGTAAATATCACCCTCCTCGCTTACAGCAATATGCCTGGTGCGTCCAATGCTGTCTACCACAACCAGGGCCTCAAAATTATCCGGAAGGAAAAGTCCGCCGTTGTCCGGATCACTTAATGGCAGATATCCTTCTGTGTCGCATTGGTAAAGACTCAATCCCAGCAATAGAATTGCGAAGACTTTGGAAAAATACAGCCCTAAATTTCTTGAACCAATATTCATGCGTGATCAATTGTTTTTTTGTTAATTGATTGCACCAAACTTAAAGATTTTATGTCCGTTTCATTGCTTCTCATAGGTCTTTGCCGACAGCCCGTTCAAATCCCATACAACCTTCCCAGCCCGGATAGTAAGTTCTGCCTCTAATTTTTGATCTCCCGTAATTCGGTTGTTTCTAGCGTCGACAAAACCAAATTTGCCATGTTTTAAACTTAGTAGAACAATATCGGCTTCAGCCCCAACACTCAGATGTCCCAGGTCTTCCCGTTTAATGGCCTGGGCCGGATTCCAGCTTCCTCTCAGGAGCACGTCCTTTAATGGCATCCCCATGCTTAAATACTTAGACATAACGTTTAACATATCTTTCATCCCTGCATTCATGCTGAATCGGTGTAGATCAGTTCCAAAGGAATTTGGCCAAAGACCCTGCTCCATTGCAGGGATCGCCTGATTAAACCAAAAACCCGCACCTCCGTGGCCTACGTCAAACAGAATACCTTTCTCTTTAGCTTCAAATACGTACGGCAAAACATTTTCTTCTTTGTCAACTACGGGTGTTCGTTCGGAGATATTTTCAAAAGAATGCGTTATAATATCTCCAGGACGCATACGATCTAGCTGGTCTTTTAAAGTATACCGGGGTAAGTGGCATTCTACAAATAGAGGCCTATTTGTTTTCGACCCGGCTTCGAGTGCCCTATCGAAAGGAGCCCACGAATCTCCATCAAAATGACCGATTTTAACACCTACAATAATATCGGCATACTTCTGAATTATTTCTGCTGTCTTTTCAGCATCCATTTCACTAAGATCTTGCTGGGCAGAATCTCCCGTCATTCCTGAAGCGGCTATATTCAAAAAGGCCAAAATTCGCGTTTTGGACTGGTCGATTACCTGGGTTTTAAACAGTGGAAAATTTCGCCAACCGGAAGTTCCGGCATCAACAACTGTGGTAATCCCTGCCTTAAAGCTAAAATCATCAGGAGACAAACTATTGTTGCCATCCGCAAATTTGTTCGCCTTAGTACCCACAAAAACATGTGTATGAATGTCAATTAAGCCAGGACATACATAGAGACCGGCGGCATCAACAACTTTTTTGGCATTTTCAAGCGTGATATTGGGGGCCACCTCAAGTATTTTCCCGTCCTTAATTGAAATGTCCAGTACAGTATCAAGATTATTTTTTGCATCAAAAACATGTCCGTTTTTGATTAAGAGATCTATTTCCTGTGCTTGAGCCACAAACGATGTAACTAATAGGAGGATTCTGATTATATTTTTAATTGCCGTATTTAAAACCATACTACATGCCTTACTACTCTGTAAAAAAATAACCCACTTTGGACAGATAACTACTTTTCAAAATCCATTGCTGCCAGTCCATTCAGGTCCCAGACAACTTTACCGGCCCGAATCGTAAGTTCAGTTTGCAATTTGCTTTTTCCCTTGATTTTCATGCGGCGAACATCCAGAAAACCGAAATCACCATCTCGCAAATTGAAAACCGCCACATCGGCCTCGGCTCCCACACTCAAATGCCCCAGATCTTGTCTGCCGATTACCTGGGCGGGGGCCCAGGTAGCCCGAGAAATAGCATCGGGCAAGGAAACGCCCAGGGCCATAAATTTTGATAAAACATTGCTCAGGTCCTTCATCCCGGCATTCATACTCTGGGTATGCAAATCGGTGCTAACAACATCCGCTTTAAAGCCCTGTTGGGTAGCAGGAACGGCCTGTCGCCAGGTGAAAGCGCCGCCTCCATGTCCCAAATCAAAAACAATACCTCGCTGCTGTGCTTTAAGTATGAAGGGTTTTAATTTCCCGTCTTCATCAACTATTGTTTCCCGTTGGGTAGGGCCATGTGAATAGGTATGTGTAAAAATATCACCCGGGCGAAGGTGTTCCATAAAAAGTGCTTCGATGGAATTTGGAGGATCATGTTCTCCAAAATCGACCATTACAGGGACACCGGCCAATTTGCCAGCCTCAACAGCAAGATCTACCTGCGTAAAGTCGCCCCAATAGTGGGCTGCTTTGATACCGACCAGGATATCAGGATATAATTTCTTTATACTTAGAGCAGTCATTACCGGATTCATATCCGACACATCTTGTTCTTCAAACCTACTTCGCATTCCTGTGCCGACGATGTTGAGTAGGGCCAATACCCTGGTTTTGGCCTTGTCTATTGTCTGCTCTTTGAAAAGTGGGAAATTTCTCCATCCGGAAGAGCCGGCATCTACAACGGTCGTTACTCCGGCCCTAAAAGTATAACCATCGGGCATTACACTGGTAGTGCCGTTCGCAATATAGGCACCGGGCTCATTTCCCATAAAGACGTGAACGTGCATATCCAGGAGGCCAGGGGTAACATACAATCCGCTAACATTAATAACCTTCTCTGCACCTTTCTCAGAAATATTCTTCGCTACTTCGGCAATTTTGCCATCTCGTATGCCCACATCCATGGGCCCATCCATACTATTTTTTGAGTCTATGAGATGCCCGCCCTTGAGTAGAATATCCAACTTTTGAGCTTGCAGATTTAGCAATGGCAATAGAAAAAGGAGTAGGAGGATAAAACGTTTGGGAAGCAATCCGCTTTGGTCTGGCATGATGTAAAAGATTAAATCTGATTTATCGCTATTAAGTGGCCAAGGGAGGTCCGCCCGGAATCACAATCCGCTTGTGTTCTTTTTTATATTTTGAACGTTTGGCCGTGAATTTGGCGGTAAGATATTCCCCCAGAAATACAGAGCCCGTAAGTGTATCATCAGAAGCCTTGGCAGAAAACCAATAATTGACTGAATCTCCCGGAATTCGATAGTTACTACGAAGTTTCAGCTCATCGCCTTCGATCATGCCGGCAATTTCTTGGGTAGAAAAATCACTTTTGTGTGTTCCCTGAATCCAATTACCATCTTGCTCCAGGAACATAACATGCGTGCTTTTGCTGGTGAAAAATTCCATTTCCACCTCCCAATGTCCAGTGACATTAACCTTGGGGGGGGTCATTTTATCGGAGCGAGGACTGCGCTTTTGTGAAAAAATGCCATAGAGGCGATCGGCAACAGTTTTTGCGTTACCGGGACGCATTTGACTGGGGGTGATATTAATTGATGTCAGCCCATCTTTACTACCGGCCCCAATGGCGATCCTGGGCTTATTTCGGGCTACCTCCTCGGCTATCTCTTCCCCAGTTATATGCAATTTATCGGAATCCCATTTTATGACTAGTCGGGGTGCGAGATTGGAGAGCCCTTTTGGCTGCTCCACTTCCGTAGTTACCCCTTTAATTTTTAATACCTGCACCGAGATTTCTTCAAGCCATGTGAGCCATGTGTTCCATTCCGCCTCATGATCCCGGGTTGTCCAGGCCTCAACCGCAGCCAGCATACCCAGCATTTCTTCCTTACCTACCTTGTTGTCCCTACCGGGACCATGGTGTGGTGAACTTGCCTGCCATGCTGCCATAAGTAGATCTTTATCTCCCAATAACAAACCGGCGCATTGTGGGCCGCAAATGGCCTTTCCTCCGCTATAGGCCACAACCGTAGCGCCCCGCTCCAGGTGCACACATGGAATGGTCAAATTCTCTGCCGCCGCATCCACTAATATGGGTATGTTTTTTGGTTTTGCTATTTGGTGAATCACCTCCAATGAAAACGGTTGACCGGGAGCCGAATTCAGCTCAGAGTTGACATAGATCATTGCCGTACGGGAATTTATGGCCCGTTCCATTTCTTCCGGAGAATCTACATCTATCATTGTGACACCGATATTGCGAATGCCATGGTCATATACATTGCGGGAATAACGAGGCGAGATGACCTCTGTTTTTTCCAGTCCGCTCAAATCAGGTATTTTAAGGAGTTTTTCAGGATTCCCACCAGATATACAGGCGGCAGTCACATGTTTTAAGCCCGCAGCGCAACCGGCTGATACCATACCCCATTCGGCCTTGGTCAATTCTGCAAGACGTTGGCCGATTCCGAAGGCCAGTTCATCATATTGAACAAAATATCCGGAGGAAGCTTCCATGGCTTTTAACACTTCCGGTCTTTCGGTAGACCCGCCGAGGATGGTAAATGTACCCCTACAATTGATAATAGGGACTACCCCAATGGCATCGTATATAGTTTGGTCGCCCGAGAATGGGCCGGTGAAAATGGGCGAAAATTCTTTGAAGGCATTACCAAGGATAGATTCACTGGCTAGAAGACTGTCGGCTATTGGAAAAACACCTAGCTGTTTTATGATTTCTCTGCGATTCATATGGGTGGATTATGCCATTATCGAAGGGGCATTTTTTGATTTTACTAAATGTAATAAAATCTTTTGAGGGTCCAAAAATTACAAGGGCGGAATCCTTTCACAAAACCCACAGGGGCGTACTCACTTTTTGAACTTTGGTAACGTCTCTGCGTCGAGTAGGCAAGGGGAGTTTCACCCCGAGCCTCTCACAGAACCGTACGTGATAGTCTCCCATCATACGGCTCTTCTAACTTGATATACGAAGATAGCTCATCCTTTTTCAAGTTGGCAGACCGTGTATCAAATCAGCCCATCCCTTTGCTCCATTTCCATTACAGAAACTTCAACAC
>JBGTNL010000083.1:0-4146 GCA_041743085.1 Flavobacteriaceae bacterium
GTGTTGAAGTTTCTGTAATGGAAATGGAGCAAAGGGATGGGCTGATTTGATACACGGTCTGCCAACTTGAAAAAGGATGAGCTATCTTCGTATATCAAGTTAGAAGAGCCGTATGATGGGAGACTATCACGTACGGTTCTGCGAGAGGCTTGGGGTGAAATTCCCCTTGTCTACTCGACGCTAAACCGTTAGCCACAAGCTGAACAAACATCTCGCTCCCATTCAAAATCAACGGAAAAAAGCCTGCCGCACATTTTAGCACTTTCGGTTTTTCCCACCGCACAATGCCAACGCTCTAAAAACCAAAAGAGCTAAAATTTCGCCACGCTCAAAATTTATCGATAATCATATTGATTTATCCGATTTGAAAAATTATATTTGACACTTATTGTCAAGTAAACATTTTCAAATGGAAACAATCGGACAAATTTTAAGGAACAAAAGACAAACACTCGGACTTCTTTTAAGGCAAGTTTCAGCTTATGTCAATATTGACCAAGCAATTTTGAGCAAAATTGAAAGGAATGAACGTAAACCCACAAAAGAAATGCTAAACCGACTTGCCGAAATCCTAAAATTGGACAAAGACGAGTTGTTAATTCAATTTATGAGCGACCAAATCGCTTATGAAATAGCGGACGAGGATTGTGCAACCAAAGTCCTAAAAGTAGCGGAAAAGAAAATCAAATATCTCAAATCACACCCAGTCCAAAACTAAACTATGCGAACATTTCAAGAAGAATCAGAAAACACGAGCATAGTTGCAGAACCACAACTTGCCGTTAAGTTTTACGAAAAAAACAAACTCGATAAACAAAAATCCCAAGAACAATCGACACTAAACGTACTTTCCCTCTTTTCGGGCTGTGGTGGAATGGATTTGGGTTTCGAGGGCAATTTTTCCGTTTTAGCATCATCTGTAAACGAAATTTTAAATCCAGAATTCATAAACCAAAAGTTGGAAAACAATTTTGTCCATCTTGAAAAAACAAGGTTTAAAACGGTTTTCGCTAACGATATTTTGATTGATGCAAGAAATGCTTGGGTAAATTATTTTTCAAAACGAGGGCATAATTCAGAAGATTACCAAACGGATAGCATCGTGGATTTGGTTAAAATGCACCAAAACGGAACAGCAGTCTTCCCCGAAGGAATTGACATCGTAACTGGAGGTTTTCCTTGTCAAGACTTTAGCGTAGCCGGAAAAAGAAAGGGACTGAATTCACACAAGAACCACAAAGGCGAATTCAATACAAAAAATACGGCAACCGAAGAAACTCGCGGTCAACTTTATATGTGGATGAAACAGGTCGTTGAAATCACGAAACCAAAAATATTCATCGCAGAAAATGTAAAAGGACTTGTCAATCTTTCAAATGTCAAAGAAATAATCCAAAATGACTTTTCATCCGCTGGAGACAATGGTTATTTGGTTTTAAATCCTCGTGTGCTTCACGCAGCCGATTATGGCGTTCCACAATCAAGAGAGCGTGTATTTTTTATTGGCATAAAAAAATCTGCACTCAAAAAATCCGCACTTGAACAATTAGAACAAGAAATCATTTCAGATAAATACAATCCTTACCCAAAACCCACGCACGCCTATACGACTGACGGACAAGATTTAAAACGCCACGTTGATTTAAAAGAACTGTTTGAGAATTTGGAAGAACCAGCAAAAACAAAAGACCTTTCCCAAAAATTTTATTCAAAGGCAAAATTTATGGGCAAACATTGCCAAGGTCAAATAGAAATAAAACCAGACGGCATAAGCCCTACAATCCGAGCTGAACATCACGGAAATATTGAATTTAGAAGGCTTTCAAAGAAAAACGGTGGGATTTTGACCAATGAACTTTCAAAAGGCTTAAAAGAAAGACGTTTGACACCAAGAGAATGTGCATTGATTCAAACATTTCCGCCCGATTATGATTTCGTAATTGAGAGCAAAAACGGTCGCAAAGGTTCATTTTTAGTAAGTCCATCCAAGGCATATAAGATAATTGGAAATGCTGTTCCACCACTTCTAGCTTACAACTTGGCAAAAAGAATAGAGCAAGTTTGGGATTTATATTTTAAAAAATAATATGGTAGTATCAGTTAATCCCAAACCAAGTCAAGAGGACTTCAACAAACTGTTAAATTCAACAATATCAAAATTAAATGTACACGCCGTAAAATCACCAAGGGTTGTAGAAAAATTAACGGGCAATAAACTAGAACCTTACGTTTGCGACGTAATGTCCAATTTGGCTATTGGTTCTGAATTTGAAAACTCTATTGAGCTTATTGGTGGACAAAAATTCCCTGATATTGTAGCCAAACGATTTTTCGGTATTGAAGTTAAAACCACAACTCAAAATCATTGGAAAACAACTGGTAATAGTGTTTTGGAATCGACAAGAGTAGATGATGTTGACCGAATTTACATGCTGTTCGGTAAATTGGCCAATCCAATTGAATTTCGTTGCAGACCATATGAGGAATGCCTTTCAGAAGTTGTTGTAACCCATTCGCCAAGATATTTGATTGATATGAATTTGGAAAATGGCAAAACCATTTTTGATAAAATCAATACTTCATACGACACTTTAAGGAAAAAAAAGAATCCGATTAAACCAATAACTGATTACTACAAAAGCAAATTAAAAGCTGGACAAGATTTATGGTGGATTAACCAAGATGTTGGCAATGCGAGTAATCTTATAATTAAACACTATAACGACTTGACCCAAAGAGAAAAATCTGAACTTCGAGATAGAAGTATGGTATATTTCCCAGAAATATTTGGGAATGGTCAAGATAAATTTGCAAGAGTGGCCATTTGGCTTGTAACTCGCCAATCCATTGTCAATAGAAATGTAAGAGATATGTTCAGTTCTGGAGGACAAGAATCGTTTACAATTGATAATAAAATCTATGACAATATCCCGAAAATTTACATAAGGTTGTTCAGAAACATTGGAGAAGTTCTTGATATTTTAATAAACACATCTTCAATCGAACTTTCGGAATATTGGAATAAAAAAACAACAGAAAAGAAAAAAATAATGGATTGGATTGACTTGGTTTCTATCAATTCCAAAACAGTACAGTCCGCCAATCATTTGGACATAAAAAAAATACTAACTGAATTAATATTTAAGTAGAAAAAAGCCCACGCTCAAAGCCATACACATTTGCAATTCGCTCAATGCCACCACGCCACCCAAAATTGCAAAAGAGTATGTCTTGCCAACGCTCAATCCGAACTGAAATGAATACATCGGAAAACCAAGTAAAAAGTGGAAAGCCAGTGGCTAACAATGTATAAACGCAATACGGGCAGACCCGCATAAATTCTACAATTCCAACCTTAAGAAAATAACGAAAATGTGAACGCCGAAGGGCTCCGAGCCCGCACTGCGCTTATACGTCTACGTTGGCGGTAATTGGGCAGAACCGTGACAATATAAATTACGAAAAAATGGCAAATAAGGTAAAAGGAATTCCAGACAACTCGTCATGCATCATTCCTAGATTGGTATGCAAGGACGGTGCCGCAGAAATTGATTTTTGCTTAGCGACATTTGGTGCGGTTGAACTCAATAGACGAATGGGCCCCGATAATACGATGGTCCATGCGTTACTGACAATTAGTAATGAGATGATAATGATCGAAGGTGAATGGCCCAGTCTGCCAAGCCGCGCGCCTAAAGCTGACGGGAGTTCTCCAGTTGTTATTTTCGTTTATGTCGAAGATGTAGACAAAACAATAGAACGAGCCATTGAAAATGGTGGCATAGTTATCGTTCAACCACAGAATCAGTTTTGGGGTGACAGGATAGCCTGGATAATGGATCCAGCCGGTCACGTCTGGACTATTGCGACTCGCATTGAAGAGACCACGCCCAAAGAGCGGTCAGACAGATGGGACGCGGTTTTAAAGGAATGAGTAAGACGAATGGTTCGCACAGCAGCTGAAGTCGACCAATCCAGAAAACTTGTATTCCATTTACTATATCAAGGGGTGTACGACAAATTTCCCTTTAAGCTGCTTTTTGGCATATTTCGGTGATTTCGTTCCATTTTCCGCTTTTATATATCGCCCTGAGCTGTGCCATTTGTTGCAGCCCCTTGCACGTCCACCGCTGTCCCGATAGTTTC